>JAKSTJ010000017.1 GCA_024402635.1 Treponema sp. | reverse complement strand
CCTGTAATTTATAAAAAACATTTTCGGTGAGATGCCGAAATAAATTCGGCATGACACTTTATTTCACCACACTATGTCACCCTGAACTTGTTTCAGGGTCTCACCTGTAATTTATAAAAAACATTTTCGGTGAGATGCCGAAATAAATTCGGCATGACACTTTATTTCACCACACTATGTCACCCTGAACTTGTTTCAGGGTCTCACCTGTAATTTATAAAAAACATTTTCGGTGAGATGCCGAAATAAATTCGGCATGACGGTTTATTTATCTTTGAAGTCCAGTCTATAGCAGAAATCAAAATCTACAAAGCCTTTTTCTGTAAGTTTAAAAATATATCTGACCGTTTCATTATTCACATTTTCCAGAATAATATGCTCACCGGGAATAATTTTATTTTCTTTTTCCAGATTCTTTAATAAAGACCAGGCTTCTTTTTCCTGAGTAAAATCGTACTTTGTAACTTTTGCATCAGATTTTTCGTTCCAGTCAATATAATAACCATTCTCTGACTGTTTTGCATATTCAGGAAGTTTATCTATATCAATAGCCAGATTTTTTAATACATATTCATTGTTCAGGCTGTACATTCCAACTTCATTAAATTTAAGGGCATAATAAAAAGTAATTTTTCCTGAATCTTTTTCAAAATCTGCAAGAGAAATCTGTTTACCTTCTGAATCAAAATCTTTTATATAAACAATTTTTCCATCTTCAAATTTATAAATTGTTTTAAGAGTTATTCCATCATCATAATACTCATAAGATTTCCAATCAGACAATTTATTTTCAGCTGTATAGGTTTTTATTCGTTGAATTTGATTTCTATTATTATAACTGTATTTTTTAGTAAAGGCGATTTTTCCTTCATCAATTTCATAAAATTCTTCTTTTACTAAATTAAATCTATCGTCATCACCATAACAATGTGTAATTCTAAAATAATCTGGATTTGAATAATTATAGCAGAAGCAGTTATCTTTACCATCTACAGATTGTATTTCGTAAACAAATGTAAGAACATCGTTTCTATAAACCAGCTGACGAATTGGAATATCTGAAACATATTCAACAACATCTTTTGAAACATATCCGGTTTTTTCATCTTTTAATATTTCCTGAACAAGCTGATTTTTCTCGTTATAAATCTGTACTTGTGTAAAAATAATCTGATCCTTTTCATCAAGAGAATAAGCCCGGATTCTGTTACCATTTGAATCATATTCGTAGCGTTCATTTACGTAAACAGAATTACCATCTTTAGATTTATAAATACTTGAAATAAGTTTTCTATCTTTTGAATATTCATCAATTTTAATACCCTGCTGATTAATTTCAGTTTCTTTTTTTACAACATCACTGTCTTCGTAATATTCAACAAAATTTTCTCTATACAATTCATTGGATTCATATTTTGCTGAATAAACAAGATTTCCGTTAGTTTCTTCATATTTCATAATAAAATAGTCAGTATCAGAATCATAACATGTGATAGATTTTGTTTTTAAACTAAGCCCGTGATACTCGATTAAATAAACTGTTTCGCCTCCATAAAAATTTTTGACAATAACTTTGGAAATCCGGCCATAATCATCATAATAATTTGTCTGAACTAAATATTTTGAGCGAAAAGTTTCTGTCTTTGCAAAACAAAATGTCTTTTTGTTAAATTCAATTGTACTGCTAAAGCCTTCGTTATTTTCTTCAAAAGAAATAATATAAGATTCTTCTGTTTCTTTAATCTGTCCCCAATTGTTATTTTCATCATCGATTAAATTCCAGTCAGGGGTGATTGTATAATGTCTTACAGTTTCTTCTTCACCATTTTCAACAGGTTCAAGAAACATGAATAATTCATCATCCAGAATTTTTATAATTTCATCACCATGTTCTGTAACCCTCATATCTGGGAATGCAAATAAACTGAATGATAAACAAAGTAAAGTAGTGATAAAAATTAATTTTTTCATTTATTTCTCCTGAAGTAAAAACATTATCTGTGTAAAATTGGATATCGTTCTTCTACTGATGTGTAAAAGTTTTCCCATGCAGTATCAAGATCTATGTAACCATAAAAGTACCCTTGCATATTACGGAGAAGACATTCATTTATCCCCTCATCATACTTTGTTTTATTACTTTTATCGATTGTTTTAGCAGAATCAATGAAAAATGGTGTTCGTTTCTGTCCACCTAAGAAGTCGTTACCGTACTCTGAAGCTGCAATTGCTGTCATAGAAGTTTTGTTGTTAGCGAAGTCACCTTTTTCTTTTGCGAATGTTGTCATTGTATCAGCATCACATGTGAGTGTTAACATAATGTCTCTGATAAGTTCAATGTTATCTGTTCCAGCTGCAGCACAAATCCATGTTCCACCCCAAGAAAATCCCTGTGGACCTTTACAGAATGCCCAGTCACCGAAAGCAGAACCTTCGTCATGTGGCATACAGAAGTCGATGAACCAAGCTGGTCCGAAGTAACCGAATACTTTACCATCTTCCATCATACCCTGTGTTGATTCAGCAGACCAAAGAGAAGCTTTGTTGTTGTATCCTTTGTCTGTGTATTCTTTTGTCTGATCAATCCAAGCCTGGATCTGTGGGTCAATAACGATTTTGTTATCAACAACCCATGGCTGTGTCATGTTGTCAGAGAATGCACGGAATGCATCATCATAACCAGAAAGCATGTAGTATCCAGCAGCTTTCATATCTGCAGCAACTGCATTGAATTTAGCCCAGTCAGCGAGTTTTTCCTGTACTTCAGAAGGTTCATCTGTTCCGAGAACTTCTTTAGCATAAGAACGACGATAGAGGAATCCACCTGGACAAGCCTGCCAAGAAACACCTTTAAGATTTCCTTTTGAATCTGTTACAACATCTTTTGTATATTTAAACTGATTAGCGAGATCAGCATCTGTAAGACCAATGTCTTTCTTTACATCTAATGTATACGGTGAATCAACATAGTCTAAAGCATAGTCTTCCTCTACCAGAAAAATATCAACTTTATCATTGGCTGCAACTTCGTCCTGAGCAGATAAAGCTTCATTCAGTTTGTTCCGATAAGCGTAAGCCTGGTTAGTAGTATGAACAAAATTTACCTTTACATCAGCTGGTAATTTTGCTGCATAGAAAGAATAGAAACAATCAGCAAATTCATCATTCCATACATAAATATTAAGAACTTTTCCTTCAAGACCAATCATATCATAGGAAAGTTTTGTTTTTGTTTTAGAACAATCTACCGTTTTTTTAGAAAGACCAGATACTTTGCTAAAATCGCCGTCAAATTTTCCGGTAATTGTTCCGTATTTAACTTCCGCCTTTGTTATTTCAACCTTCAATTCCCGGCTTCGAATCTTTCGTATTAACGAATCAGAAGGATTATTTATAATGAGAGTTCTTTTATTACAAACAGAAAAATTTTCCTTTTTACAAATTTGTCTTCCAGAAGAATCCTTGATTTCAAAAGAAATATCAAAAAGTTTGTTCGTGGTAGAATTAAACTTTATTCCGTTATAATCAACAGTTGGAATTCCATTTATAAGATTATTACTGCTGCTGGAAGAATCAACAGAAGAAATTAAAGGCCATTGAGTATCCAAAGATGGAACTGCTTCAATTGCATCTTTACCCGTGGAAAGAAAACTTTTTGTTTGAGAATTTTCTGTTAACTCTACATCAATATAAACCTTTTTTTCATTTGAATTATATTTAATAGTAAATGATACATCCCACATCAGTTCTTCTGAAAAGCATTTTTCCATATCCTGAATACAAATCAAAGCCTTCTCTGGAGATTGCATAAATGAATCAACCTTCTTGTCTATAGCCTTTTCAATTTGTCTTAAATTTATAGAATAACCTTTCTCTTTTGCAGATTTATAATATTTGTAAGCCGAAAAAAACTGTCCACTCTGCTCGTATTTTTTTGCAGTAACAAAATCTTCAAATCCAGTTGTTTCTGTTTGGGAAAAACAAACACCAAGTACAAAACTAAATAAAATAACTATAAATATTTTTCTCTTCATATTAAATAATTGTATGAAATAAGAACGATTAAATCAATTTTTTTCTCCAAAATCCCAAAGTCCTCCCTACTTCTTTTTTTTTCGTTTTTGATTTACATTAATAGGAAAGGAATCGTTTAATGAAAAATCTTTCAGAATTAAATTACGGAATCATCGGGCTTGGAATTATGGGTGGTTCAATTGCAAAAGCTATCAGAACAAATATTTTATCGGACAAATCAAATGGTAAAATTTATGCAATGGACAAAAATCTTGAATCCCTTTACGCTGCAACCGATTCAAAAATAATCAATAAAGGATTTCTTCCTGAAGACACAAAAAAAATGCTTTCTCTTTGTGATTTTGTTTTTATTTGTCTTTATCCACATGCAACTTTAGATTTTCTGAAAAATAATTCAAAGAATTTTAAGAATGATGCAATTATCACTGATATAAGCGGTGTAAAAGCTCTTCTTGAAAAAGAATACGATTCTATAAAACCTCAAAATGCTGATTTTATTTTTGGACATCCAATGGCCGGCGGAGAAAAAGAAGGTTTTAGTGCTTCTAAAGGTGAATACTTTTTAAATCACAATTATATTTTAATTCCCCATTCAAACAATAAACCGGAAAATCTTTCTTTATTAAGAGAATTGATTACAAAAATGGGATTTACAAAAATCACAGAAACAACAAGTGATGATCATGATAATAAAATCGGTTTTACTTCTCAGTTGTGTCACGTTGTAGCTTCTGCAATGGTAGAAAGTGCTGAAAATACTGAAATTACTTCTTTTGGTGGCGGTAGTTTTGAAGATTTAACCAGAATTGCCATGATAAACGCTCCTCTTTGGACAGAATTGTTTATCAGTAATAAGGAAAAATTAATCAATCACATAGAGAATTTTAAAAATCAGCTTTCTATAATGGAAGAATTAATTTCTAAAGAAGATAAAGAAAATCTTACAGAATTATTAAATGATGTAAGAAAAAAGCGTATAGAAATGCAAAAGCGCTAATTCATCAGTTTATTTATTAAGTTTAAAACCCTTTTTTTATCTCCAGTCCAAAGTGGAGCTACTAAGAGGGATTTTGGACCGTCCCCTGTAAGCCTGTGAATTACAATATTTTCCGGAATTCTTTCCAAAGCCTCTTTTATTAATTCTAAGTATTCATTCATTTCAAGAGCTTTAAATTTTCCGCACAAATAATCTTTTTCAATTTCTGTCCCTTTTAAAATATAAAGACAGGCAATCTTTATTCCATCTGTTCCGCTTTTTACTGCAAAGTCCACAGATTCCATCATCTGAGAAAAATCTTCTCCAGGAAGTCCAAAAATTAAATGAGTTACTACATGAATTTCAGGATTTATTTTGTGAATTAATTTTACGCCTTCCTGGTAAACCTGATTTTTATAGCAGCGATTAAAATAATCTGCAGTTTTTTCACAACTAGTCTGCAAGCCGAGTTCAATTTGAACATAAAAAGAATCTGCCAGTTTTCCTAGAAAATCCAGAATTTTTAAGCCAAGACAATCAGGTCGTGTACCAATGGCAATTCCAACAACATTTTCTGCGGTAACGGCTTCTTTATATTTTTTTATTAATTCATCTTCATTTCCGTAAGTACTGGTAAAATTTTGAAAATAGACAATATATTTTTTTTCAACATTTTCGCCACGAGCCGCTTTTCTGGAAAATTTTGAATCTACTAATTTTTTTGCCTGTACAATCTGTTCTGAAATGGAAAGTTGTTTTGAAGGAATAAAATCACCACTGCCATTACTGCTGCAAAATTTGCATCCACCTTTTGAAAGAGTACCGTCTCTGGTTGGACAAGTGCAGCCTGCATCAACAGTAATTTTGTATACTTTTCCGTTAAATTTGTTTTTGTAAAAATCTGATACTGAAATATGTTTCATTAGAATGCAATCTTTACACCGACAGAAACCATCATACCATCAACAGTCCAGTCGGAAAAAATAGTACCAAGTGGCAAATACATAGAAAATTCTGGGCCCATTGATAAAGTGTCTGTAATTTTAAATAAACAATCAACGCCGCCAGAAAGATAAAGGAAACGCCAGCTTAATACAAGCCAATTTTTTATATATTCATAATCATCTTGAGCTGTTCCATAATAACCGGAATCATCAGGAGAAACTCCTTCGGCTAAAGATGGAATACGAATTAAAAAACCAATTCCTGAATTAAGTTTTACATCAAATTTATTCCAGAAGTTAAATTTAAATACAACCGGAATATTAAACATACAGGAATAAGCATTTACTGTACGATTTTCAATTTCAGCAGGAAGTACCATATCATTATTAACAAGATAATAGGTACTGAAAAATTTAAAACTTGGTTCAAAAGAAATAAATGTGTCATTTGGCCAGTTAAAACCAAAATACAAAGGATAAACAATTGGCGAAGGGGCACTTGTTGTTTTTGGATGTGCATTCATATAAATAGTTGGTTCAAAGCCGAAAACAAAATCTAAACGATTAAAAAATGGTATATCAGAATTAAAAATTTCATCATACCAGGCTGGATTTTTATGAACCTCTTCTTTATCTAAATCAGAAAAATCCTGTAAAACCTGTTCGTCGGCAGCAGATTCTTCGTTTAATTCTGAAATTGATTTCATCTGCATAGGAATTCTTTTATCTTCAGGTTCTTCAGTTTTTTCAGGTTCTTTTGTTTCTTCTATAACTGATAATTCTTCAACTGTATTTTCAACTACAGTTTGTTCTGAAACTACAGGAACTTCTTCCGGTAAATCTGTTTCTGCAGTAATTTGAGATTCTGAAACTGGTTCAGAAATTTCTTCAAATTCAACTGAAACTTCCGGTACAATTTCGTTGACAGCTTCTGCAGGAACTGAAGTTTCTCCGGAAATAATTTCATTTTCTACCGATGATTCAACTTCAACAGAGCCGCTTTCAACTTCCTGGGAAAAAACATTTACGGAAAAAAGAGAAATTAAAAATGTAAGAAAAAATAATTTTCTAAATTTCAATACAGTCATTCCTATTTTAATTAACTTCAGAATATAAAGTTTTATCAAGATCTACAGAAATAAAACCACTTCGACTTATTCTGTAAAAAGCCCGCTCTTCCCAACTGGCGTACAAAGTTCCTCCAGAAATTACAAAATCCGAATACACAAAGCCAGCAGGTAATTTTGGCAATCTTAAAACAACAGGTTTTCCGCCCCGTACAATGTGTCTGTCTTTTAAACAACCTTCAAAATAAAAAGTTCCGTCTTCAAAAAGAACACCGCTCCAATCTTCAGTAATCAGACCTTTTGCATTTAATTCAGATAATCTGCTGGAACCGGCTTTATTTCTGTAAGTTTTTGCAGATCCACCTTTCCAGGTATTTACTTCAACCAAAAATGGAACTTTAGAAGAAACACCATTTAACAAAGCTTCAAGTCGGTCTGGTGCCTTAGAAAAATCTAAAATTTGTTTTGCATCTCTAAAAGTCTGTTTTTCAATTTCCTGTACGCTAATATTTGAGGTTGCAGAAACTGGTGATAAAGAAGTTAAAGGTGCAGAAGGCATCCAGTTTATATAAGAAAATTTTATTTTACTGTCAGAAATTGTTTTTACGTTACAAAGCCAATTTAAACCATCCCAAACATAATCAATTACTTCTGATTCTGGAGGTTCAATTAAATTATTACAGTTAATTACCGGATAACAAATTTTTGAATCAATATCATACTGAACTAAAAAGAAATGCTGAGATTTATCATATTTATATTCAGGCTTTTTTATTGAATCATTAAAGAAGGAACTTTTATAAACTGTAAACATTGGAACATCATCAATAAAAACAAGATTTCCTGCTGTTCTGTTTGAAAACAGGGAAATGTCTTTTGCAAGAGAAATCTGATTTTCGTTAAAAGATAAAACTCCAAGTCTATTAACAATCGCAAAAGCTCCCTTTTCGTTTACATTTGCAGAAGAAATTCTAACAGCTTCTGTCCATGGAGTAAAAGGATTGGCAACAGCCTGTTCAGGTTTATTGATTTTTACAAAATTATCATTATAAAAACTGTACCACACATGAGTATCGGCAGTCTGTTCTAATTCAGTTTCTTCATTGGAAAATAAATCTACATATTCCTTTTTTTTGCAGGAAAAACTTAATAGAGAAAATATTGAAATAGAAATAAAAGCCAATACAAATAATTTTTTCATAACAAAACAGTTTTATTCTATATAATATATCGGCAGTTTTATTATTTCTGCCCATATGTTTTCAGAATTTGTAAATTTTATTACAACACCAGTTTTATTATACATAGAAAACAGGTTTATTACATCTTTATTCAAACAAAAACTTCCATACTCTCTGCATATCTGATTTTCAACTATAAAAGATGAAAGCAAATCCTTTTGAAAACTTCCGGTTGTTTCCAGTTTCGAATTAATTATTTTTGATAATGGAATATTTAAGCAGGCGGCAGAAAATTTTCCATTGCAAATATAAGCCGCAATTTCTGATAAATTTAATTGCCATGGATTATAAAAACTTCCCTGAGATTGATTTTCAAAACTTTCAATTCCATGCTGTATTTTTTGATTAATGATTGAATCAAATCTTTCCCAGTTAAATCTTGAAATAAAATCCAATGCCAGATTACGATTCAATGAGCCATTTATACAAAGTCCACAAACTTTTGCAGAAAAACCGGTTTCCCAGGTTAAATTGTTTTTTCTTCCATTGATAACAATACCGCAAGGCTTAAAAAAACTGACTTCATTTCCATCTGAATCAAAAGTGATTGGAATTGCCGTAATTGAACTGATTAAAGCTTTATCTTTTTTTACAGTAAAAGATTTCTGGTCTTTATCAACATAAAATTTCTGATTTTCAGTTCCAGAATATTCTATACACCATCTGGACAATTGAGGATATTCAGAGGAATCAGAAGGAGGCCATTGGGGAAGAACAAATTCCATTGTGCTTTCTGAAAAGAAACTGCACCCGCAAAAGGTAAAAGGCCACAGAATAATTGTTAAATAAAAAAAGATTTTTTCCATACCTAAATATGGTCAAAATCTTTTTAAAAAAGGAAATCTTTTCCAAAAAAAAATGATTATTTTTTAAATTTATCCATTTCTTTTTTACAAAGCTGATCACAGATTTCGTTATATTCAACTCCAGCGTGACCTTTTACCCATTTCCATTCAACATCAAGCATAGAATTAAGTTCATCCAGCTGAATCCATAATTCCTGATTTTTTACAGGTTTTTTATCAGCAGTTTTCCACCCTTTTGCCTTCCATCCATTAATCCAGACAGTAATTCCATTTTTTACATACTGACTGTCTATATTTACAATTACTTTTCGGCCTGCAAAAGCTGGTGTATTTTTTACAACAGAAAGAGCCGCAATTGCCGCAGAAAGTTCCATACGATTGTTTGTTGTCTGAGGATCTCCACCACTTAACTGTTTGGCAATTCCATCAGCAATTACAACAATTCCCCAGCCTCCTGGACCAGGATTTCCGCTGCATCCGCCATCTGTATAAATAATAATTTCGTCCATCAAATTATCCTTATACAATTACACCTTTAGTAGAAGGAATTGAACCTTTTCGTCTTTCATCAATTTCAGTTGCTTCACGAATTGCTCTTGAAACAGCCTTAAAACATCCTTCAACTTTATGATGATCACTTCTTCCACGAATAACATCAATATGTAAATTACACTGAGCTGAATTAACAAAACCCTGCCAGAAATCTTCAAAACAATCAGTCTGGAAACTGGCTTCTCTTCCACCAGAAACAGAAACTAAAGGAATTCCTGTTAAATCAGAATTACAAACTAAAAATGGACGACCACCAAAATCAACGGCAGCCTGAACTAAAGTTTCATCCATTGGATAAATAAAAAATCCGGAACGGTAAATACCTGCACAATCTCCCAATGCTTTTTTAAAACATTCTCCAAGAACAATTCCAGTATCTTCAATTGTGTGATGCTGATCTACTTCCAGATCTCCTTTTATTTCACCACTTAAATCAAAAAGTCCGTGTTTACAAAAACTTTTAAGCATATGATCAAAAAAACCAATAGGATTTTTAACATCACACTTTCCAGTACCATCTAAATTCAAAGTAAGTTCAATCTGAGTTTCCCCAGTAATTCTTTTTACAGTTGCAATTCTTGCCATTTTTTCCTCTGTCCCCATTGTAACAAAAAAAAATGACAAATACAAATTTCAATGTTAATATTAAATAAAACGCTATTACAGGTTTTTTTATGAAAAAAAGTTTAGTTTTATTATTTTCAATTCTGATTTCTTCAACCTTGTTATTATCTTGTAACAAAAAAAATAATATAGAAAAAATATCTATTGTTCTCGCCGAAGTAAATCCTGAAACTTCAATCTGCGGACGAATGGATCAGGCCTTTAAGTCAAAAGTGGAACAGCTTTCAAAAGGTGAAATTTCTGTAAATATTCAATATTCCGGCGTTTTAGGAAATGAATCGCAAATTATTGAATTAATGAAGGCTGAAGAAAGTTCTGTACAGGTTGCCAGAGTTTCTGCAAATCTTACTCAATACGGCGGAAAAAAATCAGGATTAATTACAATTCCTTATACCTTTGCCAATGCAGAACATTTCTGGAAATTTGCAAAATCTGACATTGCAAAAGAAATTCTAAATGAACCATACGAAATGGAACTTGGAGTAAAGGGTTTATGTTATGCCCAGGAAGGTTTCCGCAATTTCTTTTCTACAACAAAAATTGAAACTGTACAGGATATGAAAAATCTTCACATGCGGGTTTCCGGAAAAATTCTTCCCGAAATTTGTGATTCTGTAAAAGCAATTAAAGAAGAAATTCCATTTACAGATTTATACGCTGCATTGCAAACTGGTACCGTAGATGTGGCAGATCAGCCGGTTTCAAATTATCTTTCAAATTCATTCTACAAAGTTGCCCCATATATGATTATGGATGGTCATATGATTGGAGCCGTTCAGATTCTTGTTTCTTCCACTTTCTGGGATTCTCTTTCGGATGAACAAAAAGAAATTCTTCAATCAGCTGCAGATTATGCTTCTGAATATTGCCGGCTTATTTCGGAAGAAGAGGAATCAAAAGCTCTGGAAATTATGAAAAATGAAGGGGCTGAATTTACAGAAGTTGAAAACTCTGAAGAATGGCAGAACACCTGTAAATCAATTATTGAATCAGGTTCAAAAGAATTTCCGGATATTTATAAAGAAATCATTTCTCTGGCAAAATAAAAATTATTTATAAAATTTCGTTCCAGACATGAAGTCCGCTTTTTCCATGTTCCTTTATAAAATAGAGGGCTTTGTCTGCATTTTCATACAATTCTCTGGAATAACCTTTAGTTGAATAGGCAAGACCTGCACTTATTGAACAATTTTTAACTTCATGCAAATCTCTTAATTCTTTATTAATAAGTTCAATTCTATTGGTCATAAAATCAGGAGTAATTACTGAATAAGATGAAAGAACAACTGCAAATTCATCACCACCAATTCTTGCAATATCCCCTTCCGCTTTAAAGAATGTAGAGAGAAGTGATGCAACAGCCTGCAAAACATAATCACCATTTACATGACCGTATGTATCATTAATTGTTTTAAAATTATCTAAATCAACTAAAAGTAAACCTATACTGTTTTTTGCTTCCTGAGATTTATTACAGATTTCGTCAAAAGCCCGTCTGTTATAAATTTTTGTAAGTGCATCATATTCGTGAACTTCATTGTAAGTTTCAGCAAGATAACGCAATTCACGGGAACCAATTACTTTAAGACTTTCTTTATTTTTGATTGAATGAACGTGACTTCCAAGTGGACGTAAAACAAGATTCCAGATACATAATGAAAATATTGTCGAAAATATAAATAAAATACCAATTATAATATCAAGAACTAACAAATGTCTTCTTAATGATTTTGATTCATTATTAAGTCTGACTTTTACATTTGTTTCAATTTCATCAATAATACTTGCACAGTTATTATTAACTCGCTTTTTAGCATCCAGATATCCCTGGTCAAAAATAAACTGCTGGGCAACTTCCTGCTGTTCTGCTTTGCTTAATGAACGATGTTCTTTTTTTATATACTGATTTTTTACCTGTGAAGGAATATTATCGTAATCCAGAGAAAGAGAGATTAATTTCATTGCATAAAGTTCAATATAACCTAGAGAACTGGCCTGATTTAATGCAACCTTTAATCGCATTAATGTGGATTCTGGAACGTTGGAAAGAGATTCAATTTTTTCTTCTGCCAATTCTCTTTGTTTTGTATTGAATTTTTCGTTTACATATTCTTCCATGTAAACAGGATTATGAGTCATTACAAAAAAATAAGCTTTTTCGGACAATTCATTTGAAACATCCTTAATTATATTGGAAGCATGTTCACATGAATTTGCAGTTTCAATAGAGTGCTGAACTTTTTCAAATTTTGCATTTAATACTTCGCTAAGAAAAATTAAACTTACAAAAATTAAAATTGCAACAATTGAAAAAACTACAGAAACAGCGAAAAAATTTACCCCTTTCCGATTTGTTTTCATTTAATTTATTAAAGCATTACCTTTCTAAGTTCGTACTCTACAATGTCACTGGCACCAAGATTCTGAAGTTTTGGTAAAAGAGTTGGAACTTCTGATTTTTTTACTGCAATTTTTACTGCATATCCATTTCCACCGAACAGAGGAGAAACTGTTGGACTTTTCATTGAAGGAATACCTTTAATTAATCCATCAAAATCTTTTTCAGAAACATTCATTTCCAGCATTACACGATCACGGGCATTTAAAACTGTTTCAAAAAGCATTTTTAATTCCATGATTTTCTGTTTTTTCTCTGGATCATTCATTGCTTCTTTTGAGGCATACATTCTTGTTGAAGATTCCATTAATGTATCTACAATCTTAAGTCTGTTTGCTTTTAATGATGAACCTGTTGAAGTATTATCAATTAAAATCTGAGCAATTGAATCTTCTGTATCCTGAACAAATCCTTCCGAAGTTCCCCAGGTACGGAAAATTGTACCATCGATTTTTTTATCTGCAACGTATTTTTTACTTAATGTCTGATATTCAGTAGCAATTGTTACTGGACCTTTTAATAATTTTTCGTAATCTTTTGCTTCTGGAATTGCAGCAACAATTCTTACAGGATCAAAACCAAGATCCATAATTTCTACAACATCATTTTCTACGCCGTTTTCAAAAACCCAGTCTTTTCCTGAAAAACCAACATCAGCTTTATTGTTTGCAAGAAGAAAACTTGTAATCTGTGGCTTTACTACCTGAAATGCAAGATCCTTCTGATTTGTTGTTGGAAAATACTGTCTGTCTGGTAAATGGATTGAAATACCTACATCATTTAAAAGTTCATAAACCGATTCATAAATACGGCCTTTTGCTAAAAGTATTTTTAATTTATCCATTTTTCACCTCGTTATTTTTTATTATAAGAAAAAAATCAATATTAATAAAGTAGATATATCCAGTGGCCTTTAACCAGAATATATTTAAAACAAAAAAGTCATTTTGAACTTATTAAAAAATCCTGAAAAAGATTTTTTCCATAAAGTTAAAATGACTTTTCACAAAAGAAAATTTAAATTTATAATTTCTTTATTCTACAATAAATTTTTCTTTTCCTGATCCACATTCTGGACATTTATAGTCAGCTGGAACATCTGCCCATGCTGTACCTGCAGGAACATTGTTTTTTGCATCCCCTTCATCTTTATCATAAACGTGTCCACAATTGTCACATTGCATTCTTTCCATAATTTATCTCCTAATTTTTTTAATCTTAATTTATAATCTATAAAATCAATTTAACCTTTCATTGAAGCAAAAGGATCAATTGTTCTATACATTTCACGTAATTTTGGTTTTTCAATTTTTCCAGTTGCATTTCTCAATACAGGGGCAAAAATAATTTTCTTTGGACGCTTATACTTTGGTAAATCCATACAGAACTGATTAATATCTTCCTCTGTACAAGCAGCACCTTCTTTTAATTCAATAATTGCAGCTGTAATTTCACCAAGACGCTGATCTGCAAGACCAATTACTGCAACATCTTTAATCTGTGGCATTTTATGTAAAAAGTCTTCAATCTGTACAGGATAAATATTTTCACCACCAGTAATAATAACATCCTTTTTGCGGTCTACAAGATAAATGAATCCATCTGGATCTTCCATTGCCATATCGCCAGTATAGAGCCAGCCTTCATCATCCATAACTTCTTTTGTAGCTTCAGGATTTTTATAATATTCAACCATTACACCAGGACCAAATACAGCAAGTTCTCCAACATCACCTTTTTTTACTTCCTGACGTTTTTCATCAACAATTTTAACTTTCCAACCGTATCCAGGAATACCAATGGCACCAATTTTATGATCATTTCCAACACCAAGGTGAACACATCCTGGACCAATAGATTCAGAAAGACCATAGTTTGTATCGTAATCATGATGAGGGAAATAAGTTTTCCAGTCTTCGATTAATTTTTTTGGAACAGGCTGAGCACCAATATGCATAAGTCTCCACTGATCCAGATTATAATCTTTAAGATTTACATCACCACGTTCAATTGCAACAAGAATATCCTGAGCCCAAGGCACTAAAAGCCAAACGATTGTACATTTTTCATCACTTACAGCTTTGAGAATATTTTCAGGTTTTGTTCCTCTTAAAAGAACAGCTTTTCCACCACTGATTAATGAACCAAACCAGTGCATTTTTGCTCCAGTATGATATAAAGGTGGAATACAAAGGAAAACATCATCTTTTTTCTGACTATGATGATTCTGTTCACAGGCACAGGAATGCATTAATGCCCGGTGTTTATGTAAAATTGCTTTTGGGAAACCAGTTGTTCCGGAACTAAAATAAATTGCACCATAATCATCATCTGTAATATCAATATCAAGATTTTCTGATGAATAATTCATAGCAGAAAGAACATAATTTTCTGCAAAAGTTGGTTCCCGTCCTTCTCCAACATAAATTAAAAGACGACCTTTCATTACTTTATCAGAAATTGTTTCAAGACGACCAATAAATTCTGGACCAAAGAAAAGAACTGAAATATCAGCTAATTCAAGACAATAATCAACTTCGTCGCTGGCATAACGGAAATTTAATGGAACTGCAAGAGCACCTGTTTTTAGAATACCAAAATAAATTGGCAGCCATTCAAGACAGTTCATCATCCAGATACCAACTTTATCTCCACGACGAACGCCTCTTTCTAAAAGATAATGGGCACAACGATTTGCTTTTTCATTAAATGTTTTCCATGAAATTTCACGACGGAATGGAAGATTTGGTTCTGGCTGAGTTAAATCAAATTCTTTCCATGTCATTCTTCTTGTTTCTTTTACTTCAGGATTAAGTTCAACAAGAGCGCAATCATTTCCAAACTGTTCTGCATTGCGTTCCAGATATTTTGTAATAGGCATATTGAATCCTTAAATTTTTATTGATAATAGTAACTAGAATTATATTCCAACCTAGACTGTTTTTAAAGAAAAAATTTAAAAAATATAACTTTATGATATTAATGATTTTTTACTTGTAACATCTTAATTTTATATATATTTTAAAAGTATGGATTATTATGAAGTTCTCGGCGTTGACAAAAATGCCTCAGCAGATGAAATAAAAAAAGCATATAGAAAACTGGCTTTTAAATATCATCCGGATCAAAACCCTGGAGATAAAGCTGCTGAAGAAAAATTCAAACAAATTTCAGAAGCCTACGATGTTTTAGGTGATGAACAGAAACGTCAGAACTACGATTTAGGTGGACAATTTTACACCAACCAGCAATATTCTGGAGGATACGAAAACTCAACTGGTTCACAAAATCCATTTGGTAATGAAGAATTCTGGCAATGGTTTCAGCAGGCTCAATCTCAGGCTCAAAATAATCAGCAGGAATATAAAAGAAGAACAAGACCAACAAAATCTCAACTTAGAAAAAATTTCTTCATAAGAATTGCAGAAACTATTGCAGGCGTTGTATTTTTCAGATTTTCGTACTTTGTTCCTTTTGGCGGAATAATCTGTTTGTTTTTAATTTTCCGGGGCATTTCCGGGGCAATGCTTACTTTCAGACAATTACGATATTACAAAGATGAATAGAAATAAAAAAAAAGACTGTCTAAAAAAGTGAAAACTACACTTTGAAAATAGACAGTCTTTTTTTATCTGAACGTTTATATTTTTTTAGAGTTCAGCAATGTAATACTTTTTCTTTCCACGGCGGAAAATAATAATCTTTCCTTCAAGAGCCATGTCTTTTGTTATTACTTTTGTTTCTTCATTTACAACTTCACCGTTAATTGAAATTGCATTGTTCTTAATAAATTCACGAGCTTCTCGTTTTGAACTTGCCATTCCATTATTAACAAGAACATCAACTAAAGGTAATTCTTCAGTATATTTGAAAGTTGGAACTCCTTTCATTCCAGTCATAATATCACTTACAGCAAGTGATTTAAAATCTCCTGAGAAAAGTTTTTCAGAAACTTTTACTGCATTATCTGCTTCTGCTGCACCATGAAGATCTTTTACAATCTGCCATGCAAGAGTTTTCTGAGCAATACGTTTTTCTGGAGCTGCCTGATGTTCTTCATAAATCTTTTCAATTTCTTCTTTAGAGAGGAAAGTAAATACTTTAAGATATTCAAGAACTTTAGAATCATCAGCATTAATAAGATACTGATAAATTGCATATGGAGCAGTTTTTTCTTTGTTAAGCCACAATGCATTTCCTTCCGATTTACCAAATTTCTTTCCAGTTGCATCAAGAATTAATGGCATTGTGAAAGCATAAGCAGAACCATCTACAACTTTACGAATTAAATCTACACCAGTTGTAATGTTTCCCCACTGGTCTGAACCTGCAACCTGCATAATAACTTTCTTTTCCTGGAAAAGGTGAAGGAAGTCATAACCCTGCAAAAGCATGTATGAGAATTCTGCAAAAGTAATACCAGTTTCCAAACGGCGGCGGATAATATCTTTATCAAGCATGTAGTTTACGTTGATGTATTTACCAATGTCGCGAAGGAAATTTAAGAATGTATAATCTTTTGTCCATTCGTAGTTATCAACAAGTTCTGCCTGAGGAACAATTGTCTGTACCTGAGCACGAATTCCGTTGATATTTTTGTTTACAGTTTCTTCAGAAATAATTTCTCTTTCTGCAGTTGGACGTGGATCTCCAATACGACCTGTTGCACCACCACAAAGCAAAATTGGATGATGACCTGCATTCGCAAGACGTTTTGCCATACAAAGTGAAGAGTAATGTCCAATATGTAATGAATCTGCAGTTGGGTCAGTTCCCCAGTAAAAAGCAAAAGATGGTCCATCAAGAACTTTCTGTAATTCGCTTTCTTCACCAGCAACGTCTTTAATAAGACCGCGCCATTTTAAATCTTCGTATAAAGTCATAGTGGTTATATCCTCCTTAGGATAACCGCTAAAAGGATTTGTCAAGGTTTTTAAGCGAAGCGTGCCTTGACGAAGCCTTATAGCAAGATAAGTTTATAAAATAACGCTAAAAGGATTTGTCAAGGTTTTAAGCGAAGCGTGCCTTGACGAAGCCTTAAAGCAAAATAAATTTATAAAAAAAAGACCTTCCGTTCTGGGAAGGCCTGTAATTACTTAGCAATTCAGTAACACAAAATTTTATTATCGTAAAACTTCCGCAGACACAAAGAGAAAACCACAGCTATAATAAAGGTAAGCCAACACAGAGGAATTAATCTTTTGCGCCCAACGGACAATATTTTTCATTTTTGTTCCTGAATCAATTATTTCTGACGGAAGATGATTCTTCCTTTGTTCAAGTCGTATGGAGAAAGAGCTACTTTTACAACATCACCTGGAACAATTCTAATATAGTGTTTTCTCATCTTTCCAGAAAGATGTGCCAAAATTACGTGACCATTTACCAATTCTACTCTGAATGTTGTATTTGGTAATGCTTCTTTTACTGTACCTTCTACTTCAATTGCTTCTTCTTTAGCCATAGATTCCCTTTAATAATTATTAAAAATTTTAAAAAAAAAGTTTGTCTTTTTAAAACTTTACATTTATATTAGTATATACAAAACACTTGAGATTGACAATAATCGATAAAAAAGGATGTATTTAAAAATGGATCAGATGTTTATTAAAAAAATGGAGGATGAATTACTCCGTCAGAAAAAGGAAATCCTTCAATCCTTAGCCGGACAGTCAGATGACATGAAAGGCTTAATTAAAACTGTTGAATCAGGAGACGAAGCAGACGTTGCTTCAGACCAGATAGATAGAACTCTTCTTGATGCATTAGGAAGTCAGGATGCAAAAAGATTACAGGCTATAGACAACGCTTTGGAAAGAATTCACCAGAATAAATATGGACGTTGTTTAAAATGTGGTAAAGATATTCCAGAACCTCGTCTTGAAGCTGTACCTTGGGCAGTTATGTGCGTACCATGTGCATCTGCTGAAGAAAAACGTTTCCGATAGTTTTACAAATCTATTTTAATTTCAGAACCGGCTGCAGGGTAAATTAATTCCTTGTAGCCGATTTTTTTTGCCTGAATAACTGCTCTATCAAAAGCGCAGTCTAAATCTTCTGCATTATGACAATCAGAATTAATACACACAGGAATTCCTGCTTCATATAAAAGAGTCAAAAAATATTCAGAAGGATAAAAATCATCCATGGCACCACGAGCAATTGCCCCGGAATTAATTTCTGCTACAACATTTGTTTTTGCTGCAACTTTTACAGTTTCTTTTAACTGTTCTTTGTACCAGTCTTCTTTTTCACTGAAAAACTGTAAAATTCCATTTCTTTTTCTTACTAAATCAGGATGTCCCCAGATTTCAAAATTGCCCTGCTTTAACATTTGACGCTGCATTTCAAAATAATCACAAACAAAGCGTTTTGCATCATTTTCGTAAACAGTTTCCAGTCCCATTTTTACATTTTCAGTTTTATCATCAACAGAACAATTTCCTTTGCTATTTACAAGATAATGAACTGAACCAATTAAGAAATCCGGATTAAAATCCTTAAAATTATCTTTATGAGGAACACAAATGGAAGGAATAAAATCAGCTTCAAAACCAAGAAAAATCTTTATTTCATCTCTATATTTTTCTGCTGCTGCCCTGACTGCATTTACGTAATTCAAATGTTCTCTTGGAGCAATATGCCAGTCGCTTGCAAAAGGAAACATTGAATGTCCAGAAAAACCTAAAGCAGTAAAACCTTTTTCAATGGCAGATAAAACCATTTCATCAACAGTATTATTACCATCGCAGAAAATTGTATGAGTATGAAAATTAATTTTTTCTTTTATCATATAGCTTCAAATTCTCCATGAAGAACGCCAAGACATTTTTTCAAAAGTTCATTTGGTTTTAAAGGCTTAATAAGACAATTTTTAGCACCAAGACTTATTACTTTAACAATCATATCTTTTGGAAGAGCTGGAGAATAAATAACAACAGGAGGAGCATCAAACTGACGGCTGAAATTTGTAAGAATTTCAACACCTCTGTTATCATTCAATGTAACATCAAGAATTACCAGATCAAATTTTCCGCCTTCATATTCTTCAAGAAAATCCTGAGCATTAGTGTAGCCTTTTACATCTGCACCAACGGTTTCAAAAACTGTTTTAGAAAGCAAAAGAGTTTGAGTATCACTATCAATAATTGCAAGGTGTAAAACAGTTCCGTGATTTTTAGAATCTTCTTCAGTACTTGTATTATCAGAATAAAATCTTGTATCTACAGTTCCAGAATTACTTCCAATTTCAGTTGGCAAAAGAATTCTATCAACAATTAAATCTGAAACACTGGAAGTTATAGAAGTATCCATAAGAGAAGTTAAAACTTTAGGAAGATTGCTGGCAGTTTCAATTCCACTATAAGTTACATGCCCATCAATCAAATCCCGCACAAACTGACTTGTTGTTAAAATAATAATATTTTTATTATGAACTTTTGGACACGCCTGAATATTTTCAATAAGAAATTCCAGATTGTAACCATCAACAAAAGTCAATTTAATATTTGTAAACATTATAATTATTTTTGGATTATCAATATTTTCCTGAACAATCATTTCGGAAAGTTTGTACTGCAAAAGAGCAATTTTTTCTCTGTTCAATCCCTGGGCAAGTTCAATAAAAACAATATTTCCATTGTGATGTAAATCCAGAACACTTGGAGTTAAATCCATAGAAAGAGGAACTTTTAATACATTTCCGATTGAATCAAAAAAAATGTCAAACTGAATAGGTTTTGCAAAATATTTAATAACACCATATTTAGCCAGAGAAGCAATACTGTTTTTATCTGCAGCAGGTCCGGTTATAATTACTGGAATATTGCTTGTATTTATATCCTTTGCTTTTTTTTCAAGAAAAGCTATTTCTTCAGTAGGATCATCACCCATATCCATAATTATAAGATTTGGCAAAAGAGTAATCATTTTTGTATAAGAATCACGATTCTGCTGGGCAATGCTTACTTCAAGCTGATCAATTGACAGTTTTGATTTAAGAAAATCTCTAAATAACTGGTGATTATCGATTATTAAAACCTTTTTCATAGAAAAAAATTATACATCACCCCCACAAAAATTTCTATTGTCAATTTCCCCCTTCATTTTTAATTCTTAATTTTTGATTTTTAATTCTTAATTTTTGATTTTTAATTCTTAATTTTTCATTTTTCCTCCCCCTTTCTACTCCCTTCAATTTTTGCTATAATAGAAAGAACTATTTGGAGTGTTAATATGAAAAAAACATTTATTAAAATTCTTACATTACTTACAGGACTTTTCTGCGCATCTTTGTTTTTGTCGTGCGGTGACAATTTAATTGGTTACAGTATTGTACTTTGGAATATTCCAGAAAATCATATTGAAGACTGTTCAGTTGTTCCTGTTTATATTCGCTCAAATATTAACCACGTATATGTTATTGGAACACCAGACGGAGAAAAAATCGAAGTTCCATTCTGGCAGATTACAGAACCTCAATCAAAAGGAAAAACAGAAAAACTTCTTAAAAAATACAATGAATTTGGCGGACAGTATGCCCGTGTAAAAAAAGACGGACTTCCATGCCGTGCAGAACAGGACAATACTGCAAAACAGGTTTACCGTTTAAGAGCTGGAGAAGTCATTAAAGTCCTTGAAAAAGGAAGAGAAATGACTATTACAGATAGAAAACAGGAAATTCCTGGAGTATGGTATAAAGTTCTTACAAAAAACGGAACAGAAGGCTGGTGTTTCTCTCTTAACTTAAGTCTCTTTACAATGGATAAAGATGGAAACATTGCCGGCGGAGAAGAAATTACAGAAGATCTTACAAGAGAAATTCCATTTGAAGCACTTATTGATAAAGCATGGTATCCAAACCTGTTCAATAAAGCTCTTGCTGCAAAAACAATTGATACTGTAATTCTTAATGCAGATTATAAATTCTTAATTGATACAGAAAACAATAAAGTTACTTTGGGATTCCCACCACTTAAAGACAGAGATCAGGAAGCAATCACTTTAAGCTGGGATTATACAGGATATACTGCACAGGGAACAAAACAGTACGTTCTTAATGATATTCCAATTACACTTATTGTAAAACGAGATAACTTTGTAGTAGTTCATTACATTGATAACTCAGGAAAACCATTGGATTTAGACTTTGCATTAATCGACGAAAGCGAACTTACAAATACAATTGCCCGGGAAAAGAACAAACGATACGCAAACTTCAAGAAAGTTTATAAAAACGGTCCATACGTAAGCGAAAGTTACGGTAAACTTGAAATTAATTCTAACTACACTTTCACATGGACAGGATTCGGAAGACTTGTAGGTTCAGTAATTGGTAAAAATGCAAAAACTACAGGTACAATTACAACTAAATACGCAATAGATCGTAAACATGCAACTTCTTATGATGGAGTACTTTCATTCAAGTTCAATGGACAGAAAGATGAAGTTCTCTTCCTCTACAAATACGAAGAAGACGGATTAACACTGGAAGATGCATCAGGAGCAACAATAAAAGACGGTGTTATTACAGCTCCAGGTATGAGCCCAACAGTAATCTTCTTTGGTAAAAAGTTTGATTACGTTGACCTTGATCAGGAATTTATTGATTTAGACGACGAAGATTTATTCTAATGGCATTTGTTCAATTTTCACAGGTGTCTTTGGCCTTTGGTGACAGAGACATTTTAAAAAACGTAGCTATAAACCTCCAGACAGGTTCAAAAGCAGCTTTAACCGGTTCCAATGGAGCTGGAAAATCAACACTTATTAAAGTGCTTGCGGGCCTGGTAAAACCAGATTCAGGAACCAGAGCAGTTCAAAAAGACAGTAGAATTGCATATCTTCCTCAGTCTGGTTTAACTCATCATGGCTGCACACTAAAACAGGAAGCAGACAAAGCATTTGAATTCGGATACGAAATTCAACGCCAGATTGATGAAATTGGAGACAAATTAAAAGATTCATCAAACAATACAAACGCTCTTCTCGAACGACATTCCCAGCTTATTTCAGAACTTGAAGAAAGCGGATGGCACAGAAGAGAAGCAACAGCAGAATCAGTTTTATTAGGTTTGGGATTCACTCGACAGGATTTTGACCGCAACACAGAAGAATTTTCCGGCGGATGGCAAATGCGTATTGCTCTTGCAAAAGCCCTTATGCAAAACCCAGACATTCTTCTTCTGGACGAACCAACCAACTATCTTGATATTGAAGCAAGAACCTGGCTGGAACAATTCCTTCAGAATTACAAAGGCGGATTCTTATTAGTCAGCCACGACCGTTACTTCCTTGATGTAACAATTAACGAAGTATACGAACTTTTTAATGGAGACTTAAAACGGTATCCAGGAAACTTCACTCACTACGAAAAAGTCCGGGAAGTTGAATTACAGACATTAATTGCCGCATACGAACAACAGCAGCAGGAAATAAATAAACTGGAAGACTTTATTACCAGATTTGGATATAAAGCCACAAAAGCAGCACAGGCCCAGGAATATCAAAAAAAACTGGATAAAATGGTTAGAATTGAAATTCCAGAAAGCCTTAAAAAAATTCATTTTAGTTTCCCTCCAGCACCACATGCAGGCCGACTGGTACTAAGAATGAACAATATCTGCAAAAGTTATGACGGCAAGAAAAATGTTCTGGATAATCTGGAACTTACACTGGAAAACGGACAGCGGCTGGTAGTATCAGGACGAAACGGTGCCGGAAAATCAACCCTTCTGCGAATAATTGCCAACGAAGACAAAAACTTCACTGGCGAAATTATACCGGGAGCTGGAGTAAAAATCGGTTATTTCAGTCAGGATAATGCCGAAACAATAAAAGGAAGTCAGACAATTCTGGAATATCTGGAAAGTGAAGCACCATTAGAATTAATACCAAAACTTCGGGATATGCTGGGTTCTTTCTTATTCCGGGGCGATGATGTTTATAAAACTCTGGATGTACTTTCCGGAGGAGAAAAAAGTCGAATTGCACTTTTACAGTTGCTTTTAAGTCCAGTAAATCTTTTAATATTGGATGAACCAACAAACCATCTGGACATTCATTCAAAAGATGTACTTTTAGAAGCACTTAAAGGATTTGGCGGTACAGTAGTATTTGTAAGCCACGACAGAGGTTTTATTGAACAGCTGGCAACACAGGTTCTGGAATTAAAACCAGGACAGTTCAAATATTTCCCAGGGGATTACATTTATTATCAGGAACAACTGGCAAAAGAAGAAGGGGAAAGTCTCCCCCTGACTTCAGCCACTGCAAAAGCAGCGTCTTCCGCCACCCTCTCTGCGGGGACACCCCGCAACGCCCCAGATTCTTCTTCAGAAACAAAAATTTCCTGGGAAGAACAAAAACGGCAGGAAGCAGAACGGCGAAAGAAGGAAAAAGAACTTAAAAAATTAGAAGATGAACTTGCTCAGCTGGAAGCAAAAAAAACTGAACTGGAAACTAAAATGTCCGATCCAGAAGTCTACACCAACGGCGAAAAAGCAAAAGCAGTTCAACGGGAAATAGAACAGATTTCAGCACAAATTGCCGAAACCGAAGAAAAATGGATGATAGCCAGCGAATAAACAGTCCCCGTCATTCTGAACTTGTTTCAGAATCTTAAACATAATTGTCATTCTGAACTTGTTTCAGAATCTTAAACATAATTGTCATTCTGAACTTGTTTCAGAATCCAAGGAGCAATCTTATGAAAAAAATGATATTAAACAATTACGGAAGTTTTGACGTAACTTTTGTAAAAGGAAAAGGTTCCACAATGTGGGACGCAAATGGAAAAAAATACATAGACTTTATCTCAGGAATTGGAGTTAACTGTCTTGGACACAGCTACAAACCATTAACAAAAGCAATTGCAAATCAGGCAAAAAAACAGATTCATATTTCAAACTATTTCTTCTCAGACATAGGTTTGGAATTTGCAGAAGAACTTCTTAAAGTAACAGGTTTTGAACACGGTTATTTTGGAAACTCTGGAGCAGAAGCAAATGAAGCAGCCATTAAACTTGCAAGAAAATACGGTCAGTTAAATGGCGGAGATAAAAGAAAGACAATTGTAACTTTAAAATCTTCTTTCCACGGAAGAACACTGGCAACATTAACAGCAACAGGCCAGGATAAATTTCATCCAGACTGTTTTGCTCCATATCTAGAAGGATTTAAAACAATCGAAGCAAATAATTTCGAAGCTTTAGAAACCGCTTTTGACGAAACAATAGCCGCACTTTTTATTGAATGTATTCAGGGAGAAGGCGGAGTAAATCTTATTAATCCAGAATGGGCAAAAGCAGCCGCAGAAAAAGCAAGAGCTGCAGGTGCAATTGTAATGGCAGATGAAGTTCAGACAGGTGTGGGAAGAACTGGTACCTATCTTGCCAGCGACTGGCTTGGATTTAATCCAGAAGTTGTAACTTTAGCAAAAGGAATTGCCGGTGGAGTACCAATGGGAGCTTGTCTCTTCCGCGGAAAAGCAGCAGAAGTTTTTCTTGCAGGCGACCATCAGTCTACATTTGCAGGGAATCCTCTTGCCTGTGCAGCAGGTGATGTTGTAATTAACACAATTATGGCACCAGGTTTCTTAGACAGAGTAAATCATGCAGGAGATTACATCAGAGGAAAAATTTCCAGCTGGAATCTTCCAATTGTAAAAGATGTTCGCGGAAAAGGTTTAATGATTGGAACTCAGATAGATCCTTCTGTAAAACCATTTGATATTGAAGTAAAATGTCTTGAAATGGGACTTTGTACAACTACAGCCGGAGCAGATGTTGTAAGATTTCTTCCACCTTTAAACATTTCAGATAAAGAAATTGAAGAAGGTTTAGAAATTTACAAAACAGTATTGGAATCTTTCTGTAAGTAAGTATAATATCTAAAAATTCAATAGAGAGAGAGTGAATATGAATATTAAGAATCATTTATGTAAACTTATTTTTGTATTCACTCTTTTTATATCTGCATCACAACTCTATGCAGGAATTATGGAAAAGCCAAGACAAGTTTACAGCCTTTCCACCGCTCATTTTAATATTCTTTTTTCAAATCCAAGTGCAGACACAGCAAAACTTGTTGCAGAAAATATAGAATTCATGTACGAAAAAGCCTTCATCACTTTTTCCTATAATTACACAACAAAACCAATTTTAGTCATAATTTCTCCAGATTCAGATACACTTTCAATTACATATACCAATTCACCTTTTGACAGAATTGTAATTTTTGATTCAGTACCCTCTTCAGCAGACGAAAGTTATGTAAACGGATTCCTGGATTTATTAAATCACGAAGTTCAAAAAGCAGTTGAATCTCTGGTAATAGACGATTTTCTGTTCTGGTTTAAAGATCATCTTGTAGGAAATGTTTTACAACCAGTTACACTTATAAACGTTCCATTTTCTTTTCTGGAAGGAGCAACTTCTGCCGAAGATTACAAATATAACACCGGCCTTTTAAACGACAAATGGGCATTGCAGCAGTTAACTCAGGCAAAACTGGAAAACAAATTCCCTTCCCTGATTCAAGTTTTAGGAACAATGGATGTTTATCCTGGAAAAGATTTCTGTCGTCTGGCAGCATCAGCTTTTTGTGCATATATTCAGCAAAAATACGGCTACGAAAAATTCTATGAATACTGGAATATGGGAGGACAGTTAAACTTCTTTTTCCTTCACAAAGGAATTTTCCAGAAAGTTTACGATGTTTCACTGGAAGAAGAATGGGAACATTTTATAGAAACAATTCCCGTTCCTCAGCTGGCAGAAAATGATGAATCTGAAATTTTCTTCAATAATAATTCAAATAAAAGTCTTTATAAGTTTTTACTTCACAGCCAGTACGGTTTTATCTGGTATGATGAATTAAAAGGTGAAGTTGCAATTTACGACGACACATTAGGTTTTCAGAAAAACAGACGTCTTTTATTTTTAGCAAATGATATTACAAATCTTACTCTGTCCCCAAATGGCCGTTTTCTTGTAGTTTCTCACACACAATACGGAAGTCGTGATAATTTTAAAGAAAACAAAGCCAGAGTATATGATTTACAAAACAGAGATTTTACTGGAGATAAATTCGATTTAAGGGATGCTTCTCTCATCCAGCTGGAAGATGGAACATATGCAATTGCAGGTATTTCTGTTAAAGATAAAATTCCTCAGTTGCAGATAATTCCGGCAGATAAAACCAATAAAATGCTGGATTTATGTTACGCTAAAAATTCCAGTCCAGTTTTTACAAGAAAATATAATATAGATACAATTCCTTCTGCACCAATTCAGATTGATAAATCAAAACTTATCTATATAGTAACATCTCACGGACAAAAATATCTTACAGTTCTGGATTTTAATACCAGAGAAGAACAGATTCTTCAAATTCAATATGAAAACGAAATTCTTGATATAAAGAACTTAAAATTGAATGATATAAGTTTTCTTTCAATCGCAAAAACTTATTCTTCAAATGCTCTGGTTTTTAATTATATTTCAAAATTTGAATCTTCCCTTTCAAAAATAGGTTTAATCCTTTTAGATAAAGAAAATAAACCTCAGCAGATAGTTCTTCAGACAGACACCTTATCTGGAGGACTAAACGATGCTGTATTTATTGGTGGAGATTTATTTTACGCAAGTAATCTTTATGATCAGGATGAATTCAGAAAAATTCAGATTTCAAAAATTAATCTGGAATCTGGTGAATTAATCTATCCAGAAATTACATTTTCTGAACCTTCAGAAGAAAAACTTATCGTTACAGAATCCATTAATGAAAAAAACAAAAAAGAATATTTTCTTGATGAATATCAGATAGAAAAATTTCATTCTATTTCCTATATGTTAAAAGGAGCTCCAATTCCATTTTTACCGGTAAAATCTATCTCGTTAAAAGAAGGAATTGAACAAAGTCCTGGTTTAGGTATGGCATTTACAACAGGTGCCGACCCATTTGATAATAACGAATTAACTATTTCTGCAGGTTTTGGATTTTTACCAACAGATATCAGAGTAATTTTTAATGCTTCAGAAGATGAAATGCAGGATTTTGATTTTTCTGAAATCAAGTTTTTTGATGATTATACCTTTGCCGCATATTACAAAAATTCTTCAACGCCAATAGATATTCTTGCCAGTTCCTTATATACATTTAATAAGGAAGGACAATATTCATTTGATGTAACCGGTGGTTTAAAATGGGAAGTTCCTTTAATGATGACCTTCCGTCGTTTTACTTTCTTTCTTGAAGGCAATTTTACATCATCATCAACTTACTGGGACCAGCATCAGTTTGCAACTTATCCAGAACTGTACAACTGGCCTTCTTTCAGTGATTCTTACAGAACAATCGATACTAATTTTGAAATTGTATATTCAAATATTCATCAGTTCGGTATTTCTCCTTATAAAAAAATGGGTATAGAAGCTGGAATTTCATTAGATGCAATCTGGGACTTAAACCTTATGGAACTGCAGGCAGAAAAAAGAAAATCTGGAACTGTAGAATCTGTAAAACCGGAAAATCTTACACAGGCAATAGAAAATCAGCTTTGGGCAAATCCATATGCTCCAACACAGATTAATCTTGGTATTTACGCCACAGCAGAAATTCCTCAGCTGCTTCCTGTTGATAATATTAATAACTGGATTATTTGTCTTCCTACAACAATCTACAGTGAACTTTTTTATACAAACGGTATTGCATTAGACTTTAATGTAAAAACTTTACTTTTTGGAAAAGAAATTCAAGATGGCTTTAACCAGGCAAATCTTTATTTCCCAAGAGCAGGATTATATTTTGGTTACGATATTCAACGTAAATATGATACCAACAGCGTTGTTTTGCCAGATGTCCGAGACTTTTTCCGTTTTTACGAAGCTTTTTCAAATACAACTATAAACGACAGCATTTATTTTGACATAAATCTGGCATTAACTCCTGTTATAGGCTCTAGTTTATCTGCTCTAAAAATGAATACAGATTTAATGCTGCAATATTATTTAAGATCAGAAGTTTTTGCCGTAAACTTTAATATCTCTTTTGATTTGTAAAAAACTTTATCAAAATTAAAAAATTAAATCAGAAAATAAAAAAAGGATGCCAGAAAGAACAATTTTCAGTTCTCTTTAGACATCCTTTTAAGAAAGAATTTATTTAAGATTAGAAAATCTTTTTGAATTCTCCAAGAAGAATTGGTGTTTCAATAGAAGCATCAAGATTTGTCATATTACCTTTTTTATTGTAATAATCAATTAAAGGCTGTGTCTGTTCTTTGTATACTTCCATACGGTGAAGGATTGATTCCTGTTTGTCATCGTCACGCTGATAGATTTCTCCACCACATTTGTCACAAACACCTTCAACTTTTGGAGGAAGTGTAAGAACATTGTAGTTTGCACCACAAGCTTTACAAACACGACGTGTGCTTAAACGTTTAAGAACGATTTCTTCTGCAATTTCAAAATTTACACATTTAAGTTCAAGACCAAGAGTATCAAGCATTTCTGCCTGTGGAATTGTACGTGGGAATCCATCAAGAATGAATCCATTTTTACAATCATCCTGAGAAAGTCTGTCTTTTACAAGTTCAAATGTTAAATCATCAGAAACTAAAGATCCTGAATCAATTATTGCTTTTACTTTTACTCCAAGAGGAGTCTGAGCTTTGATATTTGCACGGAAAATATCACCAGTAGAAATGTGTGGGATTTTGTAATCTTCTGCAACTTTTACAGCAAGTGAACCTTTACCTGCTCCAGGTGCTCCTAAGAAAATAAAATTGTTCATTATTTACCTCAAAAATTATTATTTCTAATATTTTAATATGAAATCAGTTGTACTGCAATATTTTTATCTTACAGATCTTCTTGAATACAACTGGTTCTGCAAAGTATTATTCAAAGCTCTTTCTTTTCGAATATCACTAAGAGCATTTAAAACTTTATTATTACGAGTCTGCATATAAAGCTGATTCATAATTGCTTCGGCACCTTCATAATCACCCAATGCTTCAAGAATAATTCCGGAATTGTATCCAGCTTCAAAAAGGCCTCTTGTTGTATAAATTGTGTAATACTGTTTATATGCAATTTCAAGGAATCCCTGCTGTGCAAGTTTTTTTGCAGCTTTCATATCTTCCGACTTAGATTTATCATCAAGCAAATTAAGATATTTTGTTTCTTCATATGGTTCCAGCTGATGCATAATTTTATTAATCATTGTATCAAGTTCAGATTCAACAATACTTATTGCACTTGGAACATCGCGACGGTGTCTGTAAGAACCAGATTCTCTTGAAACGTTATAATATTTTCTGCCGATTACATAATTTGTTTTTGCATCAATAATTTCGTAGGTTACTGTAAATTTTACACTTCTATAAAAAGAATATCGTTCATCAACATCACTCCAGGTTTCTTTTATATAATTGTCAAAGTTTGAAAGATAACCTGTTAAATAAACATCACAAGGAATAGAATTTCCATTATTAATTGCCATTTCAACCCGTTTTGATCCAACTACATTCATAAAACCGGAATTAAGCAAAGAATTTGTTAAATTTACAGTAATATAATCAGCAATATTTCTTGCAGGTTCTGAATCATCAACACGACCAAATACAAAAAAATCAAGAATTTTAACTAAATCCGAATCTGAATACTGACTGGACTGGAATGGCAGAACACAAATTGATTCTGCACCATTTAAGTTTAATTCGGCAGGACGAATTACTGTTGTTGTAATATCAGATCCACAACTGGTAAATAAAAGAGCAATTGAAATAATTGCACCAAAGAAACAACTTTTTTTCATAAAATCTCTCCTTAAATAAAGGCTGCACTATTCCGGCAGTTTTAATCTTATACTTTTTTTATTGAATTTATTCTAACAATAAATCATTTAATTTTAAATTACATATAAATTTAAAACCTTAAAATTTTCTAAGAAATATATAAGAATTTTCTTAGATTTCAAAGAATAATATCACTTTTGTACAATTTTTTTATATTTATATAAATTGTTTTTTTTATAAATTAAATATAAACTTTTTATACATATAATATGGAGGACATATGAAAAAACTTTTAGTTGCTTTATTAGCAGCTTCTACTTTGCTTTTTGTTTCTTGTGGCGATGAGAAAAAAAATGATGAAGTAAAAGAGGCAAAAAGCTTTGAATTTACATTTGACCAGGATTTTGTAATTACTGATGAAGGAAATGTCCCTTTTAACAGTAAATCTGCAAAACAGACAGTATATGACATGAGACTTGGTTGGAATCTTGGAAATACTCTTGATGCAATAAACGGTAACGGATTAAGTTCTGAAACAAGCTGGGGTCAGCCAGAAACTGAAGAAATCATGATTGAAGAACTTGCAAACTCAAAAATCAAAACAATCCGTATTCCTGTATCATGGTCTAAACATCTTATGGATGATTATACAATTGATCCTTTATGGATGCTTCGTGTAAAAGAAATTGTAGACTGGGCAATCAGCAATGATATGTATGTTATTTTAAATACACATCACGATAACTGGGAATCTTACTCTCCAATTTCAAAACGTGGATATTATTATCCTAGCGAAGAAAATTACGAAAAATCAGTTCACTTCCTTACAAATGTCTGGGGACAGATTGCCCTTGCATTTAACAATGGTTATGACGAACACTTGATTTTTGAAACATTAAACGAACCTCGTCCATGTGGAACAAGTGTAGAATGGGTTTATGATCCAAACTCTCCTATTTCTAAAGAAGCTGCAGAATGTATCAATAAATTCAATCAGTTAGTTGTAGATATTATTCGTGCTTCAGGGGGAAACAACAAAGAACGTTTCATTATGATTCCAGGAATTGCAGCTTCTCCAAATGCCGCTTTTGCAGACACATTCAGAATGCCAGAAGATGAACAGCCAGATCACTTAATTCTTGCAGTTCATATGTATTCACCTTATGTATTTGCAATGCAGTCTCCAGGTACAACAAAATGGAACGACAGATTACAGAGCGAAGTTGCAGGAACATTCAAAAAACTTAACGAAACATTTATTGAAAAAGGATATCCTGTTGTAATCGGTGAATTTGGTGCTGTTAACAAAAACAATCCAGAAGATCGTCTTGGATGGGCACACGCTTTCATTAAGTATTCACGCAAATATGGAATGACTTCTTGTCTTTGGGACAACGGTCAGGCATGGCCAAATGGTACAGATTATAATGAAAGATTTGGTTATTACGACAGAGAAACTCAGGAATGGTTCTTCCCAGACCTAATTCAGGCTATGGTTGAAGAAGCATACGCTGAATAAACTTTAACAAATATTTTGATATAACACCGAATATTTTAGTATTTTACCCAAATATTTAGTCCTAGAATTGTCTTGAAAGGGAAGACTATCCCTAAAAAGGAGTTTTTAATGAAAAAGACAATTCTGGGACTTTTTTTAGTTTCTGCAGTTTTAATGGTAACTGGTTGTAACAAAAACGACGACAGTACTGCAAAACAGGTAAGCGGAAAGTACAAAGATGTAACAATCGAAAAAGACGCTAATGGTAAAGTATTAGACTTTGGTGGAATGAGCGTTATTCTTGCTGACTACTGGTCAGGTGAAGATGCAGAAGCTGGTGAAGCAGTTTCTAAACTTGATGAAGACAACCGCGCTTGGCACAAATTCACACAGGATACTTACAACTTCAAATTCAAACAGATGCAGCTTGGTGCATGGGATGAACATCCACAGAAAGTAACAAACTTCTGTGTAACTGGTGGTGATGAAAACTACATATTCATCGTTGATACACGTTCAATCATTAGTGGTATGAAAGGTGAATTTTTCTATGATCTTTCTAAATTCAAAGACATTGACTGGAACAAAGACAAATGGAATAAAGGTGTTTCACAGTTAATCACAAGAGGTAACTCTTTCTATGCTATGAGCACAGCTAAACCAGAACCACGTCAGGGTGTATTCTTCAACAAGAGACTTTTGGAAGAAGCTGGTATTGATCCAGATGCTCCATATGACTTACAGAAAGAAGGAAAATGGACTTGGGAAGCTTTCGAAGACATGTTAAAGAAATGTACTCGTGATATGGACAACGATGGTATCATGGATACATACGGTATGGCTAACTCTTCTACAGAATTCACACCAACAGCTTGTATCTCTAACGGTATTGCAATGATTGGTCGTGATGAAAACGGAAAATTCGTAAACAACTGTGGTGATGACCGCGTTCTCGAAACAATCAACTGGGTTGCTCACCTTGTACAGAATTATGAAATGCCACAGCCAGAAGGAAGTAACTGGGACTGGGTATACGCTGCATTCCAGAACGGACAGGTTGCATTCCAGATTGATCAGGAATACAATGCACAGCCAAATCAGCGTTATGCAAGCATGAAAGATGACTACGGTTATGTAGCATTCCCATTAGGACCAAAAGGTGATGGAAAATACAGAACTCTTAACCAGGATAACATGTATGTAATTCCTGCTATCTATGATGATGAAAGAGCTGCAAAAATCATGAAGATTTTCGACCTCTGGTCAGATCCAACACCAGGATATGATAACAACGAAGTATGGAAAGAAGGATACTACAACCACTTCAGAGATGAACGTGCTGTAGATGAAACTCTCGTATACCTCATGGAAAATCCATGTCCAAACTACTCTACATTGATTCCTGGAATCAACTACATGGGTGATATGATTTGGAGTACATACGGTGGTTGGGTAACTCCTCAGGAAGCTTATGAATCTTCTAAGAACAACTGGGCAGCTTTACTTGACGATGCTAACAACTGGTAATTAAACCCTAAATAAAACAAAGGGAATGATTTATAACCATTCCCTTTCTCCTTTAAAAATTATTTTTACGGCTGTATTTGTTTTATTAGCAATTTTCAAATGCAGTCGTTTTTTTATTTAACAATGTAATGTGATTAAAAAAAAGATTTGAGATTTATGCCTGAATAGAAAATAATTCACCAGGAACAAGCTGAGCACCGTTCATTATGTAAGAAATTTTTGAAGCATTCTGAATCTGCTGGTGAAGATTTTTTATTAATGAATCAACGCTTTTTTCAGATAAGGATTCAACAGCTTTTGCAGTTGGTTTTGTAGAAGTAATAGAACTGGCTCTATCAATTAAAGAATTCAAAATCTGAAGTTTGCTGATAGAAACTCCAGACTGTCCAGAACGGGCAGCAACACCAGAAACATGATCAAAATGAGAATAAAGCAATGCAGATTTACTAACTGGAAGATATAATTTTCCAGCACCCTGACTGCTTAAATTACTGTATTGAATTGCATTAAAGTTTCCGATACCTGAAGTCATAATACACCTCTACATCTTTAGTATCGGAAATGAAATAAAAAAGTTTAGCTATTTTTTTTAATCAAACAGCTTTTTACGCCATTCTTTTTCGTAATCTTCAATTGTAATGTTCTGTTTTAAGATTGTTTCAGTCGAAGTATCTTTTTCTTCTGCTTTATCTGTTTCCAATCGTTCATATTCTTTAATTGAATCAAGGAAGAATGGATCAATTACACTTTTTTTATAATCTTCCCATCGTGGAAACTGACTTATTGCTGCAGTTAATGCCTGTGAAGGAGGAACATTTGACAAAAGTTGTGTGTAATATTTTGGCATACTTTTTTCAGTAACTTTGATTAACGAAGAAAAACCGCCTGTAAATCCAAACTGTTCTGTATCAAGATTCAAATCAATCTTTCTTTCTAAAATTTTATCCTGATTTGCTTCATTAAAGAACCAAGTAATAAATTCTGTACAACCAGCCTGATTTTTTGTTTTTTTATAAATTCCAAGAAAAATTGCAGAATCTTCAATCTGGATTTTTCCATCTTTTTCAATCCAGCGGTAATCAATATTTGCATACTGATTGTGAAGAATATCAAATACTCTGTCACTTGTTGCATATGTAAATAAAGTTTTATCTGAAATAACCTGCCTATAATCTGGCATACAAAGATACTTAAAATCAAAATCTGTTTCAGTACGAATTGAATTATTTTCTGCCGAAACCCAGTCATATACAACTTTTACAGCTTCTTTAAGTTTATCTTCATTCCAGATAGTTTTTTCGCCATTATTGCAAAAATCAACGTCATACATTTTTGAAACTAAATAAAGAAAATCTGGATTGGTTGTTACAGTGAATCCAATTTTATTAAAACTTCCATTTTTTTTCTTTTCATTAAATTCTGCAGCTGTCTGACGAATATCATCAATAGACATTGTAAAATCATTCTTTATTTTATCATTGTTTGAGGCAGAATAAATTACAGCAGGAAGATTAAAACTAACCGGCAATAAATACTGAGAATCATTAAATTTTCCAACCTCAAATAACTGAGGATAGAAAATTGAAGAACTGATGATTCTTCTGTCAAAAATATAATCAAGGGAAGTAAAATAATTGTTTACAAAATCACTCTGGAGCCATGGTCCAATTACAATATCAGGATTAGCTTCATCTTTTAAGGGAGGAAGAGATTTTGCAGGATTTTCTTTATATACAATTACTACTTTGTTATTTTTGTGACTTTGATTATAAAGTTCAGCATATTGAGCAAAATCTCTAGAACAAGTCCAGATTACAACTCTATTATCTTCTTCCTGAAGATTACAGGAAATAAATGAAAAAACTGATAAAATACCTGTTATTAAAAAAGCGGCAACCTTTCTCAGGGCCACCGCTCTTTTAATTGAATTAAAATTCAAATTAATTTTCACGAATTACATAGCCTCAGCTACATTATAAATACTTTCGTAAACTGCTTCAATCTTATCTTCATCAATACTTGAGAAAGCAACTCGTAAAGTATTTGCATCAATCTGAATAATTCCAATTCCTTTTTCAGCAAGAAGTTTTTTACGAATATCTTCAGCGTTTCCTGTTTTTACGTTGAATGACATAAAATATCCAGAATTGAATGGAAGTGGTTCAAGAACTGATGATTTATGAGTTGAAACAAACTTTCTTACTGCATCATAACGGCTCTGAAGCATTTTTCTCAATTCTTTCTTCTGAGCTTCGTGAGCAGGATCATTAAGAGCTTTTGCAACAAGACTCTGAGATGGAGTTGAAGAACAAGAAACTGATGAACGAATTGCAGACATAAATTTAACCTGTAAAGCGTTTACCTGTTCGTCGCTGAATCCTTTTGATGCAAAAGTAATAAATCCTGTTCTGAATCCCCATGCAAAATCTTCTTTTGTAGGACCATCAGCTTTGATTGCAAGTACATTTTCGTGTAAATCTGCCATGTATGCAAATAAACTCTGTGGTTCTATATCATCTTCGTAATTTAAGCCAAAATATGCATCATCAGAAAGAACAAGAACCTGTTTTCCACTTTCAGCAATATTTTTTACGATTTTTACAATTTCTTTTGCTTCGTCTTTAGTTGGACTATATCCTGATGGATTCTGTGGGAAGTTCAAAATAACTCTAACAGAACCGTATTTTTCTGCATCAGCTTTCATTTTTGCTTCTAAATCAGCAAGATTAAATTTTCCATTTTCAAAACATTTGAACTGATGGAATTCTGCACCTCTACGAGCACAAGTAATTAATTCATAGTTATCCCAGCAAGGATCTGCAGCCAAGAGAGGTTTATCTTCATCAACAAAAATATCTGCTACATAAGAAAGAGCAGCTGTAAGCCCCGGAACAAGAATTGGAAGTGAAATTTTCTTACCCTTCAATGAAGGATTTTTTTCGAGAAGTTTATCTTTCCAAATTGCACGTAAATCAGGATTTCCTGCTGTTTTTGCATAAGCAACAGTTTCTCTTGGATTTAATTCAGGCATATTTTTCTTATAAGAATCAAGTTCAATTGGTGTTCCGTTTGCTACTGCCATACCAATTGTACCATTTGCAACTTTAGCATCTTTTGCAGCTTCTCCACCCTGAGCAATAATTCCGTTTGGGAAATAAAGTCTTTTGCCTAAGTCAGACATTAATAAATCTGCAACCGAGCCTTTTAATGTTTCATTCAATTCTTGAGCTAATGGATTAATCATAATTTTTGTATTCCTTCTTATGCATAAATTATTCATATTTAAGGGCAAAATGTCAATAAAACGTATAAATATACAAAAAAAAGGCCGCCTGAATTATATCAGACAGCCTTTTGTATTTAGTATTCTCTATTTACTTTAGATTAGAATAATGATCCTAATGCATCCAAAGCACCTTTTGCTGTGTCTAATGCTTTATCAACACCTGTGTCTTTTAACAAGTTGTCAACTTCTTTCAAAGCGTCAGAAGCTGTTCCTTCTAAATCTTCTGCTAATGTGCTTAAGTCATTTAATAATGAATCAAGATCATCTGCTGAAGTGTCAGCTTTTTTAGATGAAGTACTTGAGAAGTCATATGTTTTCTTTTCTTTTTTTTCAGAACAAGAAACAACTGACAATACTAAACCTGTAGTTAATAAAAAAATTAGAAACTGAATAATGAACCAAGAGAACCTAAAGCTTCGTCAAGAGCACCTTTTACTTCGCTTCCAACTTCACCTAAAGCATCTTTTACCTGTCCAGATACTTCGCCATAAACATCGCTTAATTCACTTGAAACGCCACCTAAAGCATCTTTTACCTGACCAGCAACATCATCATAAGCTGCATCTAATTCAGCAGATAAAGATTTTAATGCATCTGATAAAGTTTCGATTGATTCTTCATCTGTTTCTTCTGCTTCAGTTTCAACAGGTTTTACTTCTTCAACCTTTTTTTCTTCAATTGCTTTTTTTGCAGCAGGTTTTGAACAAGAAACTGCACCAAAAACGAGGATTGCTGCAAATGCTACAGCTGATAATACTTTTACCATTTTCATAATAAAAACTCCTTAAATAAAAATATAATCGAATAATAGAAAAACGAAGAAAAAATATCAAGATTATTACACATGTTTGCTCTTGCGAATAAACTATAAATTTTGCAATTTGCACTATAATATTGATTTTTCTTAGACATTTATTTTTTTACTATTATATGTTATATTTTTTTTATAATTAAATTTTTGGATGGGAATTATGAGCGAAGAACTTGATTATTGTAAAAAAGTAGCTGAAGCATGTAAAACAGAAGCTAAAAGACGACTTGTAGGACAAGATCAACTTGTAGAAGATATACTTATTGCATTTATTGCAGGCGGACACGTTTTATTAGAAGGTGTTCCAGGATTAGCAAAAACTCTTACAATCAAAACTTTTTCTGAAATTTTAGGACTTGATTTTAAAAGAATTCAGTTTACTCCAGATCTTTTACCTGCTGATGTAACAGGTACTTTGCTTTATGAACAGAACAAAGGAACTTTCACCGTTAGAAAAGGTCCAGTTTTTTCAAATATTATTCTTGCTGATGAAATTAACCGTGCACCTGCAAAAGTTCAATCAGCAATGCTTGAAGCAATGGAAGAACATCAGGTTACAATTGGTGAAGAAACTTACAAACTTCCAGAACCATTCTTTGTAATGGCTACACAAAACCCTGTTGAACAGGAAGGAACATATAATCTTCCAGAAGCAGAACTTGACCGTTTCTTAATGAAACTTATTATCCATTATCCAACAGCTGAAAATGAAAAACTTATTGTTCAGTCATGTGGAAAAGCACCTTTAGTTCAGGTTAGAAAATTAATTTCAGAAGATGCAATTAAAGGAATGCGCTCATTGGCAGATAAAATTTCCTGTGATGAAAAACTTATTGATTATATTGTTTCAATTCTTACTGTAACACGCCCAGAAAATCATAAAAATCAGGGACGTTCAGTTATTTCTTCAAATAAATCAAATGATATTACACGCTACATACAATTTGGAGCATCTCCACGAGCTGGTATTGCAATGTTAAAATGTGCAAAAGTTCACGCTATGTTTGCAGGAAGAGAATTTGTTTTACCAGAAGATATTAAAGCTGTTGCAATGAACGTTCTTCGCCACAGAATTGTACTTTCATATGAAGCAGCCGCTGATAATATTACAGCTGACGATATTATTTCAAGAATTCTTGATTTTATTCCTGTTCCATAATTTTAACAGGTGGTAAAAATCCATGAGTTCCATACTTGATAAAAGCACATTAGTAAAACGAGCCTCATATTTACGAATTGCAGCCAGCGAACTTGCCGAGGGAATGAAAACAGGTAATTTCCGTTCTCTCTATCGCGGCCAGGGAATTGAATTTTCCGGTGTACGTGACTACATTCGCGGTGATGATATCCGTACTATTGACTGGAACGTTACTGCAAGAATGGGAAAACCTTATGTTAAAATTTTTGAAGAAGAACGGGAACTTCAAATATTTTTAGTTGTAGATTCTTCCCTTTCCATGCATTTGGGAACAAATAATCGTACAAAATATGATGTTGCGGCTGAATCTGCAGCATTAATTACAATTGCTTCCGAAATGAACGGTTGTCCTGTAGGAGCCGTTTTCTTTGATGGGGCAATTCATTTTTCATGTGAACCAAAATTCGGACAGCAACAAACAATGTTGTTATTAAATCATTTGGACAATATTCCAGAAAATCCTGTAACAGGTTCAATTATTGGAAATGCATTAACAGGTGCCGGAAAACTCCTGAAAAAACGTTCATTGATATTTGTAATTTCAGATTTTAGAAGTGCAAACTGGGAAAAACCAATTATTTCTCTTGCTCACAAACATGATGTAATTGCTATGAGAATTCAGGGTAAATATAACGAAGTATTACCTTCTGTAGGAACTGCCCGTTTTATGGACATTGAAACAGGAAAAAAACTTTTAATTCCAACAGGATCCAGTGAATTTAAAAATGACTGGAAAGCATACAACGAAAGTTCTGTAAACATGTGGAAAGAAATTTCTATAAAACACGGAATTACACCTGTAATTGTTAATACAACAGATGATCCGCTACAGGTTTTAACTTCTGTTTTTGCACGAAAAAAAGCCGGTAAACAAGAGAGATAGTTATGGAAGTTATTCAGACAAGCCAAATTTTACTGCCAAAACAGATTTATATTGGGGACAGAGGAGAACTTCAGTGTTCTTTTAGTTCCGATTTAAGTTTTTTACGGGAAGCAGTTTTAAAATCAGACAGAATTGAACTTGATGTTTCCGGTTTTTCCAGAAATATTGATGAAACTCAATTTCAAATAACAAATATATATATTGCTTCAAGTGGAGCTGATTATTACACTCTTTCAGTTTCATTTATTCCATGGAAAACAGGACGAATTGATTTTCCAGAATTTGATCTTGATCTTGCCTTTGGAATTACTGGAGCACAGCATATTATTCGTTTTGAACCAATTCAAATTATTTCATTAATAGAAAATGAATCAAATTCTACAATTCGCGATGCAGAATCTCCAATGCTTTTGCCAGGTACAACAATCCAATTATGGAGTTATGGAATTGCAGGATTTATAATAATTATTATTGGAATTAGACTTATTGTAAAACACAGAGAAGTTGCTCTTTATTTTAAAAATAAAAAATTATTGAAAAAATATAAGAAAAATAAAAAGCAGGCTCTAAAAAAACTGTACAACTTAATGGAAGATTCGGAACTTCCATCTCACGATATAGCAGAACAAATTCAGCAGATTATCCGCAATTATCTTGAAGTAAGATTTGATTATCCTTTTACTCATGCATTAACTTCAGAACTCATGAATTGTTTTTACAAAGCTACACTTCACCTTTTATCTTCAGAAAAAGAAGATGCATTTATTGGAATAGCCAGCACTTTTACACGAACTGATTATATCCGATACAGCAAAGATGCATCTTTCCACGGCGGAGAAAAAGAATCTTTAATTTCTAAAATTATCAGAAATATCGAAATTATTGAAACTCCGGAAGAAAATAAAAGTCCAGACTTAAAAGAAGAAGGAAGTTCAAATGCCTAGTTTTCAGAATCCTCTTGCATTTTTATTTTTGCTTTTAGTTCCTCTGCTAATCATTCTAAGAAAGTTCAAAATTTTTTCTAAAATCGAATTTCCAGCTGTTTTAGGTGATTGGGAAGGAAGACTTTTTACATGGAAAGGGGTTGTAATCAGATTCTTTTCAATTTTAGCAAAAATTACAAAAACTGGAGCAATTTTATGTGTAATAATTGCTTTTGCAGATCCAGTTATTTCTCATCAGGAAAAAACTTTTTCATCTTTAGGTTCAGATCTTATTTTTGTTGTTGATACAAGTCCTTCTATGGCCGGTAAAGATGTTGATGACGACACAAGAATGAATGCTGCAAAAAATACAATAAAAAAACTTGCCGTTGAAAATGAAGGTTTACGTTACGGTTTAGTTCTTTTAGGTTCAGAAGCAGAAGTTGCAGTTCCACCAACCAGTGATCATCAGTCATTTTTTAAAGAAGTAAATGACATGAGTGTTGGTATGATGGGAGATGGTTCTGCAATTGGTGATGGATTAAGCACTGCAATTTGTCATCTTATTTCATCATCAGCTCCAAAGAAAATAATCATTCTTTTAACTGATGGAGAAAACAATGCCGGGGAAATTCACCCTGAAACTGCAGCAACTCTGGCAAATTCCAATAATATCCCAATTTACGTAATAGGAATTGGTTCTCGAGGAACTGTTCCAATTGAATATGAAGATCCAAAAACCGGTAAAGTTTATTCTGGTTATTTAGATTCTAACTTTAATTCAGCTTCATTAAAGAAAATCGCTTCTTCAGCAAACGGTCACTACTACGAAGTTCGAACAACTGAAGATTTACTTACAACTCTTCAATCAGTAACAAAAGCTGAAAGTTCAACACAAAGTTTTACATATAAAACAATCAGCGTTCATTATTTTGATAAATTCCTTATTGCCGGTATTATTCTGTTTATTGCAACATGGATTTTCAAACGTGTATTTATGAACGAAATCGTCTGATTTTACGGGAGATTTATTATGACTTGTGAACGACCATATGCATTTTTTTTACTTCTCTTAATAATACCAGCAATTATTTTCATTATTTTTAAAAATAGAAAAAACAGTTTCTATGTAAAACAAAACTTTAGAGTTCATAAAGGCTTTACTGGAACTACCAGAATTTTTAATTACAGAAAGTTTGTTTTTTTCAGAAGTTTCTTTTTAACATTAGGATGGACAATGCTAGTGTGCGCGTATGCAGGCATTTACTGGGGAACAAATTTAGTTCCAGTTCAGAAAACAGGAACCTCTGTAAGTTTTGTTTTTGACATTTCAAACAGTATGCTGGCGGAAGACGGCCCAAAAGGAATGACAAGATTAAAAGCAGCTTCTAAATATGCAGAATTATTGCTGGATAAAATTGAAGAAAACAATCTTGGAACTCCAGTTTCTGTTGTTGTTGCAAAAGGGGACGGAGTAACTGCAATTCCTCTTACAGAAGATTATACAAGCATCCGTTCATTATTAAATGCAATGTCTCCATCATTAATGACAGTTCCTGGTACAAGTCTTGGAAAAGGAATTACAAAGGCAAAAAATTCATTTCCTTCAAATTATGCTTATGCAGGAAGAATCTGGGTTTTTACAGATGGAGAAGAAACTGACGGTCATTTAAAATCCGCTTTGATTGATAATATTCAATCTGGAATTCCTGTAACAATTGTTGGATTTGGACAGCCAGAAGAATCAAAAGTTCTTACAGGGGACGGAGTAACTTACATTAATTCGGCACTTAGAGAAAATCAGATTAAAGATACAATTTCAGAAGCTCAAAATGCAACAATCAATTTAAAAGATCATACACCTGTTAAATACATCAATTCCCTTGATAGAGGCTCTGCTTCTTCCCTTTTAGCACAATTAAAAGCAATTGATGGCCAGGTTATTACTTATGAAGCAAAACCAGTTTCCAGATATACAACTTTCCTTCTTCTTGCCATAATTTTCTTTATTCTTGCATACGTTTTCATGGAACTGGATATTACAAAATTTTTCAAAGATACAAAAAAAACATCTGTATTAATGGTGTTCACATTATTTTCAATAGTTTTCACTTTTACAGGATGTTCAAAAAATACTGCACAAATTCTTCAGGGAACCTATGCATTTGAACAGAAACAATATGGAACTGCCGTTTCCTGCTATCTTGAAGTAGTAAAAGATTCTGCTCAAAATCATGATGAAAAACTTTTAAGCTATTCTCTTTATGATTTAGGAACAGCCTATGCAAAACTTGAAGAATATGAAGCCGCTTTAGATAAATTTTCCCAGATTTCCGATTCAGCCCCGGAAGCAATAAAATATGCAGCCGCTTATAATGAAGGAATCATTCTGGCAAAGAATGGAAAATATCAGGAAGCTCAGGAAAGTTTTAAAAAAGCACTTGCAATTGACAGTTCAAAAATTGATGCAAAGATTAATCTTGAAGTTTCAATTCAAAAGGCAGCTGCAGAAAAAATTCAGGCAAGTCAGCCTCAAACAAAATCAACTCCAACCGAAAATCAGGACAACCCTGTTACAGATATGCAGGAAGCAGTATTTGAAAGAATAAAGGAGCACGACGAAGGAAAATGGAAAAACAGCGAACAAACTCAATCAACAAGTTCTGCAGAAGATTATTAACAGGCATTTTATCTTTAGTTTTATGTAATTCTTTTTATGCAGAAGAATTAACTCCGGAACATATAAACAATCTAATTATCATTCCTTCAACAACAAGTGAATTATACTCAGATGCAGAAATTCATTTTGAAGTTTTTGTTCCATCAACTCGTTCATATCACATTGATTTTGTAAAACCTCAGAATACAGACAATTATACTTATAAATCTGTAGAAAAGGTTGAAAGCATGACCAGCATGGAAGGTACAAATATTGAACTGGTAGTTGTTTTTGACAATCCTGGAGATTATACTTTACCTGCACTTAATACCCGAATTGCCGGAAAATCATATAAAATCCCATTTGAAGCAATTAATGTAAAAGTTAATCCTGCAAAACAGAAACCAATTATTCTTATTAAATTAAAAGACGGTACAACTTTTTCTTCTTCAGAAAATTACAATCAAAAGCCAAAACTAACTGTAAAAGCTGGAGAAAAAATCTATTTTACAACTCAAATGCAATATGTTCTTCAGCTGATGAATGAACGGGCAGATTTACCAAAAGATTCGTTATTCTATAAAACAAAAAGCATAGAAAGTGAATCAAAACAATACCATGAAAAAGACACTTTAGGTACAATTTTCAATGTTTCTGAATATTGCTGGACTCCATTAATTCCAGGAAAAGTTACATTTCCAGAAATTTCAATGAATGTAACAACTTACACAGGAAGTAAAACAGAAGTTAAAATGTCTTCTTTCTATGTTGAAGTTCTTGAAGCTGATGATACAGAAAAAAAATCAGAAGAAAATCCTTTTGAAACTGCATTTGCAATTGAAACTATTAATACCGAAACTTCTGAAATCCAGAGAAATTCTATTACCGAAGATCAATGCCAGAAATTAGCTGATTTACGTTCCAAAGAAAAACATTCCTTATTTGGTTCAGCAAAAAAAGACCGAAAAAATTATGAATCTACATTAGGTTTGCCTTCTTCTGAATCAGAATTTTCACAACCATTATTTTACATTTATCTGGTTTTAACTGTAATTATGGCAGTTGTATTAATTATCCTCATTATTAAGAAAAGACGCATTTTAATCATAATTTTTTCAATTGCTCTTGTTGCCTTTGGAATTTTACTTATTATTTCAATTTCTCGTATTACAGATTCCTATGCAATCAGTAAAGGCTGTACAATTCAGTCAATTCCAGAAATGAAAGTTGATTCAAAATCAGAATTGCCAGCAGGAACCAGAGTTTCTATAACTGCAAAATCAAGTGAATGGATTTATGTTGAATTAGGAGAAACCTGCGGCTGGTGTCACGAAGACGAAGTTATTTTTATTAAATAGAAAGAGGTATTGCCTTATGGATATGAACGATATTTTAAACCAATGGGATAAAATGCAGACAAATAAAATCCGCAAACAAAAAGAAAGCGGAAAAAATCAGATATCTCATAAAAAAGCAAATGCCCCTACTCCGGAAGAAAAAGCTGCAAAAGAAGAAAGAGATTTTGAAGCTCAAATTGCTGCAGACAATTCAAAAAAAATTAATCCAATGGAAATGTGGCTTAGACGTTACGGTACAATTGATAAAGATAAAATTGCAGAAGAATCTGTTGAACGTACAGCCTTACAAGACAGAAATTATTTAATCAATCTTCGTCCAGAAGCAAGAATTGATTTGCACGGTTTACATCAGGATGAAGCTTTAGAACGATTAAATTTCTTTATTTCTGATTGTCTTGCAAAAGGAATCAAAAAAGTAATGATAATCCATGGAAAAGGAATTCATACAACAGGAACAGATCCTGTTTTAGGTGAACTTGTACGAAAATTTATTGAAAACAACAAGCATTGCGGAATGTCAGGTCATCCAAAAAATCAATCGGACGGCGGAAAAGGTGCAACCTGGGTTATCTTAAAATAAATTAAAAAAGGATAATTTTATGTTTTGTGAAAATTGCGGAGCCAAACTTAATGAAAATGTTAAATTTTGTGAAAATTGTGGAACTAAAGTAGAAAGAAAAGATAAATCTTTCGTTAAAAGCAATAACAGTTTTTCAAATTCAATCAATTCTGCAGGATTAAGTCAAAAAGATTTACAAAATATGGATGAAGTTGTCAGCATTGGCATGGAATTTGAATCAAAAGACGATTTCCTGAAAGCCTTTATTCAGGGATCAAAAATTATCTCTTTTAAAAGATACATGCACTTTTACAAATGCTTTCTTCATTTTTCCTACAAAGAGAATAATATCATCAGATGGAATACAGCCGCTTTCTTCTTTGGAACTTTATATTTTTTCTACAGAAAATGTTACATTACAGGATCAATAGCTTTAATTGCATCAATTATTTTTAGTTTTTTCTCTCCACTTCTGAGTTTCTTATTGAATGTAGCTTATGGTTTATTTGCTGATTTTATTATCTATTCCAGATATACAAAACTTATGAAAAAAACAGAGAATCTGTCTTCTAAAAAAGAAAAAATTAATTATATAGAAAAAGAAGGTGGCACAAGCAAACTCTGGATCCTGGTTTTAATTGTTCTGCTATTCGTTATTGATCCATTAATGTCAAAGATATACATTTCCAGTATTTCATTAAGTATGTAAACAGGTTCAATAAAAAGAGTTTTTAAACCTGCTTAGTTTTAAATTATTTATATTGAATATGACCTAAAATTTCATTAAATTATATATTGAAATATTAGGGTTCTCTTGGAGAGGACTCAAGTATGTATAGGAGTTATAAATGACATTAAACGACATCAAAAATGCCAAGATTAAAGCTTGGGTTGAAGAATGTGTAAAAATGTGTGAACCAGACAATGTTGTAATTTGTGATGGTTCAACTAAAGAGTATGATTCATTAATGCAGAAATGTGTTGATGCAGGTCTTGCTACTCCATTAAAAGCAAAAGAAAACTGTTTCTTGTTCCGTTCACTTCCTAGTGACGTTGCTCGTGTAGAAGCTCGTACTTTTATTTCTTCTGTTAAAGAAGAAGATGCAGGTCCAACAAACCACTGGATTGATCCAAAAGAATTAAAAGCAACAATGACAGGTCTCTACACAGGTTGTATGCATGGTCGTACAATGTATGTAATTCCTTTCTGTATGGGTCCACTTGGTTCACCAATCGCTAAATATGGTGTTGAACTTACAGACTCTGAATACGTTGTATTAAATATGGACATCATGACACGTGCTGGTGAAAAAGTTTGGCAGTACTTAGGTGATGACTTTGTTCCATGTTTACACTCAGTTGGTAAACCATTAAACAATGGCGAAAAAGACAACGGAATCTGGCCATGTGCTGACGTTGAAAACAAATACATTTCTCAGTTCCCAGAAGAACACCTTATCTGGTCTTATGGTTCAGGATACGGTGGAAACGCTCTTCTCGGTAAAAAATGTTTCGCTCTCCGTATTGCTACAGTAATCGCTCGCGATGAAGGCTGGTTAGCAGAACACATGTTAATCTTAAAATTAACAAACCCTAAAGGTGAAGTTAAATATGTAACAGGTGCTTTCCCAAGTGCTTGTGGTAAAACAAACCTTGCTATGCTTATTCCTACAATCCCTGGTTGGAAAGTAGAAACTGTAGGTGATGATATTGCATGGATGAAATTCGGAAAAGATGGACGTCTCTACGCTATCAACCCAGAAGCTGGTTTCTTTGGTGTTGCACCAGGAACTTCTGCTCAGT
>JAKSTJ010000016.1 GCA_024402635.1 Treponema sp. | reverse complement strand
AGCGGGTGGTTGTTTGTGCGCCTGCAAGCATGCGCACCGGCTCACGAGCCGTAAACCTAAATAAATGCTTACGCATTTATTTTTAACGGTTTTGCGATGCAAGCATTTTTTCTTAACGCTCTTCAATATATCACGCGACCGCCAGCGGTCGCCTCGGGTTAGATGAGCTAAAAAAAGCTGGCGCTTTTTTCTTAACGCTCTTCTATTAATCACGCGACCGCCAGCGGTCGCCTCTCATTTACCGACGCAGAAATTTGCAAATATGCTTCCTAGGACATCATCTGGGGTAATGTCGCCGGTTACTTCGCTTAGGGCATCTAAAGAATCTTCTAAATCCTGGACTACGGCGTCTAATGTATAATTGTCGTCGGCGCTTATTAATGCATGTTTTACACATTCTAATGCTTCGGCAACGGCGTTTTTCTGGCGTTCGGATCCTACTCCGGCTTGTTCTCGTTCTGTTGTAAGTCCGGCGGTAAGTATTTTTTCTGTTTCGTTAAATAAATCTTTTAAGCCTTCTCCGGTTTTTGAAGAAATTGAAACCTGACAAACAGGGGCGTTACGGGGATGTGCCCCGTTGGAAGGGGTGACGGAAGACTCTGTGGAGGCTGCAGTCAGGGGAAGGCTTTCCCCTCCTTTATCTTTTTTTGTATAAACCAGAATCAAAGGTTCACGGCATTTTTGAATGAATTCTTTGTCATCGTCTGAAAGGCCGGCGGTTGAATCTACCAGATACAAAACTACATCTGCATCACTGGCTAGATTTTTACTTAATTGTACACCCTGGGCTTCAATTACATCTTCTGTTTCTCGCAAACCGGCTGTGTCGAAAAGTCGAACTGGAATTCCATTTATACTTGCCCAACTTTCCAGCCAGTCTCGAGTTGTTCCTTCTATATCACTTACAATTGCCCGTTCTTCTTTCAAAATTGCATTAAATAAAGAAGATTTTCCTGCATTGGTTCGACCGGCTAATACAACTCTGGCTCCATCCTGATAAAGTTTTTCGCTTTTCCAGGAATCTACTAATGATTGTAAGCGGCTGATTGCGTCTTCAATATCTTTGCGGTCAAATGTGTCGGCAATAGTTTCTTCATCTTCTGGATATTCAATTTCTACTTCTATTGCGGCAAGGGTATCTATTATAAGTTTTTTAATTGAATCGATTTCGCTGAAAAGAGAACCGGAAAGTCGGCCAACTGCATGGGAACGGGAAGCGTCGGTGTGGGAATCTATAATTTCTTTTACTGCTTCGGCTTTTGTTAAATCGGTTTTTCCGTTTATATAGGCACGGAAAGTATATTCTCCCCGGTTTGCCTGTCTGAATCCTGATTTTAACATTAAGTTCTGAATTGCGGTTACAACGGATGGACCTCCATGGCAGAAAATTTCTACCATATCTTCTCCGGTAAATGATTTTGGTCCACGGTAGACAGCACACATAACTTCATCGATTTTTTGTGATGATTTAGCCTGTCCCCCGTGACACACATTTTTTTTATCAACAATCCAACCGTACACTAAAGTATTTCCAGCTGCTTCCAGTAATGCTTTTGGTCTGGAAAATACTTCTGCAACCAGTTCTATACATTTTTTTCCAGATACTCTGATTATTCCCAAAGCGGCTGGTGCTAAAGCTGTTGCAATTGAAGAAATTGGTTCTTCAGGTGTGTACTGATTTGGTGTCATTTTTATCTTAATCCTGTTACTTTAAGGAAAGGTGTAAAACTTTTCTGCATATATCTTGGTTCTTCCTTTCCATGATTTTTAATACTGTCTAAAGCTGAAACATTAACGGCCTTTGAAGAAAGTTCCCGTTTTGCTGTTCCGAATGCAGGAATTCTATCTTTGAATTTTGATTCAAAACAACTTCCTGTAAATGGTTCATCTAATGTAACATCTTTTGGTGTTGTGCCGTAATTTCCTGAATTGTTCCAGCACATGTATCCACGATTTACTGAATCACGAACTCCAAATAACTGTTTTGTTACATAGCTGTTTCTACCTTTGTTGTCGTATACATCGTACCATTTATAATCGTATGAAACGCCAAGATAGAAACACTGTACCCAAGGCCGAATAATTGCTCTGTTTCGACACAAAACTGTATTTCGGAAGGTTCCGTAATAATAAATTCTATAGGTTCTGTCCCCAAATGGATCGCAGTTTAAGAAGGACTGTTCAAAATGGCTTGGATAGAACATTGGTCCAATAACATCAACATATTCTGAAAGCATTTCTGAATCCTGTCCTGTTCTGGCACCACTTCTGTACCATCCGTTTGCACCGTAAATATCAATACTGATTGGAGCGTCAATATTTTCTCGGGCATAAGAAAGGAATGAAATTAAAGCACTTTCTTTATCCATTCCGTCGCTCTTCCAGCGGTATCGTGCATTTCCAAGATTTACACCGTCTGTTGGGAAACGGATATAGTCAAACTGAATTTCGTCAAATCCTCTGGCAATCAATTCTTTTGCAACTGCAACATCATATTCCCAAAGTTTTTCACAGTATGGATCGCACCAGTATTCATCGTAATAGGTTCCATCACCTTTTATACCCTGCCATGCACGTCCGTTTTTTCCATCCCAGGCAGCATATTTTCCGCCGTCATATTTTGAAAGACATTTATCTTTGAAAGCAACAATTCTGGCTACAAGATAAATATCGTTTTTCTTAAATTCTTCTACAAAGTGTTCAATATCGATTGCGTAACTAGAAACTGAACCGTAACCTAAAGTTCCTTTTAATTTATTGTTTACTTCAAGTAATAAAGGATCTTTTGTTTTGTAGCGAAGGAATCCAGAGTCATCTTTCATATCAATAACTATACCATTCATATTTCTGGATTTACAAAGATTTACGTATTTGTTAATTCCTTCCTGATTTCTACACTGATAAGCTGATGCATAAATACATTTTTTATCTAATGCCTGATCTGCATAACTTGTATTGATGCTGCCAGGATATAAAAGCCACAATTCGTTTAATGTAACGCCTTTTGAAAATCCGCTGGATGCTTTTGGAATATAAGCAGTATTAATCATTCCTGGAACTGATGAGAAAACTTTTTCCCAATCAGCTGCTTTTGCTGGAACCCCTGCACTTTCAAAAGTATCAGTTTTAATTCCGCCAAAACCTTCCAGTGTTGTATACATTAAAACATCATCAACCATAGTAAGTCCATCAATTACATTTACAGGATCAGTTCCTTTATAAATCATTTTTGGACTTTTTGTTTCCCAATTATATTTGTAAATACGTGGAAGATATGTCTGTGAAACATAAACGTCTACAGTTTCTGTACCGTCTTCATTTTTTGTTACAACTGGATAAATATCTGAAATTTCATCAATATCTTTTAATGTTGGCATTAATTCAAAGCCTTTTGATGCAATCCAGTTTCCACCTTTTACTTTTTTATAATAAAAACCTGTAATTGGATGAGCTGTAAAAACAACGGTTTCGTTATTGAAGGTTGCAACAGCAACAGATTTCATACCTGTTGTTACAGTTGGAAGTCCTAAAGATTTCCAGTTTTCTCCACCATCTTCTGAAAAATAAACTGCATCTTTTGTTGCAGTTACCATTTCCATATTATTTGAAGGATTTACTGCAAAATCTTTTAATGACTGAATTTGTTTTTCAAAAGTTGTATTTTTTCCATCATACTTTTTGATTGTAAGAAAGGCTAAACCATTATCTTTTTCTTTATAATTCTGAAAATCTTCTGTATAGAATAAACCTTTTTTTGTTCTAAGCATCCATCCAGAAACCAGTTTACCATTTTCATTTGGAAGAACAACTTCCTGAATCTGATCTACACGAGATTCTGTCCATAATGGAACAGGATTATTTGTTTTTGAAATTCTATAAAGTCCCGAATCAGACCCAACTAAATAAAAATCTGTGCCTTCAGCCTGTGCTGTAACACCACCTTTTTCCGGAAGCTGATACAAAGGCTTCATTTCCTTTGCGCTTGCAGCCGGAGCCATAAATAAACATAAAATAACAAAGAATAGTATAGTCATAATTTTAATATCGGTTTATTAAACCTTTTATTTTAGAAATTTTCTATACCGGACTTTGCTTTTTTTTTAGAAATTTCAGACTATTTTATCTAAAGCCAGAACAACATCTTTATCGTAAAATTGAGGTTTATTTTTCAGGATTTCGATTGCAGTTTCTTTATCTAAAGTTTCTCTATAATTTCTATGACTTGAAAGAGAAACATAACTTTCCGCAACTCGGATTAATCTGGCAATATGAGGAATTTCTTCGCCTTTCAACTGATTTGGATAGCCACTTCCATCAATATTTTCGTGATGTTTCATTACTGCATCTTCAAAAATAGACCAGTACTTTATTGGAACAAAATCAATATATTTTTCTGCCAGCAATACATGATTTTCCATTGCTGATTTTTGTTCTTCTGTTAATGATTCAGAATTAATTAAATCTGTATCCAAACCTAAAAATCCTGCATCGTAAACCATTGCAGCACAGAAATTCAACATTGCCATTCCCTGTGAAATTCCCAATGCTATTGAAAGTTTATAAACCAGTTCGCTGACGTTTTTTGAATTATTTTTGCGCTGAGTATAATTGTCGATTTTTTCCCCTAATTCTTCACATTTTAAGGCAAGTTCTTTTAATTGAATCTGATCTTCTTCGGAAAAATCTACTTCTGGTAATGCTAAGGCTGGTTTCCATACTAAATTATCTGTAATTCCAAGAAAAGTTTTTCCACCATATAAATCTGTTATTCCGCCTAATAGAAGCTGATTTGCTCTGTCCTGATTTTCAGCAAGATTCTGAATTGCTTTTATGTATTTTTCCTGCTGAAGTCGATTTTTTCTTAATGCTATTTGAACAATGAGAATAATGGCAATAACAATACAAAGCATTACTGTAATTGCAATTATTACTATTGAAATAAGATTTTTTACAGATTTATTATTCTGAGTTACTAATTCAATGTTTATCTTTTCAGTTTTAAGTTCTATCTTTCGTTGATTCTGATCTACAAGAAGCAGAATGTCGTTATTTGCCAAGGATGGATATTTTTGAATATTATTATCAATTTCGATAATTCTGAGAGAATCTTCTTTTTCTAAATTGATTTCAAGAATTTTTTTATAAATGGTTCTGGCAATTATCATTAAAGAAGGAGAATCTTCCGGTTTTTCTGAAAATTCTAAAGCCATATTTATTTTTTTATAGGCTGATTCATAATCTTTTTCATCGTAAGCATTGTTTGCCTGTTCAAGACATTTTTGAGAAAGCTTATTAAAATCTACCTCAAATATTTCTTCTACTTCCTGAGAAAAAATATTAAACGTCAAAAATAATGATAAAAAAATAAAAAAAACTTTTTTCATAAGCAGATTCCTCTTACCGTTTCAGACTGTATACAGAAATTAATTCTCCGTATAAATCAAATGCTTCATCATCTTCATAATCACAATCTATATTGCTTTCAATTATGATAAAAATTAAATCCGTAGCAAAATCGTAATCTCCCTGAATAATAATTTTTCTTATCCAGGACATTGAATATTCTTCTACGCTTTTATAGTCAGGAGAATTCTGATATTTTTGAAGGATTTTTTTTACCTGCAAAGATGATTTGGAACGGATTGCAGTATCAATAAGAAGTTGAGATCCTTTTGAGGTTTCGCTAAAAACAAAAAGAGGATTCAGGAGAAAAAATGTAAGAACTGTAAGTAAAACAATTATTCTTTTTCTCATAAATCCTCTTTAAGCGTAATAAACAGATTTTACTTCTGTTTACTAGAAAATATTAGCACGTAAACCAACTGACATCTGGAATACCATACTATTAATATTATCACCAGCAACGTCGGTTGGAATAAACCACAACGAACCTTCTGTGTAGAATGAGAATGCACTTAAGAAGCTTGCATCCTTTCGCTGAATACGTGGGAACTCAATCTGTCCAACTACAGAAGAAAGCCATTGAGGTTTTCCACTACTTGTTTCGTTGAATCTTGAGAACTGAGCTCCTAATGCAAAGTTAGCATATAACCATTCCCAGTCACGTCCTAAGAAATAACTGAATGGTACAGTTGCAACGTTAGCAAGAAGCTTAAATCCGAATACAGAGTCACCACCGTAACGCATATCTGATGGTTCACGACCAAGAAGTTTATTTGCTGCATCACGCTGAGCCTGAGTAAACTGACCCCACTGTGCCTGAAGTTTTACATTATCATCAAAGAATGTAAGACCAGCACCTATATCATATAGTGTAGCACCCCAGAAGTGGAAGTCAAGATAAAGTCCCTGAATAAATGCTGGAACTTCGTAAGCAGATTTATCACCTTTTCTTAAATCAATTAATACGCTGTCCAAACCTACATCATCATTAGAAAGACCTGAAACTTCAAGAATCTGATTGTAGCTTCCGCCTCTTCCTGGTGTAATTAATTTTACTGTTGGGTTTGTGTTATCAATCTGAATAATTGATCTTTCAATTGCAGTGTCACCACTCTTCATTGTTACACGTACAAGCATAAAGTGATAACCTTCTGGTAAATCCTGATTTTCTACACGATACATCCATTTGTTTGTGTTAGAAATCTGCTGGAATGTTTTACCATTATCAAAACTGATTTCAATCTTATCTACAGTTTTCTTGTTTTCATATGCAGTTTTTTCTTCTTTAGAAATATCTTTTGAACGCATACGAATTTCTTCTTCTGCAGATGGATAATATCCTGCTCTACCTCTTAAGTAAGGTCTGTCTTTTGCAAAATCACCATATGTAAAGTTGTCCAATGTAAGCCATGTACCAACTTTGCTATAAGTAATTGTCTGTTCTCTAGAAGAAATCTGTGCTCCATTATTAAGAACAGCATCAATTCGGTATGTATGAACACCGTCTGTCATATCTGCTTTTTCAACTTTAATGGCAGCTCCAGTTTCATCATATTCATCTGTGCTTTCTGTTGATGGAGGATTGATTTCGAATTTGTAGAATCCAGAAATTGTAGGTTCTGTTTCTTTTACAAGTTTGTTATCTACATAAAGCTTAAGTTTTTCTACATGATTATTTTCATCATCTGCAGGTTCTGTAATCTGACCGTAAATGTTGAAGTAACCGTTTTTATGTTCACCGTTCAATGGATAAAGAACATCAACCTGAGCTACAGTTTTTGTTTTATCAATATGAATGTTACGGCTTACGTTTGTTCTGTTACCGGCTCTATCTTCACCAGTAAGTTCAATATTGTAGAATCCATTTGGTAAATCAGAAACATCAAGAGTTTCACCAATTACTCTATCAACCTTAAGATTTCTTACGATTGACTGACTTGTACGATCCATATTGCGGATTGTTACATACATTTTGGAAATTTCTACATTATCTTTTGCATAACCAGAGAAGAACAATTTGCCAGTTGAAGTAGAATCATCAAGTGGAAGCTGTAAAGAAATTGTAGGAGCTTCGTTATCAATATTGATTAATGATGAATAAAGTCCTGTAATTCCGTATTTATCTGTAATTCTTAAGAATACTGCAGAAGTTCCACCAGGAATTGCTCTTGAATCAACTTTGTATACCCAGTTTGTTGTTCCAGTTGCGTCATTATAACTGCTACCGTTATCAAGAGAAATTTCTACTTTTTCAATTCCGTTTTTATCCGATGCTGTACCTGAAATTTCTACAACACCTTTAATTGCGTTTTCAATTGTTGGTTTTTCAACACTTCCCTTTGGTTCTTCAAGAGAGATTCTGAACTTTCTTGTAATTTCTTCACCTTTTACGCCGTTAACATCAACTGCATAAATAGTTACTGAATGTTCATTATCTGTCATTTCAGAAATTGGAATTCTGATTTCAAAACAAGAGTCCATCTTATACTGAGCTTCTGGATTTGTAGTTCCATAAACTTCATTAATTGCAACCTGTTTATAAGGACCATTATCTACTTTGTAGTAAATTGTTGAATCTCCATCATCATCAATTACAACACCAGAAACAATAAAGTCTCTTGTTAATACCTGCATTTCTTCTGGAATATGAATCTGAGAAATTGGTAAATCGGATTTGCTGTCGATAGAGAAATCATATGAATTTACAGTAGTTGTATTTCCTGCACCATCACTGAATACGAAAGACATTCTTGAATTGTTTGGTTTGTCATTTGTACCAATGTGAGTTGTAACTAAAGGTTCCATAACCATATCGGAACGAACACCTGTATTTACATATTCAGCTTTAGCAAGAGTAACATTATCTTTTGCTTCAAATACAACCAGATTTTCACCATTGATTACATCATCTTTAAGAGGTTCAACAACTTTTACATCTGGAGCAACTGTATCTTTATAAACTGCTGTTCTATAGAAAGTTTCATGACCAGCATTATCTGTAGCACGGAAATCAACTTCTACAAGACCATCTTCGAAATTAGAAATATCAACAGTTTTAGAGAATGTAACACCCTGTGAACCGCCTCTTCCACCACTAATGCTGAATTTTTCCCATGTTTCACCATTATTGAATGAGTATTCTACAGAACGAACACCAAGTTCATCCTGTGCAGCACCCTGTAATGTAATTGATTTTCTTACCCAGTCGTGTAATTTTGGACTTTGAGATTCTGCAGCAAGAACAGGACCTTTTGAGTCTGCAAGAACATTGATTGGTTTAGAATCAAATACTCTGCCAGTAGCATCTGTTACTCGAATTCTTACGTTTCTATAATTACCTTCTTTTGGTGCTGAAAGAATTGCAACATTATCTTTTGTTTCAATTTCAAGACCATCTCCAGCTGAAACTAATTCTGCTCTGAATGATGATTCTACGTTGATATAATAATAAATTTTCGAGTCATTCTGGATAATGTAATTGTTATCAACTTTATCGTAAATTGTTTCTGATGAAGGATAAACATATACACCTTCTGTATCTACAGAATCTCCAGTTGCAGGACGAACAACAAAAATTGTACCTCTAACTTCTTTATCAGAGAAAGAAGAAGATTTTATTGTTGCCTTAATATTTGTAACTCGGTTTGGTAAATTATAAAGAGGAATTTCTGCAATCCAGCGATTTGGAACGTCTGGAGATTTTGTAAGAATTGCAGCACCAGTCATTTTTTCTTCACCGCCTGCAACTTTTTCTCCAGAAACTTCATAATTTACATAACTTACAGTTGCTGTTGTATCAATATAAATCTTTGCTTTTACAGCAGCTTCTCTAGGAGTGCCCATTGCCATTACAAGAGGAAGTCCAGCTTCGTACTTTTCTTCACCAATCATAGCAAGAACAGCATTTACTTTTGTATCTTTAATTACTTTTGGTGAAAGATAAGGTTTCCCACCAATTGGAAGAGTTACTTCTTTAAAGTTTGCACCTTCTTTCATAGCTGAACGTGGGAATACTGTAATATTATCTCCCATTTCACCCTGATAAGTTGCCAAACAATATAAATCAACACCTTCAAACCAGTTTACATAAGCTTTAGGAGCAATCTGATTTCCTTTACTGTCTAAACCTGTTTCAGGAAGATTCTTTATACCAACAACTCTGGCTGCTTTATTTCCACCGGCACTTTCGGCAACAAGTTCTACAAGATATTCACCTGGACCAAAATCTTCAGGATTAACTGTAATTGAGAAAGAACCGATTCTTGAATTAACCGTTACAGCAGTATAATCTTTTGGAACTTCTGTTGTTAGTTTTGTAATAACATTGTTTACTTCATTAAGTTCTGCTTTTGCCTGAATTACACGATATCTGAGACTTCCAACACCAGTCTGACAAGTTACAGTACCGTTGATAGTTACAGGTTTATCAGAATTAATTGAAGAAACTTTATAAGATTCTGCATCTGCTTCAGGATCAGCTAAAGTTGAACCAGAAACTGAAATGCCTTTGAATACAGGAAGAACATTATCATTTTTGAAAATAATTTTCTTTGATTCAACAACTTTATTATTTTTGTTTGTTCTTACTTTTACAGTAATTGGTGCAGAACGACCAACTGCATTTGTTGGAGTAATAATAACTCTGTTTCCGTTAAGTTTTGCAGTTGCAAATGGTGTTGAAGGAGAAAGTTCAACAGAAACTGCATCAGCACCAATTAAATAACCTGAAATTGGGAATTCAGGATTTGATTCAACTTCTAATACTCCATCAACTTCTGTAAAGATGCTGTCATCAAATACAACTGCTAAATCTTTACTGTAAATTCTTGAAGTATCACGAACTTTGAAGAATGATTTGTATTCAGTTGTTCTTCCAAGAATATCAGTTGCTGTAAAGAGAACAGAATATACACCTTTAAGACTATCTGGTTTTACAGGAACAGAGAATAAATAAGATGTTTCGTTATTTGTTAAGTCTAAATCAACATTTGTAAGAACTTCATTTCCACAAGAAACTTCTTTATGGATTTTTGTAAGACCGAGCTGGCTTACTGCAGTAACTTCAAATGAAGATCCGCTTTCTGGATTAATTTCTACTCCAGGTTCAAATGAAACGGAACCTTTTGAAGAACGAACTACATTTCTGTCAAATTTTGGAGCAATTCCTTTTGAAAGAATTTCAACTGTTTCTGAACGGCCTGTAATTCCATCTTCGTTAATTGCTTTTACAGTGATTTTGTGTGTTCCTGCAGATAAATCTTCTGCCTTACAAACTTCATGGTAGAATGCACCACGAGTTTCCTGTTCAGCAACTTCTTTTCCATCAAGATAAATCTTAACTTTTGAAATCTGAACATCACCTTTTGCAATACCGCGGACAAAAACAGATTTTTTATCACCTGCAAAAACCTGTCCGGAAACTGGCTGTGAAATTGTTGTTACAGGCATATTTTTTTCTGCATTAAATGCAAAATTCTTTACAACATCAACAACGTTACCAGCTCTATCTACAGCGTGAATTGTAAATTTCTTTGTTTTACTGTTATTTTTTCCAGTATCAAGAGTAATTGACCAGTATGGGTTTCCTGGAATTAATTCAAAATCACCTTTCTGATCATCAAAAGTCCATGAAAGGGATTTAATACCGTTTGTATCACGAGCATAACCTGCAATTGAGAATTTACCGTTTACTTCAACATTATCAGCAGGATATACAATTTTAACGTCAGGACTTGTATTATCAATAAAGTAAAGGAATGAATAATATCCGATTGAACCAGAATCATCGATTGCTTTGAACCAGATAACAGCGGCACCATCTTCAAATTTACGGGAATCTACAGAGAAAGAAAAATCACATTTTGAATTCTTTAAATCTGTTGAACCTTTTGGTAATTTTGCATTTTTGATTTTTACAGGAGCAAAGAATTTTCCGTTATCAACAGAATAATACAATTCTTTAATACCGTTACCATCAGAAACAACACCAGTAAATGTTACGTTTCCAGAAACAAGCTGTCCCATACCAATATTTTCAACTGCTGTAACAGGCTGTTGTCTATCGAGCTGCCACTGAATTGAAATAGGATTACCTGCAAGACCATTAATATCGTAACCAATTACTTTAATTGTATGAGGACCTTCTTCAAGATTTGTTGTATCAAGATAATATGACCAGAAATCTGTACCTTTTGCAATTTCTGTGTGTTCAATAGATTCACCTTTTGAATTAACTTTTCCTTCATCAAGAATCAATTCAACTTTAGCAACACCGTCATCATCAACACAAGTACCAACAATGTTCAAGTTACCTACAATACGCATGTTTGTATATGGATTGATAATACCACACACAGGTTTATCAGATTCAGGATCAATAAAAATGTTAAAAGGACCTTCAACAGTTTTATTACCACCTAAGTCTGTCGCAGTAATACGAATATTGTATTTTACAGGATTCTTTTTTGTTCTTTTTTCAAGATCAAAATCCTGCTGCCAGCTGTTCAGATTTTCTACTTCAGCAGATTCATTTTCCTGTCTGCCGGCAAACACTGAAACAGTAACCATAAATGAAATAATAAAGATCAACAAACTTTTTTTTATATTCATTCTCTTCTCCCAATAACTGGTTAAATTATTTTAAAATACACTAAGTCGATTAAATTATCGGCAGGAATTAAATAAATAATTAGATAAATCGTATGTATTAATATATTATAACAGTATGAATGAAAATTATATATTCAACTTACAGAAAATTGTAAAAAATAACACAAAAATTGTATTTTTTGGTGGAGCTGGCATTTCAACAGAATCGGGAATTCCAGATTTTAGAAGCATAGACGGTCTTTATAATATTCAATGGAAATATCCACCTGAAACAATCATAAGTCACAGTTTTTTCTATTATGACACTCAGGAATTTTACAGATTTTACAGAGAAAAACTTTTGCTGAATGGAATAAAACCAAATGCAGCTCATTATAAACTGGCAGAAATGGAAGCGGCAGGAAAACTTAAAGCAATCGTTACTCAAAATATTGATGGACTTCATCAGATGGCAGGAAGCAAAACTGTTTATGAATTGCATGGAAGTACAGCAAGAAATTATTGTCTTGAATGTAATGCCTTTTATGATGATAAAATCATTCGGGAAAGTGTAAATTCTCCAGATAAACTGCCCCATTGTACAAAATGCGGAGGTCTTATAAAACCAGATGTTGTTTTGTATGAAGAAGGCCTTGATGACGAAATTGTAAATAATTCAATAAAAGCCATTTCGGAAGCAGATACACTGATAATTGGTGGAACTAGTTTATCAGTATATCCGGCAGCCGGGTTAATTGATTATTTTAGAGGAGATAATCTTGTTTTAATAAATAAAACAGAAACTCCACAAGACAGTTTTGCAAATCTTGTAATTCATGCTCCAATTGGAGAAGTTTTGTCTCAAATTAAAGTTTAATATGTGATTGTAAGTCCAAAATCGGCCATTGGTGATACAGCGGAATCATTTTCAAAATAAATTCCTGCATCACCAAACAAACTGATTCCAATTGCAGAACCAAGACTTCCAATATTTGGAGCCATATTAAGTTTTGCTCTTACATAAAGTTTGTTTCCAAAAGTTTCTTCATTATTAATGATTTTCTTAAGATATTCACCAACATACAAAATGGCAGGACCGTCAATAATAGCATTAATATCAAAACCTGCTTTGTAATTTAAAGAAATATTCAAATCTCTGATAAACAAACCGGTGGCATTAAACAAAGATTTTTGAATTTCAGATGCAAATAAAACTGAAGAAATTCCAAAATTAAATCCATCAAAATCACTGGTTGTTAATAATTCATCATAAGTTACAAAAGGAAGTTCCGAAGAATCATTTTTAATACCTAAAGTATTTACACCAATCACCACTGGAAGATTGTATGTAAATCCCTGAACATTTTCCCAAGGTAAAAGTTGTGGAATATAGAAGTCAAGACTAAAAGCGCCGTCAAATCCATTCTGGTAAATTGTAGAAAAATCCGCTTTGGAATTAAATCTGTAAAGTCCATAAGCAACTGCACTATAACCAAAACGATTATACAATCCAGGCTGAGTGTAAATAATATTCTGGAATCCTAAACTTAAAACCTGCTGACCATATAAATAATTGGTTTTATCAGAAGAAGCGGCACAACCTGGTTTATATCCATGGTCTATAATATTTTCAAAATAATCAAAATTATTTAAATTTGAACGACCAAAATGAATCATAGATTGAGACTGAAGCTGAACTAAAGAATGATTACCAGCCAGAATTGGTTTTGTAAGAATAAGAGTGTCATTTGTCTGTTTAAATCCATCTTTATCAAATTCAACTTCTAATTCAGTAACTGCACTAACCCAGGATTCGCTGGAAAGTGCTAAAGAAAATGCCCCGGAATTAGTTTCTAAACCATAGCCTGCAGATAATTGAATAAGGTTTCCATCCCAAGGATTTGATGTAATATAAGTAAGTCCAAGAGAATTTGCGTAATTACCACCAAAATGGGCAGGATCAAAAGAAAGGGACTGAATATTACATGTTGGCAATAAAACACCTTTTAAGTAATTCGAAAACTGATTGTAATTTTTAGAAGCTTCGTTCAATTTTTCAAGATTTTCAGCAAGAACTGAAGATTCTGGAGCAGGATTTTCTGATGAAAGAGAAATTGTTTTTTTGTTACAAGTTAGCCTGTCCCCTTTGTCACAATCAATCTTCAAAAGTCGGTTGCATCTATAAAATTGCCCGATATAACCGATTTCTTTTTCATTAAGTCTGACTGGAAAGAAGATTCCTCCTGATAAATCTCTTTTATCAAATTCAAATTCATTTTTTTGAGTATCAAGGAATCCTAAACGGGCCATTGAAGAAGAATTGGCATAAGTAAAAAGAAGCCTGTCCCCGTCGTAACATAAATTCTGAACAATATAACCTTTTGGAAAATCATACTGAGTAAAAGAGTTTCCATCATTTATTGAACCAGTACAAATTGAATAATTAAGCCCCTTCTTTTTTAAAAAAGCAAAAGTTCCATCATTTTTTCCATTTTGAGTAATTGCAACCGGCGCTTCTTCAAAAGAAAATGGCAGTGATGAAACATCTTCAAAATCAATCAGTTTATTTTTTTTCAAAATCAGTTTTTTTGTATTCAATTCGTAATTCTGAGATTTGAACTTTTGCGATACAAGATAATATTCATCCTGATTTTTTATGATTGTTCCGTTCTGATATCCATTTTCATTTACGTAAACCAGCTGTTTTTTTTCAAAATCATAAACCGCAATACGTTTTTTATAATTTGCACCTTCCAAAGTGTAATAATTCAAAACTATAAATCTTCCGTCTTCCGAAGCAGAAATTGTCTGTAAATAATCAAAATTGAGAATTGACTTTGGAGAAACCTTTTCAGAATCCGAGATAAAATAAACATTGAAAGAGTCTTTATCAAAATAAAACAAACCTTTTTCTGTTTTACAAAGTGATGAATAAAGAGCTCCATTTTTATTATTAATAGAATAATTGTTTTCAGCAGGTTTGAAAAAATCTTTTGCTATTCCCGCTTCTACAGGATTTCCAGGAATTTCAGGAACCGGATATTCACTAAAACAAATTTCCCAGGCAGAATTTAATGAAAGACCATAAACTTTTTTAAACACCTGTCCAATTGTAAGTTTAGTAGAATCACCGCCTAAATTAACTGCGGAATACCAGAAATCAGCATATTTTTCCATGCCATATTTTTTCTGAAGCCAGTTGTGAAAAGCTCCATTAAACTGATAAAAACTTCCTGTTGGATAAATAGTCGATGCCCCTGTAACATCAAAATAACCTGGTAAATCATTTTCAAGTTTTGCCTGAATTACAGGAAGCATGGAAATTGTATTATTAAGACGACCTTCTCCGGTTGCTGCTTCTGAACACAAAGTTGCACCTTCTGCCATTCCAGAAGAAACTATAAAATTAGCTGCAGAAAAACTGTCTCCAAAAACTTTGGAAACTGCCTTAAATGCAGGACTTTTCATATTAAAGGTTACAGCATGAGTTAATTCGTGCTTAAAAGTTGAACATACAGTTTCAGAAAAAACTTCCAGTTGAGGAACAAGGCCTGTATCATACAAAACAATGTGATTATATGGATAAGTTGTAAAATATGCGTTGAATTGCTCTGTCCCCGGTGTAATTACAACTGGCATTCTAAAATCAGGTTCAATTCCTAAAGAAGAAGTGATTTCTTCCATTAACCCATCTGCCCTTTCAAAAAGAATTGATGCAGCTTCTTTACTTGCTTCTGGATAAATAATATCAAACCATTTGGTTGAAGCCACCTTTAATTTTCCTTCGCCAGAAATAATTCCGTTATAAGCAAAAAGCTGAAAGGATAAAATTAAACCAATAAAAATAGACAAAAATCGTTTCATTTTAGAACTCCATTATGTTAAAACAAAGATTAGTAATGAGGAGGTTTTCTATTAGGAATTTCGCCTTCAGTTAAATCAGCCAGTTCCTTGATTTTTTCTATCATCAGACGATTTTCTGCTTTCAAATGTTCAATCTCTCTCGCCTGACCAACGGCAACTTCTTGAATTTGATTGAGAAAATCTTCTAAATATGAAACTTTGATTTCTAATTCTGTAATGCGTTCTTCCATAGTTATAAAAACTATAGAACATTTACAAAAGCATTACAATAAGGCTAATCTTGCAATAACATAAACCAATGGAGAATTCCAGTAAATTGCAATTTCGTTTGTACTGTAACTTCCTGTGTCATCAATATAACACATTAATGGAGATTTACCCTGAAGTTTTTCTTTTGCAACAGCATCCTGAAGTCCAGCAGAAGGTCCACCAGCTAACATTCCAGGCATTACATCATTAAGAAATCCAGATTGACGGTGATGAGGTTTTACAGGACTGTTTACACCATTGCTTGAAACATAACAAATATCCATTGGATTACAGCCTAAAACATAATTCAGATTTTTAAGTGCAGCATCATAAAATTCTTTATTTCCAGTTAAATCATATGCCAGTAAGAAAATATGAGCATGATCACAAACTGCTCCATTACTTCCCCAGAAAATTTTTGTTAATGACAAACCAAATGAAGATTTTTTTGAATCTTCAAGAATCTTTACGGCAATTTCAAGAATTCCGTTTCTGATATCTTCAACAATTACTCTGTCCCCAACAAGCTGCTGATTTTTAAGAAGTATTTCACTACCATAACCTGAAACACAACCCCAGCTAAAACCTTCGTACCAGTTTAATTTCCATGGTTCCTGATAATTTTCAGTTTTATTTTTCTGATTGCTGCGAATTTCCAAAGCTTTATTAAGATATGATCTGTCACCGGTTGCAGCAAATAATGAACACAAAGCAAAATATCGTTCGTCGGAAACATTCCAGTCACCATAACTGCCAGTTGTAATTTCTGGAGGATTTGAAAATATTTCATCTTCGTGTTTATCTGCATATGCCTGAGCTTTTATAGCAGCTTTTAAAAGTTTATCTGCAAAAGCAGGATCTTCTTTTTTATAGAAAGATGAAGCATAAGCAAGACAACCTGCAAAATCACAGGTAGCAGCAGTTGAAACCGGAGAAATTACAATTTTATCTTTTTCATCCTGAGGAAGAATAAAACCGCAGAAATGATAACATGAAATTTTATGATAAACTCCACCATCTTCCCTCTGCATTTGTAAAAGCCATTCAAGTTCAAATCTGACTTCCGAAAGAATATCAAAAAAATTGAATTTATCTTTAGAAGATTCGTAAGCCAGCAGTAAATCCATTACAGCTTTTGTACCTGCAACAACATATCTTCCATAATCACCTGCATCGTGCCATCCGCCAGTAACTAATTTAGTTTCTTTTGTTCCATAAATTTCTGCAATATCAGTATGACAAGCCTGGTGACTCCATTTATCACAATCTACAATTTCATGACCACAACGGGACATATAAAAATAGTTCAAAGCTGAATAATATAAATCATTGTAAGCTGATGTTCCGATTCTTACGTTTTTGTTTTTATTATTTCCAATACAAATCGTAAAATTTCCTTCATCAGAAAAATCAGAGAAATCACAGCAACAAACACTCTGATCTATAAGTTCGTCTTTAACTCCTGCAGAAATTTTACCGGAATAAACAGTTTTTCCATTAGAATCAACAAGTGAAAAGGAATCTGCTCCATTAAGCAAAGATTCGTAAACGTAAGCAAATTTTTTTTCAGAAGGAAGATATCCAATCTGGTTAATGTAGATAATATTATTCATAATAAAGATTATAAATAATGATTTTTTTGATTTGTATAACAAATAAGTAATTTTGTTGTAAAAAACAAGACTTGAAAAAAAAAGATGCCCAAAATAGATATTTCTACATAGGACATCTTTTTTTGATTAAAACTGACTTAGTTCACAAATTGCATCAATTATTCTTGGACCTGGTCTGGAATAAAGATTATCATCAACTACAAAAATTTTATTATTCTTAACAGCAGGAATTGAATCCCATCCGTTACGATTTTTTACAGATTCTACAGTATTCATACTGCTTACTGGAATTAAAATAATTTCCGGCTGTCGGGCAATAATTGATTCTTCACTGACAACAGGATAAGCCTCTGAAATATCAGCAAAAATATTATTAAAACCGGCAAGTTGAATTACATCATTTATAAAAGATAATTTTCCGGCAGACATATAAGGTTCGTTCCAGATTTCATAATAAACAGTTTTTGGCAAGTTAGATTCTTCAGTTTTTTCAGAAGGCAACTTTGCGCACATTTCTGAAACTAGTGATTTAGCCTGTCCCCCATGTCCCGTAATTTCACCAATATCAAGAATTTCCTGTTTCAAACTTTCAAAAGAATCTGCCTTTGAAAGATAAAATGGAATTTTAAATTCGTTCAATTTTTCAATTAAAAAATTATGCATTCCATCACTTAAATACAGAAAATCCGGATTAAATGATAACAATCGTTCTAAACTGATTGTATTACCATCAAATCCCCCAGCCTTTGGAAGTTCCATTGCCTGTGGAGGATAATCGCTAAAATCAGAAACAGCTGCAATCTGAGATTCCGCACCAATTGCAAAAAGAATTTCAGTTCCAGCTGGAGATAAAGAAATAATTCTTTGAGGATATAAAGTTTCTTTTTCTACCTGAGTTTTGTTACAGGAAAAATAAACTTGTGACAAAAGGGACAGGCTAAAAAGAAACAATAATTTTTTTAAGCTTTTCATAAAGAATTATTTTGCACCCCATTCTTTGTAATAAGCATCAATCTGAGTTTTAATTTCTTCAGTAATAACAGATTTGTCCCCGTTTGTGTATAAAGCTTCAATTACTTCATCCATAGTAACAATTGCTTTTGCAGGGAAACCATATTTTTCTGAAATAGTTTCCAAAGCTGATTTTGTAGAATCAGGAGCCTTTTCTCTACGATCCAATGAAACAATTTCACCAACGATTTTTATTCCGCCTTCAACAGTTTCCTGAGCACGGATTTTTGGATAAGTTTCTTCGATAGATTTTCCAGAAGTTGTTACATCTTCAATAATTACAACTCTGTCCCCGTTTTTAATTTTATAACCAAGAATAGCGCCTTTATCTGCACCATGATCTTTTTCTTCTTTACGATCGCAGCAATATTTGATTTCTTTACCGTAAAGTTCTGAATATGCAACTGCAGTTACAACAGCAAGAGGAATTCCTTTATATGCAGGTCCAAAGAAAACGTCAATTTCATCACCAAAATTATCGTGAATAGCTTTTGCATAATATTCACCAAGACGTTTTAACTGTGATCCTGTTACATAAGCACCAGCATTCATAAAAAAAGGAGACTGACGGCCACTTTTTAATGTAAATGAACCAAATTTTAAAACCTGGCATTCAAGCATAAAATCAATAAATTCTTTTTTGTATTGTTCCATTTGTTTACCTCAAATCCTATTGTAACAAAAGACAAAACTTGTGACAAAGGGGACAGGCTAAATTATTCCACATCTGCACAAGCGCAGCGCGGAAGCCGTTAGCTGCAGGACTTTTTTACGGGAGTAGAAAAATTTCTTCTATTTTGTTTGAGATGTTCTGATCTGCAAATCTCATTGATTTTCTTCCATTTCTCTCTTAAAATTATTCTCACAAAAAGGAGAAAACTATGTTCTTTTCAAAAAATAAAGATAAAAAAAGTTCTCTTAGCGACTTATACGAAGATGAAGAATTATTTAATTCAGCTTCTGAAGAACTTGTGAATTTTGACACAGAATATTTTAAAGCCATAGAACAAGGAGAATCCTTTCAGCAATTTCTTACAATTGGTGGCCAGCAGGATTGTGCATTAATTCAAAGTCTTTTATATTCAGAAAATATTCCATCATTTGTAGAAAATCAAAATGTTAATAGAATGTACGGTGGAACTCCAGTTGCAATTACAGGAGTTTTTGCATTAAAACTTTATATTCTTACAAAAGATTATGACAAGGCTTATTCTATAATTTGTGATTATATTAAGAACAAAAGTGAAAATTTTAAAAATCAAAATGAGGAAAAAACAATCCTTACAACAACTACTTCTATTGTAACCGGATTGTTTTTTGCTCCATACCCAGTTAATTCTAATCAAACTGGTATGGGAATTACAATTCTTCCCAAAGTTGTTAAAGAATAAACTAGGAATTATGTTCTAATAAAAATTCAAGAAACTCTTTTTCAGGAATAGGTTTTGAATAATAAAATCCCTGGATATATTCACAACCTAATTTCTGGAAATAATCTGCTGATTCTTCATCTTCAATTCCTTCAATAAGAACGGTTTTATTCATATCCTGGAACATTGGAATCAGATTTTCAACTGCAACTTTTCCAAAATCATCTTTTCTGTTATCAGCAAATAATTTATCAAACTTAATAATATCAAATGGTAAATCAAACAAACGGTTAAAATCAGACTGTCCGGTTCCATAATCATCAAGTGAAAACTTATAACCATTCTGATAAAGTCCTAAAATAATATCATTGGTCATTTTATTTGAAGAACTTTCCGTAATTTCAAGATTAAGCTGCTCTGGAGAAATATTATATTTTTTTACTGACCGTTTAATTTTGTCGATTAAGTTTAATTCAATACATTGAGCCGCAGAAAGATTAAATTCAATGTATTTTAATCCGTATTTTTTAAAATCAATTGAAGAAATAAAACGACATACATCATCAATAACAAAATCTCCAATATCGTGAATTGCACCACTGGCTTCTGCTGCCGGAATAAATAATGCAGGTGAAATATTACCGAATCTCTCATCTTTTAATCGGATTAAAGCTTCTGCTGAAACAAATTTCTTTTCTTTTACTGAATATATTGGCTGATAATACATCTGGAATTTCTTTTCAGCAATTGCACGGGCAATAATTTCATCCAGATTATTTCGAATCATAAAATCTTCAGTTTCACAATATTTTGAATAAACAACAACTGGTTCCGAATTTGTCGGAAATTTCTTGTGAAAATTTTCCTGAAAGTTTGCAAGAGAATCTAAACTCTTAAAATCTTTTGGAAGTTCAACAAGACAAATTTTTGAATCAACCGAAATATTAATATTTCTTACGTAAATATGCTTTTTTAAATTATCAGAAATCTTGCGACAAACTTTTATTGCAAGTTCATAGTTTTCTGTATCAAGAAGGATTGCGTAGTTTCCATCATCAAGGCCATAAAACTCAAAATAATTTCCAAATCTATTTCGTAATTCAGGATAATTTTTAAAAGACTTAAGTTCAATTTTTATAGAATCACAAATCGATCTTAAAAAACGATGATAAGCTTCAATTCCACGGTGTCTTCTGAAATTAGATTGATTGTTTATTTTAATATAAATTAAATATTCCCGATGATTTGTAACAAATAATTTCCGAATTTCTTCAACAAAACATCTTTCGTCTTTTATACCAGTTATTGGATCAATATTTTCATCTGAACGCTGAACGGTAAATGAAATAATCAAAATACCAACAGTAAGTCCAAACAGAGTCATTTCAAAACCCTGCCAGTACTGCTGAATAAAAAGTCCCAGAATAATAGAAGGCCACATCAACATAAGAGGAATAAAACGGGATCTTGGAATAAGTTTTCGACTTCTAAATAAAATCCACATTCCAATAAGAAGATATGATAAACAACAACCAATTAATACCAGCTGTAAACCGCCTCTATAATACTGTCCGTCAATAATTGTAAAAGCCCAAAGCCATTGATTTATTGCAAATACATCCAGATTATTTGTAACATAAATATTTAAACCAAGAATAATAAGACAAATCAAAAATGGGAAATGAATTGCAAATCTGGTTAATCTCTTTTTTCTATATACAAACAGAATACCAACATTCTGATAAACATAGAGAATATATAAAACCGGAATAATTGTTGTAAAAAGGTAATAGATATAATCGCAGAACAGTCTGAATGATCTATGTAAAAATGATACTTCAGAAAAAATATCTGCTACAGTTGCTATTGTAGTTAATAGAACAACATAAAAGAAAAGCATATTTGACAAACCTTTTAATGCTTTCCTTATAATCATTGAAAAAAAGATTACTGTCAGAATAACCAGTGCACAAAAATCAAAATCAAAATTAACATTTTGTAATATAAAAGCGTACAATATAACCTCTCTACTCCCAACACTTTTATTATAAATCTAATTTTTTATTTTTGGAAAAAATAAAATAATTAAGTGTTTTACCCGATGTGACAAACTAAAATTCTTTGATTTTTTAATACTTTTTATATTTATGTATTTTATATATATTATTTGAAAGGACTTTTATATTGAAATATTTATCCTCTTCTAAAACAAAAATTTTTTTTTCTTATGTAATATCCTGTATTTTTTTAGCAGGAATATTTGCTCTGTCCCTGTTAACTGGTGCAGAAAAAATAAACCTTCAGAATCTTTTTAATAATGATTCCATTTCTTTTTTGATTTTATTTAAACTGAGACTGCCAAGATCTCTTCTGGTTCTTATATCAGGTTTTCTTATGGCAGGAGCAGGTGCAGTTTTTCAATTGTTTTTCAGAAATTCTCTGGCAGAACCTGGAATTATGGGAATTTCAGCAGGAGCAACTTTAGGGGCAGTTTCAGCAACAGCCTTAGGATTCAGTTCTGCAGTTGCTTTTATATCTCCTGTAAATATATGGGCTTTTGCCGGTGCTCTTATTTCCGGCTTTGTAGTAACTCTTTTAGCAACTGGAAAATCATCTAAAGAATCTTCAATAATGCTTTTATTATGCGGAACAGCCCTTGGAACCTTATATTCTGCAATTTCTTCAATAATATTACTTACAAAATCCAATGAAATTCGTTCAATCTATGCATGGACATTGGGAAGTTTTAATGGAAGAGGATGGAATGAACTGCTGTTTATTTTACTTCCATCAGTTTTATCAATTGTAATAATGTTTGTTATTTCACCAATGCTGGATTTACTTACAGGAGGAGAAGATTCTGCAGAATCATTAGGATTAAATTTAAGATTACTTCGCATTCTTGTTTTAATTTGTGGAGCATTTGCCTGTTCTTCTGCTGTATGTGCAGGTGGAACAATAAATTTTATAGGATTAATTGCACCTCACATTGTAAGAAAAATTATTGGTCCGAAAGCAAAAAATCTTATTCCTTTCAGTATGATTTTTGGAGGAATTCTTCTTCTGCTGGCTGACACTCTTGCAAGAACGTTAATTGCCCCTGCAGAATTACCAACTGGAATTCTTACCGCAATTCTTGGAGTTCCGTTCTTTATATCACTTTGTCTTAGATATAAAAAAATGTGACAAAGGGGACAGGCTAAATTATCAAAAATGAGTGTTTTTTCCTAAATAAATCTGTGTTTTTTTGTGTTAGAATAAAATATTAAATTTTCAAAGGATATTGTAATGAAAAAAATCAAACTTATTTTAAGTGTATTGCTGGTTTCCATAACACTTCTTTCTTGTGGTGGAAATTCAAAAAATTTCATTCAGCGTTCAACTGATGAAAAAGGTCTTGTGCATATTTATTCACCAGATCTTGAAGACGGTATTTCTGTAAACAATAAAGTTGACGGCAGTGAAAATGTAATCATTCTTGATGGAGCTAAAATAAAAGGACAAAATATTGCTGCAATCGCTATTGGTGAATATGCAGGAAGAATGGCTACTTACAAAATTTCCGGTTCTATTAAAATCGAAAATTCTGGTGAAGCAAAAGACTGTAAAACAAGCTGGGTTATTAATGATTTAAAAAAAGGTCAGACTCTTCCTACTTTCTTTGATAAAAAAGTTGAATTCGGCAACTGGACTGATTTTTCTGGTGAAGTTACTGAAATAGTTTCTGAAAATAAAAGTATTGTTTTAAATCTTGTTGGTGCTAAAAAATCAAATGTTAAAGTTTACTTAAAAGATTTTAGCGTTGAAATTGAATGTGAAGAAGCAATCACTGGATTCCAGAATGAACCTTGGTTAGAAGCTCCTTCATTGAAAGAAAAGTATGATGGTATTTTTGATTATATTGGTTTAGCTTTAGGATACAATAACGAATTAAACAGCATGGATGTTCAGGAAGGAATTGATCGTCATTTTTCTTCTATAACAATGGGAAATGAATTTAAACCTGACTTTATTTTCAACTGGCAGCGGGTTTCTTCAACAGAAGATTTTAAAGCTGAAGACGGAAAGATTTATCAGGTTCCTGCAAATATGCCAAGTTTTGGAAACATGTCAATGATTCTTATGATTGCTCAGGATCTTGGAATTAAAATGAGAGGACATGTTCTTGTATGGCATTCACAAACTCCAGAATGGTTCTTTAAAGAAAATTACAGTGCTGATTCAGATGCAAAATATGTTGATAAAGCAACAATGACAGCCCGTGAAGAATGGTATATTAAAACAGTTCTTAATCATGTAAAAGAATGGGAAGATACCTATAACGACGGTGAAAGAATTGTTGAAATCTGGGACGTTGTTAATGAAGCTGTTTCTGACAGTGCAGGTTCAAACAAATGGCTTAGAGAAGACAGCAACTGGTACAGAGTATTTGGCGATGAAACTTTCATTATAAATGCATTCAGATATGCAAACAAATATGCTCCAGCTGATGTAAAACTTGTTTATAATGATTACAATACATATCAGCCTGGAAAACGTACAGCAATCTGCAATCTTGTAGATGAAATTCGTTCTTATCCAGATGCCCGTATTGATGCAGTTGGTATGCAGTCTCATGTTTCTGTAGATTTCCCTGCAATCACAGGAAAAGATAGTTTTGAAGAAGCTGTTCAGAAATTCGTAGAAAAAGGAATTGATGTACAGGTAACAGAACTTGATGTTGCAAACGGAAAAAATAAATACAGTCCAATGGGCTTAAAAAATATTTACAAAGAATATTTTAAAGTATTTATCCGTAATAGAAAAACTGAAGATAAAAACGGTATTATGGGTGTAACAATCTGGGGTATTACAGATGGTGGAACCTGGTTAGATAATCTGGATATGTATAGAGGTTTTAAGCAATATCCATTATTATTAAATGAAGATTTTACTTGTAAGCCTGCATTCTATGGAGTACTGGAGGCTGCAGATTCAATAGGAAACTAATATGATTTATGGACAATTATTAATTTTAGCACTTGTTATAATTACAGAATTAAGAGTTTTTTTTGTAAAACAGGCAAAAAAAGATTCGCTGGTATTCTTAGCACCAGTTTCATTCATTCTTTCAATTCTGCTTATAATTTCATGGGGGCTGAATATTATAAATATAATTGTCCTGTCTCTTTCCCTTATAGCATTTATCTGCAGTATTTATTCTTTATTTAAATATTTAGCGAAACTTTTAACAGATAGTTACAGCAGTCTGTCAAAAGTTACATCCCTTTTAATAACAATCTTAAGTTTAACAGCAATTGTTTTTGCAATTATCTATGCACCTGTAAATCTTAATCTGAAAAAAATCGGTACAACAGAAATCAAAGAAAATTATGAAGGAAATTTCAGAAGTGGTTTTGAACCAGTTCAGGCGGGATCATTAACAACTGCAACTTTTTATCAGTATTCAGAAGTTCCTGATATTCCTGTACCTCGTCATAATGTTGTTGTTCTTATAACAGACAAACGTGCAGATGCTCAATCCTATATTCCTTATATGGCTTATTTGTCAAAACAAGGTTTTACAGTATGTACAATGGATTTCTATGCTAACGACCTTAAATGGTTCAACGACCAGAGGGATTCAAAACCTTTACGCCGTTTCTTTATGTTGCAGCAGTCAATTTACAATCCAGAAGAATTTAATTCTCAGGAAAATACTTTTGTTTTCAATCATATTTCAGAATGTGATGGTATTATCACTTTCCTTGAAAAACGTTTTGGACCTCAATGTAAATATTTCCTTATTGGTGATGGAATGACTTCTGAAGCTGTAAAAACTTATGCAACCCTTCATTCAAATAAAATTTCAGGATATTTCTGTCTTGATTCAATTCCTGAATATAAAACTCCTGGTTATGGTTGTGTTGAACTTACAGATCCTTTGCTGGCAAATATCTTAAATCAGAAAAAGGACAGCGATGGTTTTATTACAAAATATCTTGTATTAAAATCTTCGGAAGCAATCAGAAAATCTTTGGGACTTAAACAAAAACCTGCATCAAAAGGTAATAACTAAATGACACTTTTAGAATTAGACAGATATTTTAATAGTTTCTTAAAAAAGGAAGATTTTCTTTCTGATATTTCATTAAACGGAATTCAAATTCAAAATCATGCACCAAATACAAAACAAATAAAAAAAATTGCTTTTGCAGTTGATGCCTGTGAAGCAACAGCTTTGGCCGCAGTAAAAGAAGGTGCTGATGTTCTTTTTGTTCACCATGGATTATTCTGGGGACATTGTCAGACTATTACAAATTCTCTTTATAAAAGAATCGCCCCTCTTATTCAAAATGATATAGCATTATGCGCTTATCACATTCCTCTTGATGCCAACAATCCTTATGGAAATAATTACGGTTTAGCTTCAAGATTGAATCTTAAAAATCTTCAGACTTTTGGAAGCTGGAAAGGAATGCCTTTAGGTGTAAAAGGTGAACTTGTTAAAGAATTATCAGTTGAAGAAATTGCAGATAAAGTTTTAAGACCAGGAAAAAAAGCAAATGCAATCCTTCCTTTTGGAAAAGATAAATGTAAAACTATTGGAATTATTTCTGGTGGTGGTAGTGATGATGTAACTGATGCAGTTTCCCAGGGATTAGATTGTTATATTACAGGTGTTTTTGAACACGAACAGTACCACTATGCAGCAGAAATGAAAATTAATGTAATTGCAGGCGGTCATTATGAAACTGAAACTGTTGGTGTAAGCCTGGTTGGTGAAAAAGTTAAAAAAGAAACTGGTTTGGAATGTATTTTTATTGATGTTCCAACCCAACTGTAAAAATCTTAATTTTTGCCAAGAAGAGTAAAATTATTTGCTTCATTACAGAATATAATTCCGCTTCCTGCTTTTTCAAAACAAGACAAACTTTTTATAGCTTCAACAACCGATTCTTTTTTATCTGATGGAACCAGAATCATAAGTAAATCTTTTTCAGGAACAATTGTCATTCCAAAAAATTTAGCATCATCTTCTTTTGCAGTTCCTCTGGCACCAATAATTGTTCCACCACCTGCTCCCGCTTTTCTTGCGGCAGCCATTGCATCTTCAGCAAAACCTTTATTTACAATTACGTTTATCATTTGATACGAACTGATTGATTCCATTTTTTTTTCTCCTTTAAATTCATTTTTTGAAGTTCCTGCCTTTACAAAATCATTTAATTCCAGCGAAAATAAAACTCCAAAATGTTTTTTTTCTACAGAAGTAACTTCAACTATTTTTGAAATAACGTTTGATACAAGTTCTTCAGAAACAATGTTATATGTAATATCTTTTTTAGTATCTCCAAAACCAAGCAGCTGAAGTAAACCATTTTCTGCAGTTCCACGACCCATTAAAATAGTTCCACCTTGAGCTCCAGCCTGATTTGCACTATCAGTTATTACTTCCCCTTTTTGATGAGGAACAATGCTTATAATCAGTTTAAAACTCATTTTTTATCACTCCTTGATTTTTTTATTTTGAATACAATTCCCATAATCTGAATTGCAATTAAAGGCATCATTGCAACCAAAGCAATTACACCAAAAGAATCTTCACCGCCAGTTCCACCTTTTGAAGCTCCCAAAGTAAATGAAAGTACAAAAGTTGAAGTTAATGGGCCAGATGCAACACCACCAGAATCAAATGCAATTCCGGAAAACATATCAGGACAAAAAATCATTAAAATGAAAGCAATTGCATATCCTGGAATCAGAATGTATTTTAAGTTAAAACCAGTTACAGCTCTAAGCATTGCAAGCCCTATAGCAAAGGCAGTTCCAATTGAAAGAAAAACCAGAAGCATTTTTCTTTTAATTGTTCCGCCAGAAACTGATTCAACCTGTTCACTTAAAACCCAGACAGCGGGTTCAGCACATACAATTATAGCGCCAAAAATCAATCCTGTGCCTATTAAAAGAACATACCACCAGCCGCCAGAAATAAAAGCTTTTTCTCCAAGAACTTCCCCTAAAGCTGCTCCAGCCTGCATAAATCCACCGTTTACGCCAGCCAAAAAAACTGTTAAACCTGCAAAACTGTACACAAAACCAATCAACAGTCTTATAACCTGACGCATTGTCATTTTAAATAAAGTGATTTGAAAAACAAAAAATAATCCTAATAAAGGTAAAATTGAAAGCAAAGCTTCTTTTACTACAGAACTTAAAACCTTCCCAAAAGGATTAAAAACTTCAAAAAAAATGTTTTGATTTTGAATTGAATCAAAAGCCTGCTGTATTTCTGATGAATTTTCTACTATGAAAGATTGTCCAGAAAGTTTTAGGATTAATACATAAATCATTACTGCCATTACAGGACCAATTGAGGCAATTCCAGTTAATCCGAAACTATTTTCGCTATTATTACGAACGGCAGAAACTCCAAGACCAAGAGCCATTATAAAAGGAACTGTCATTGGTCCAGTTGTTGCTCCACCAGAATCAAATGCAATTCCAACAAAAGAATCTGGAATAAGGAAGATTAAAACAAAAAGTAATATATATCCAATAAAAAGTGAGATTTTTACAGAAAAATTAAGGACAGAACGTAAAAGCCCAAAAAGCATGAAAATACCAACACCAATGGCTATTACAAAAGTTAATGCAGTTTTATTTATGCAGGAAAAAATATTTCTGACCTGACTTCCAAAAACCTGAATATCTGGTTCTGCAGCTGTAACAATAAAACCGATTACGAATGAACAAAGTAAGAGTAAAAAAAGATTTTGCTTTTTTGTTAATTCTGCACCGCACTTTTCTCCAATTGGCGCAATTCCTAAATCGACACCTAAAAGAAAAACCGTTAAACCTATAATTAATAAAAAACCCCCGAAAACAAATCTGCCAAGCAGAATTCCATTCAGGGGAACTATAGTTAAACCTAAGAAAAGAACAATTCCAATTACTGGCAGTACAGAACAAGCTGTTTCCTTAAATTTTTCCAGAATATTCATTTATTTTATTAAAATGCACTCCATCCTTTTGCTTCAATACCTTTTACCCATTTATCTGCGTAGGCTTTGGCACCTTCAAGATCATGATCTTTGTAATTTCCACATTCAGCTTCTGTTGTTGCAGGAACCGGTTTATCCCAAAGAGCAACTTTTCTTAAAACATTTAATAAATGAGTTGCAATAAATTCTTCATCACGATCGCCCCAAACAGTAAAGTAAAATCCTGTACGGCAGCCCATTGGAGAAAAATCAATTACTCCTTCAATTTCATCACGAATATATTCTGCAATCAAATGTTCTAGAGTATGAATTGTTCCAGTAGACATAAATTCTTTGTTTGGCTGACAGAATCTGATATCAAACTTTGTTACTATGTCCCCTTTTTCGCCCTGTTTTTTTGCAGCAAGTCTTACAAAAGGAGCTTTTACTTTAGTATGATCAAGATTGAATGAATCAACATTATATTTTTTTTCCATTTTTTTACCTTACACCTTTTTTAAATTTTTGCAATTATATTCAAAATAAGCTTTGAACACATTTCTGCACATTCATCTTCATTAAAATTATAAGTTGCTTCTGCTGAATCATCTGCCATATCAGACATACAACGAATGATTACAAAAGGTGTTTTATTTAATGTACAGGCATGAGCAATTGCAGAACCTTCCATTTCAACACAAAGAGGATTAAAAGTATTTTTTATATAATCCTTTTTTTCACCTGATGAAATAAACTGGTCGCCGGAAGCAATTAATCCTTTTACCATTTTATGCTTTTTTGAAAATTCAGTCTCACCAAAAGCTTTTAAAGTTGATTCAACCATTGAAGCATCGGCAGAAAATTCTTTTGCCATTCCTGGAATTTGACCTGCTTCATAACCAAAGAATGCACAATCAAAATCATGATATACAGTTGCAGTAGAAACAACAAAATCAAAAATTCCAAGACCAGTTCCAGTGGCACCTGCAATACCAGTATTAATAACTTTTTCTGCACCAAATTTTATAATAAGAAGCTGAGCACATAATGCAGCATTTACTTTTCCAATGCCACTTTTTACAACAACAACTTCTTTGCCATCAAGAATTCCTTTGTTAAATTGTAAACCCTGAAATTCAATAATTTCTTTTCCAGAAAGTTTTTCGCACAAAATTCGGACTTCGCTGTCCATTGCTCCAATAATACCAATCATCTTCTTAATCCAGAATCCATTTCAGCTTTAATTTCTTTTCTTGTCTTATAATGATATAAAACGTTGTCTAAAAGTTTGTCTTCCAGATCATACTTTTTAATAATAAAACGGAAAACAGCTTTGTAAATTTTAAAACCTGCAATAATTGATATAATCAAAATTGCAATTGCTGAATAGAATACATAAGGTCCACCAGCTTCTTCGCCCATTGTTCTTGTAATAACATAGGCAGCCAAGATAAATAAACCAAAAAATAAAATTAAAGAAACTACTACTTCAAAAATCGAAGCACAAACTGTAAAAAGTGTTGAATTTCTTTTTTTAGTTCTAAATTCTACAACATCCTTCTTTCTTCTTGCTGCTTCTGCTTCATCATAATCTACGTGTTCCATTATTCTTCTCCTTTTTTAGCGGCTTTTTTATTCTTTGCATCTTTTACAAATGTAACAATAAACGAAATTATAAGTAAAATTCCACAAACTACAACTGCAGAATCTGCAATATTAAAAGTTGGCCATCTATCCCAGCGTAAGAATTTAATACTGCTTTCTTCAATACCAAACCACTGTACATCAATAAAATCAACAACTCCTGATGGTCTGAAAATACGGTCAATAATATTTCCTAATCCACCACCAACAATTCCACAAATTGCCCAGCGCTGAAGTTTAGTAAAATCTTTATTTCTAAAATAAACAACCATTACAAGAATTAAAACAATTATAGGAATCAGAGAAAAAAGAATTCGTCTTACATTTTCACCCCAGCTTGCTCCTACACTAAATGCAACTCCAGGATTATAAACAAATACAAAACGTAAAAAGCCACCAAGAAATGTTGGACAATTTACAAAATCATAAGGTGCAATATATTTCACAACCAAAGATTTAGAAATCTGATCAATAATAACAACTAAAATTAAAAGTATAAGTGGTAATAATTTATTTTTAACTGACTTTTCCATAAATTAAATATAATAGATTATGAGTTTTATTTAAAGAAAAAACTACAGAACTTCAAAAAAGCGCTGAACTTTTTCATCATCACAAATTACAGTTAAATTGTGCTTACCCGGTTCAACTGGAAGATTAAACTTAAATGGGCGATTTATTTCTTTGTAAGGTTTTCCGTCATATTCAATTTTCAGTTTATCTGTAAAACCGCCAATTACTTCTACAGACAAAGCTTGAATTTCCTGATTCATTTCTGAATGATAAAAAATCGAATTTTCTTTTGGAGTTAAAATTTCCAGTTTTGAGCTGCTGTAATTCAATTCTGCAAAACTATTAAGTCTTTTCCAAACCTGGTACTCAGAAGGATAAACTACAACTTCATTTCCATCTTTTTTCTGATGCCAGTCACATTCTTTTAAAACGACATTATTCTGAACATATTCTAAAACTGTACCAGTACAATAAGGACCAGGTTTTAAACCACTAAGAGAACAGATTTTCTGTTTATTCCAGCCTTCAGGTTCATCAAAAGAATCATAAACCACATTTTCTCCAGAACGGACAGTTAAATAATCCAGTACATTTTTTGCAACACTGGCAGGTAAAGAACTTCCGGTTTTTCCCCGTACAGTCTGACCTTTAAAGTTTCCCATCCAAACACCAATGGTAAATCTTGGAGTAGCACCTAAAGCCACAATATCCTGATATTGATTTGAAGTACCAGTTTTAAATATTGAAGGATAATCAGTCTGAAAAGTCTGTTCATAACCAAAACCAAGAGCTCTGGCACCTTTGTCACTTAAAATAGAACAGATTAAAGCAGCAGTATCTTCAGAAAAAACTCTGTTTCCTTCAGGACCAATTCCTTTTTTAGGAAAAACTGAAAAACCATTCACCAGTTCATAAAGTGTTACTTCTCCTGCTCCAAGTGCAAGTCCTAAATCAGCATCTAAACCTTTTGCATCAAGAGAATTAAAACCCAGTTCCTTTAATTTTTTAAGATAGTTTTGAACTCCAATCTGATGAAGTAAATCTACAGCCGGAACATTTAAGCTGGAAGCAAGAGCAATTCTTAATCTTACAGGCCCATTGTATCTGTTGTTAAAATTACTTGGTATATATAAATTCTGATTTCCAAATTCTTTAGGCACATCGGCAAAAACTGTAGCTGGAGTATAATTTGAAATACCATTTTTATCTTTTGAATCCAATGCAAGTGCATATAAAAATGGTTTCATAGAACTTCCAGGCTGATTCCTTACCAAAACTCCGTCAATCTGGCCGCTGTGTTTTGAATCATACCAGTCATAATTTCCAATCCAGGTAATAACAGAATTATCCCTATTGTCAATTAACAAAAGAGAAGCATTTGCGATTCTTGCTTTATCTGCAGAACGAATGGAAGTTCTAAGATAATTTTGAGCAACATTGTACACTTCCAGATCAACTGTAGTTTTATATTCATAAGGAAAATCAAAATTCTTTTTTTTCAAATCAGAAATAAGATAATTCATGTAATGAGGCATTTCATTTTTCTGACCATAAATCTGGGAATCTTCTGCTGTAAGTAACAAATCTGTTGCAAGAGCTTCCAGATCCTCTTCTTTAACTTTTATTACTTCTTGAAAAATCTTTACCGCCCGATTAGCATTTCGCTCAGGATAAACAGTCGGATCATAATTAACAGGTCGTCTTGGAATAACAGAAAGACTTGCTGCTTCAAAATCCGATAATTCCCAGATTTCTTTATCATAGAACAATCGTGCCGCAGAAGTAACACCTTCACAAGAATGACCAAAAGGAACAGAATTTAAATAAAGTTCCAGTATTTCTTTTTTAGACAATTTTGCTTCAATGCGCCAGGCATTTAAAACATCTTTTAATTTTTGTTTGAATGAATATTCCCTGGGACCGGGCATTATTTTTACAAGCTGCATTGTAATTGTTGAAGCACCGCGAACAGTTCTGCCTGCAGATTTATTCTGAAAAAAAGCACTTAAAGCCGCAACAAAATCAACTCCAGTGTGATGATAAAAACGTTTATCTTCTGCACAAATAAAAAGTTTTTGAACATTTTCAGGAATTTTTTCGAGAGGAGTAAATTCCCGCTTTAAACCATCATCTAAAGCTTTAACAAAAATAAGATTATCTTTACGGTCATAAAAGCGAGTAGAATATTTTTGATTTTTAAATGAATCAAGTTCTGGATATGGAATAAGGGCGAACACCCCTTTTAATAAGAGGTGAACGCCCAGAATAATTGTAAAAATCCAGAAAAAGATTTTAACAAACTTATTTTTAAACATTATCCGTTATTCAATAACAACAAGATATCCATCACTTCTACCAAACACTTCAGGTTCATACATACATTCAGCCTGAACTGGAGGAACAGGGTAAACACCACGTCTTGCAGCTCTAAATGTATAGGTTACAGTTGCAGAACCAGCGCTGAATTCATCCCAGAAATACTGAACTTCATTATCAAGAAGGTTTTTATTACTGAGCCAGTGTCTTGAGAATGACCACCAGTCATATTCATCATCCAAACCTTCTTCAACATAACCAGTTGTTACTAAAGAAGCATCAAGAATTTCTGCACCAGATGGAATTGGTGAACGAACAGCAAGGTAATTTCTATCTCGTTTAGAATTTACCATAATGCTTGCTTTATAAAGTTTTCCACTCTGTAATTTCAAAAGTGATGATTTGTCATTAGATTTATTAACAATTTCACCAGTTTCACAATCTTCTATTACATAAGTAATATTGATTCCTTCATCTCTTGCAGTCTGCATTTCATCTGGAAGTGCATATTTCATTTCCAAAGTATAGTACAGAGAACCAGTTCCTTTCTTTTCAAAACTAACTGGAACAGGAGCATCTTTTGTAAGTTTTGCAATTACAGAATCTTCAAATGGAAGTTTTATAGTTTTTGGTTTTGTTCCAACACCTTTAAATCCATTTTCTGCTACTTTCTTGCCATTAATTGAAGCAGTTGCAGTAAAGTCTACGTTATCAAGATTTCTTGCTTTTATATAAGTATAAATAGCCTGAAGTACTGTATTTGTAGAACTTGTTGAATTCCAGTAACCACAAGACTGAGACATAAGTAAACTGTACAAGAGTCTATCAACCATAGCATCTTTTGAATCCATAGAAACTAAGAATTCAAGAATAACTGCCATTTCAGAAGATGAAGATGAATACCAGAATCTTCCGTAATAACCTGAAATTCTCTTTTCAAGTAATGTTACAGAACGTTCTGATGGCTGTAAGAAACTTCTGATTTCTTTTGCAATAACTTCAGCTTTATCTTTCTGGCCAGCAGCTTTTAATGCCATACCAAGATAAGCAACCTGTTCATTTGTCATATAATTTCGTTTTGCGTAAAGATCGTTATAGTAAGAACTTAAACGATTATCACCAAGTAAAGACATTACATAACAAATATATGTTTCCAATGAATATTGTGATTTGTATTCACTGTTGCTTAATTTATCCGAAGCCTTTTTAAGTCTAATGAATGCGTTTTCAAGATAATTCTTTAATGGTTCAATTTCATAACCAAGTTCATCTTCTGTATAACCATTCTTTAATGCCATTGCAGTAATCATACCGATTCTTGCAGTAACATAATCGTTTGATTCAAGAGAACCTGGCCAGTAAGGGAATCCACCTTCTTTTGACTGATCCAATCCCCATTTTTTTGTAAATGATGTAACACATTTCTTGATATCTTTGACTTTTGTGTCCATGCCAAATACATCAATATAATCACCAAAAATTACCAATGGAAGAACTCTTGCAGACTGCTGTTCCATACATCCATAAGGATATTCAAAAAGATAGTTTACAGCACTTCCGAGCATTCCAAGACGAGTTGCATCAAGTGTTACAGCAACTTCACCTTTACCATCTTTTGCCCAACCAGGAATTACAATCTGTTCGCTGCTTTTTGCAGTTGTTTCGTCAGTTGTAGAACCGATTAATGTTACAGTTTCATAAACATAAGATTTTTCAATCTTAACAGGAGAAATCAAAGTTTCATTCAGCACTTTAGATTTAATTGTATAAACCAGCTCAACAGTTCCTTCTTTTTCTGCAGCAACATCAAAATAAACAACCGAAGACTGACCTGGATAAACTTTTACTTTATTTGATTTTTTACCATCAACAAAAGCTTTTCCTGGAACTGTAATTCTACCTTCCTGTTCATCCTGAACTGTATTTCCAGAAGGACTTCTTACTTCAAGAGAAACTGAAACATCCTGAACTTCATTTTCAAGATTTGTAATTAATACACCACATTCTGCAGTATCTCTTTCACGTAATTTTCGTGGCTGAACCTGCTGAATATTTACATTGTTCTGAACTTTTACTTCACTTTCCTGTAAAGCAAATAAGTTTTCTTTTACACCGAATACTGTAATTCTGTAAGTTGTAAGTGAGTCTGGAAGCTTGAACTTACATTCAACAGTACCATCTTTTCCAGTTACAAGAGCTGGTTCAAAGACAGCAGTTGGTCTAAAATCTTTACGAATATTTGAATCTTCCGATTTTTCATCATCATCTGAGTCACCACCCTGTAAGTTTTTAATACTGTAAGTTACAGGATCCATTAAATAGTCACGAGAGTCTCCTCCGTTTACACATAATGGGTAATTGTTATCGTTGTAGAAGAAATCAATTGGATTTGGAACGTGATAATTAATTAAATCAACAACACCACGATCAACTGCCATTACAGTTAATTCAGCACCTTCAATAGCAAGGTCACCTTTGAATGCAGTTAATTTTAATGTAACTTCTTCGCCAGGTTTATATGTTAATTTATCAGCAAAAACATCTACAGAGAAAGCTTTAACATAAGGATTTACAAATACAGGTGTAACACCATAATAACCCTTAGGTTTATCTACATCCACTTCACCATACTGATGTTTTGGAGCTCCGGAACGAATTGAATAAGATGAAATAGAAACATAAACAACAGGAACATAATTTCCAGCAATAGGAACTTCAATTACAGTTGTTGGACCATCAATGTGTCTTAATTCTTCTGTAAAAATACCTTCTCTTTCTACAGTAATAAGATAATCACCTTCTGGAAGAGGACTCTGAACAAGAATCTGAGCTTTATCTCCAGGATTATACATAGACTGATCTGGAGTTAATGTAATTGAATCTGCATCATCTCCGTACCAGAATGAACGGCCGCCTGTTACATAGAATTCAATTTTTGTTTCAACATAATTGTCTTTGTTATCAGTACCATAAACTTTTAATGTATACCATCCAGATTCAGGAGGAGTTAATGTAAGTTTACCTTCTGATTTAATATCAACTTTTCCAGAAGCTTCAATTTCTTCAGAACGTTCATAACGAGCATAAACAGAAGAATTTACACTCTGTTCATTAACCATTGTCCAAACTTCACGACTTAATTCATAATCAAGTTTTTTGGCCTTAATTTTTGAATCAGCTTCAGAAAGAATGTGACCGTCAGCACCAACAAGAATATAAGGGATTTCGACTTTATCACCTTTTTTAGGATATCCATTTCCATTACGTTTTAAGCCAACATAGTATTGAGAAGAATGAACTACAACAGAAGCCGCAGCAGAAAGACGCTGATTTGAAATATCTGTAACAGCAGCTTCTACACGGTACATATAAGGAGTACCATTTTTAATTTTTTCTGTCTGACAGTTAGAATTACCTTTTCCTGAAGTAGAAAGTTTACCTTTTGAATTAGAATAATAATTTCTTCCTTCATATGAATATGCAAACTTATAACCCTTAGTTTCAGGAGCATCAGAAGTAAATGGAACAGCCTGTCTAAACCAAGAAGTCTGATATTCAGCACCAGTTAATGCACCACCAGCCAGATATTCAGCAGAAATTTCAGCACTAATAGAATCTCCGCCATAGTAAACCATATCTGGAATTGTTACAGATGACTGGAATTTTGCCCGTTCAAAATTTGCAACCTGGAAATAAACACAAGCGTTAGAGTAAGATCTTACATCATCTCCTCTAAAGAACTGAATTTCATAACTGCCAGTTTCAATATCATCAGGTAATTTAAATGAACCCCAGAAACCACCAATGTCAGATAATTCACCTGTAATAGGTTCAATATTTACTTCTGGACCATCCCACCATCCAGAGGCAACTTTAATTGTATATTTGCCTTTATGAGATACAAAAGCACCAAGAATCTGATCTTTATCAATACCACGGAATGTTACAGTTTCGCCAGGTCTATAAATTCCTCTATCAACAAACATGAATGTTTTCTGACGAGAAACTCTTGCAGAAGAAATTGATGAAGTATCAACGTTATTTCTCCACATGTTGTGAGTTGAAGCTCTAAAGACAGCTTTATCATCACCATAAACAACATAAATAAATAATCCGTTGCAATAACCTTCATTTTCTGTAATCATTTTATTTAAATCAGCAAGTTCTTCTTCTGTATAATTGATTACAGCAAAACCGTTAGAATCAGTTGTTCTAGTAGCAAAACTTTTTGTAAGAGGATCACCATCAAAATCGCTTAAATTACAGCATAGTTTTATTGTGGCATTAGGGACAGGCTTATTTGTAGATAAACTTCTTACCATTACAACAGCTTTGTTAATACCAGTACGAGCAGTAACACCAAGATCAGTTACCTGAATAGTTAATTCATTTTTAGATGTATAAGTTACATAATCATCATCCCACCATGAATAGCTTTCATAAGGAACTTCTGCCTGGAATTTTACAAATCCATAACCATTATTTAAATACTGATCCAGATTTACTTCATTAAAAGTACGTTCATTTTCATAACCAGGTTCAATTGAAATATATCCAGAATCACCTTCGCCAGCCTTCCATTTTTTGTTCCAAGAATTAAAGACAGGATTATCAACTTTACGAAGAGTATATTTTCCTCCAGCATTAATGTTCATATGTTCAAAAAGAATTTTATGAGGGAACTGAGCTTCCATCATCTTAATGCCGTCGTCAATATATTTAATGTAAGCATCATTTCTTCTTGTTTTTACTATATATGTATCATTTTTTAAATTGATTTGCTGACCGTAAATATCTTTAATACCATCACCAAAATAAAGTTCATATTGAGAATCAGGAGCAAATGGCAGATTGAATAAAGTAACATTGTAACCATCAATATTTACATTTGAATCATTAAATTCGTGATTAACGCTTAAATAAAGATTATTCAATAAAGAAGTTTTTTCAGGTTCCTGAGAGAAAGTCATAGTTAATGGATACTTTCTGTTTTCTGATGAACTTCCACAGTATGAACTTACATAATCCAAAGTAAATGGTTTTAATGTTGAATAAGATCTTGACTGTTTTGTAGAATTTACCTGAATAGAAACATCTGAATTATGAGGAACAGGATCTTTAACTGTTACAATGAATGTATTTGATTTTTTTGCAACAGAATCAGATTTTGAAGGATATCCCCAGTAAAAAAGTTTATTAGAATAATCCAGTTCAACAGAATATTTTGAAGCTTTAGAAGCAGTTTTTACTGTTACAGCTTTTTTAAAAGCCTCTTCAGTCATTGGATAATTTGTTTTTACAAGGAATCTGTTTTCATAAGGAGGTTTTGCACCAGAATAAGAAGCATTGTAATCACTATCTTTAATGTAACCACCATAAATGTTTTCTATTACAACATCAGATGCTTTTGTTTTAAATGTAGTCTCTCCAGTAATTTTTTGACCAGAAAGAGATTTTAAATCTGATTTAACCTTAATTGTATATTCAACAGATGGATCAGCAGGTTCAGAAGCTTCAAAACTTAAATGACTTGTTCCATACCAGCGGAAAACACCTTTAATTGCAGGAGAAATGCTTAAAACATCAGATTTATCAGATGGAGCTTCTGTTGCAGTTAATGGTCTTACAGGTTTAGAAAAAATTACATAAAAAGTAGAATTTTCATTTTCAGCAACAATGTTTTTTTCAGGACCCCATGAAACAATTGAGAACGGAATTTTCTTTTCATCTTCTTCCAAAGATTCAGATTGAATTACAGAATTTGCTGAAACTTCTTTTCTTTCAGATGAATATTTAGTTTTATAGTCAGAAAGAGGACGAACACCAGGAATTACATTTTCACTAGTACCTTCCGAAGCAGTGTAATCCTGAATCTTAGTAAGATCTAAAGGTTCTTCAGGTTTTACAACAGTATAATCAAGCTTAAAAGCTTTCTGCAAAGAATCGTAAGATACAATATTATCCTTATCCAGTGTAATATCAACCGGATCGATTTTTGCAGTACCACGGGTTTTTATTCCCATTCCTCTAACATAACTATTAGAAGAATCTTTACATCCAGCTATAAAAATGGATGCAAAACATAATAATAACAAAAACTTTTTTTTCATTATTTCTCTCCTTTTTTTCTATAACTCCATCGCAATACAGCAAGAGCATATTTCATTTGATTTTCAGGAACAAATATATAATATTTTCTATCACCAGAAGTCATCTGAATTACAGAATTAGAAACAGATGCTACCGCTTCCAGTGCTTCATATGGAAAATCTACTTGTCCCAATTCAGGATTGATTATTACAACCCTCTGGCTGGTAACAACAAAACTTCCTTCATTATTTTTCTGAACAGTTTCAGTTGCGTAAAATATTTTTTCATCAGGATATAATCTGATTTTTAAGAAATGAACTAAAGGCATTTTAGCATCCTCTGCTAATGGCAGTTTATATTGATTCGTATCAACATAAGGATTTTCATAAACATTCTTTTTACCTGATTTTTTCAAATTACGTAAAATTACTAAACCCAGAATAATCAGAAAGAAAATAATTGGAATTATAATAGAAAGATTTTTTCCACCATCTTTCTTTTGTAAACTTCGAGGCAAACGTTCAGGATCTTTATCAGTTTGTTTATTACCCTTATTTTTCCATGATTCAGTTTTAAATTCATCAATTGAAGAATCAGTTTTCTTTTTATTAGATGGAATTTCAGTGTTGAATTCAGTTTTACCTTTTGAATAATTGAATGGTAATGAAGCACCATTAGAATTAACAGAAGGAGTAAGCATAAAAAATAAAACTACAAGAACAACGTATAAAGTACTTAATGAACCAGAAAGAATAAGCTTTAATGTTTTCTTCCAGTTAGTTGTTAACCACATAAAAGCTATTCCTAAAGGAATAAGAAGAATAGAACAAAAACAAACTATACTAATGATTGAAAAGATTTTATCTCTTTGCATATAAAGTCCACCCCGTATGCCATTTTCAGGTTTTCAGTTGTAAGCACTTCTGAAGAGTTACCGAAAATAGCCTGTCCCCCATGACACAATAATAATAATTTATCACTATATTTTAAAGCATAATTTACATCATGAATGGAAATAATAATACCAATGTTCCTTCTGACAGCAATTTTCTTTAAATAATCCAATAAATGAGGCTCATAAACAAAATCAAGACTACTAGCTGGTTCATCCATTATAATAAATTCTGGTTCCTGACATAAAGCTCTGGCAATCCGGACTTTTTGAAATTCTCCACCAGAAAGAGTGTGAACTAACCTGTCCCCTTTGTCACATATTTCAAGCTCTCGTAAAACCTCTTCAACTTTAGCAAAATCTTCTTTTGAATAATTGCCATTAGTCGTGTAAGAAAACCGTCCAGTTAAAACAATATCTTTTACAGAAAAATTCCAGACAGAATTTTCTAACTGAGCCATATAAGCAATTTTTCTGGCACATTCTTTTCTTTTTAGAGATGATATTTTTGTATTATCCAAAGAAGGATATATTTCTGCAGAATCAATTTTCAAGGAATTGTTATCTAATCCACTCAAAATTTTTAATAAAGTTGATTTACCAACCCCATTAGGCCCACATATACATAAAACTTCCCCTCTCTTAATTTCAAAAGAGACATCTGAGAGAATCTGCCTTTTATTGTAAGAAGCACACAATTTTTTTGTTAAAAGAAGTTGTGACATATACATATTGTAATAAAATTATCTATAAGTGACAAAGGGGACAGGCTAACTTGCAACAATAGTTTTCTACGGAGAAAATAATTTCAAAGACAACATCTGCACAAGCGAAGCGCGGAAGCCGTTGGCTGCAGAACTTATTTTCGGGAGTAGAAAAATTATTCTGTAACTATTTATGACTGTATGTGACGTCGGGGACAGGTCAACTTGCAACATCAATTTTTGTAATAAAATCAATATTTAAATATTTACAATTTAAGAGAACATCCTTATATTTATTATATTCACAAACAATTATCATTTCATAAGGAGCAAAAAATGGCAAAAGAATTAAAAGGAACCCAGACAGAAAAAAATCTTCAGGCTGCATTTGCAGGAGAATCTCAGGCAAGAAATAAATATTCATATTTTGCAAGTGTTGCAAAAAAAGAAGGTTATGAACAGATTGCAGCATTATTTTTAGAAACAGCTGATAACGAAAAAGAACATGCTAAAATGTGGTTTAAACATCTTGGTGGAATCGGTGATACAACCGCAAATCTTAAAGCAGCAGCTGATGGTGAAAATTTTGAATGGACAAACATGTATGAAGAATTTGCAAAAACTGCTCGTGAAGAAGGATTTGACTTAATTGCAAAACAATTCGAAGGAGTTGCTGCAATCGAAAAACATCACGAAGAAAGATATCGCAAACTTTTGAAAAATATTGAAGATAAAGTTGTATTCTCATCAGCAGGAGATGCAATCTGGCAGTGCCGCAATTGTGGTCATATTGTTGTTGGTAAAGAAGCTCCAAAAGTATGTCCTGTTTGTGCTCATCCACAGGCATATTTCCAGGTTGAAGCTCAGAACTACTAATTTCCAATAAAATCTGATTTTTAAAAGCAGTGATTGAATATTGAAATTCTCACTGCTTTTTTTATATCATCATCACTAGAGGTTAATTTTGCCGGCATTTTTATCACCCGATAAATCAATTTTATTTCCTACCGAAAAAGATTTTCTCGAAGTATCCAGATATTTAGGATATAAAAAAATTGATACTCCAGAAGAAAAAATTAAGATGTTAATAGAAGAATGTTGCGCTGATATGTTTAATATTCTCATGCCAAAATCAACTTATGAAATTTTTGATTTATTCAAGTTATCTGAAAATGAAATTCAATTTTCTGATGTACAAATAAAATCCAGAAATCTTTCCAGAAATCTTGAAAATTGTACAAAAGTTGCACTTATGGCAGCAACAATCGGACCTCAGGTAGATAATCTTATTCGTCGTTATGAAAAAATCGATACGTTAAAAGCTGCGATTTTTCAATCAACCGGAGCTATGTATATAGAAAAACTGGTGGATTATACAAATGATGAAATAAATAAAATTGCTGAATCACAAGATCGTAAACCCCGCCCAAGATACAGTCCAGGTTATGGAGATGTAAATCTTGATGTCCAAAAAATCTTTTTCAACCTTCTTCCCTGCCAGAAAATCGGTCTATCTTTAATGCAAACTCTTATTATGGCACCAGAAAAATCCGTTACAGCTTTTATAGGATTTTAAAATTTTCTTAGAAATTATTGCTCATTATATTTTCTATGTTTATAATTTAGAAATGAGTGTTTTTTTAGTTTATCTTTCAATATTAGTACCAGTAACATATATTAATGTTTTGTTTCTTCGTTGGTTTGCTCTCAAATTTATCTATGATAATCCGGCAGTAATGTGGTCCGGATGTGGTATGACTTTGATAGTAGGAACAGTTCTTCTTTTAGTTGTTGCACTCATAGCAAAACTAATTACAAAACCTTTTGATGATTTAATAAAAAAGATCAAAACAGAAAATTATCAGGTTACAGATGATGATGTAAAAATCGGTCTTTCAAGCTACAAAAAATTAAATATTCTGACAGTTTGTGCAGATATTTTCGGATTCTTTATCGGACAAATCATACTTGTTGCAATAGGAATTATGAACGGCAGCAATGTATTTTACGCTTCCAGAGTTACATGTATTATTGCACAGGCAGTTGGATTCGGTTTAATTGCAATGGCTTCTACAATCACCGGTTTAGACAGAGGATTAGCAAAACATCGTAAACTTTTACATATCCGCTCAATGCTGGAATATAAAAAGCAAAAAACTATGAATATTTCAAATACAATCGGTCTTGTAGTTTTTGCAATTATTTATTTCATTGCAATGAATATGTTTGTCTCTCCATACGGACTTTTCTTTAATCTTTCATTAGGAAATGAAATTGGCAACGGAATTACACAAATGTTCCAGCGGGGTGCAATTTGTTTTATATATTCTCTGGTTCTTTCCGCTTATCCACTTTTTGTAATTCTTGGTCATCTTAGAAAACGAATTCTTTCAACTTCAAATACATTGGAAGATATTGCAGTTCGTGGTGATTTATCCAGCAGAATTGATATTACAATGACAGATGACTTTGGTATTCTTACATCATCAATTAATACAATGATTTCTAAACTTTCTGGAATGATTCAGAATCTTAGTGAAGGAACAAATGCAGTAAGTAATTCAGCTGCAATCATTTCTCAATCAGCAGTTTCAGCTTCCGGTGCTCTTGTAAATGTATCAGAATTATTAGGTAAGATTCATGAAAACAGTAATAATCAAAATACACTTATCTACCAGGCTGATGACAACATTTCAGGATTAGTACAATCAGTTGAAAATGTAAAAAAACAGGTTTTTAATCAGACAGAAGCAATGGAATTAATTTCAAATTCAATCACCCAGATTTCAGATAATATTAATTCCGTTGCAAATACAGCAGTACAGGCACAGAAGGTTTCCGATGAACTTTCAAAAACCAGTTTAATTGGAACAGAAGCAGTTGCAAATGCAATTAATACAATGGAAGAAGTTACCGAAAGTTTTGATGAAGTTCAGAATATTGTACAGGTAATTCAGGAAATTGCAGAACAAACAAATCTTCTTTCAATGAATGCCGCAATTGAAGCAGCACATGCAGGAGATGTTGGAAAAGGTTTTGCGGTTGTAGCTGATCAGGTAAATACACTGGCAAATTCATCATCTGAAAGTGCATCAGACATTGGCTCAAAATTATCAGAATTGATGGTAAATATTTCAGCTGGAGTAAAAGCAATAAAAGCAGCTGGACAGGCATTTGAAGGAATCACTGAAAAGATAAATGAAAATGCAGAAATGGTAAAAAATATTGCAAAATCAATGGAAGAACAGCGCATCGAAGCAAATGACACTCAGAACTCTGCAAAAGAAATATTGTTATCAGTTGAAGAAATTAAACAACTGGCAGAATCAGAAACAACACAAGCAGAAAGTCTAAGAGAATTTATGCATACTGTTGTAGAAGCTTCAAAAACTACAGAAACTGCCATTCAAGATGGACTTGCAGCAACCAGTGACTTGCAGAATACAATCAAATTAGTTGATGACTCTGCAAGTGGAAATAAAAATGTTGTAAATGAGATCCAGACACAGGTTGCTCAATTCAAAGTATAGAATTAAAGATTGAATTTTCTATCGTCAGGTTTTTCAGCCTCTCGGTAGAGAATTGCAACGTTACCAATGATTCGAACAAGAAGAGCATTGCACTGAGAACAAAGTTCTTCTGTTAATTCTTTTTTTTCGTCTTTATATTCATTAAATTTTACTTTAATCAATTCGTGAGAAACTAAAGATGATTCAACCATCTGAACAACACCTTCAGTTACACCAGCTCCACCAACAATTACAACAGGCTGTAAATCGTGAGCAGCCTTTTCAAGAATTTTTCTCTGTTTGCTATTTAATTCAGTCATAGTCTGTATCTTATCAATTTCCTTTTATTTCCACAACTTAACGCACCCGAATTCTGTATCCGAATAGTTAAGAAAATCATTTATTAATTCTGCAGATTTTTCTGACACTTCCGATAACCTGTAAATTTTGCCATTATGTTTTACAAGAGGATTTATATAACGCTGCTTTACACTTAAGGACACAGAAAAATGTGACGAAGGGGACAGGCTAAATTGGCAATGTTCAATTTTATCCATACTCCTGAAAGTTTTGTATAAACAATTCAAATATGAAAGAGAATTTTGCGATGAGAAAGCTAAGCCTGTCCCCATTGTAACAATTTTATTTTCAAATTTCTCCAATAATTCTTTTTCACTTAATTGCATAAAATCATCTTCAGTAAGAATATTATTTTCCACAGCAAGATTCATAATTGTGCCAAGTAATTGTAATGTAAGTTTGTTTTCATTAAGCTGAAGAACATGTCCTGTCATACAAAACTTCTTACAATATTTTTCTGCAATTTCCAGAGTGTTAAATCCTAACTCAACCTGTCCCTTTTGTAACATCAAAACTGAAATGTCTTTATAAGTCTCTTCAATTTCATCCAAAGACCAGCTGCCTTCTAATGCGGCTCCGGATGGAAACATATATTCAAGTCTATCAGCACTTAAACAAGGAATTTCATTATCTGCAATCGGGTAAATATGATAATCACAAACCTGTTCAACAGAAAGAGAATCTTCCTCTAAAAGAACAATTAAATCTTTATTGTTTTTTATTAATTTAATATTTGCAGATTCTGTAGCTGTTTGAGTTAATGCATCACCTTTTCTAAAATCAGATACATGGGAAAAAACAGGAGTAGAAACATCATGCAAAAGACCTGAAATTGTCTGGGCTTTATCATGAGTAAAATTCCAGATTATAAGAGCTACACCTATGGAATGATCTAATCTTGAATAAAAAAATCTATTTTTATATAGAGGTGTCCAATCAGTACCACAAAGAAGTCCAATCCCTTTTAAACGCTGTAATAGTGGAAGCTTAATATATTTATCTAAAAAAACAGGATACTGGGGACAGAGTATTTTATAATATCTATCCAAATCCCATTTGTTTTCCGGATAAAGATTTAATATCTTATCCCAATTATATTCATCAAAAAAATTCATTTTAATAATTATGTTTGCAGATATCACTAATAATACATTCATCACATTTTGGATTTCTTGCAGTGCAAACGTATCGTCCATGAAGTAAAATCCAATGATGAGCATTTGTTAAATATCTTTCAGGAATTCTTTCCAAAAGACTTTTTTCAACTTGATCTGGAGTTGTTCCCTCAGCTAAACCAATTTTGGGTGAAATGCGGAGAAGATGAGTATCCACAGGCATTGTTGGTTGATGAAAAATTACATTTAAAACAACATTTGCAGTTTTTCGTCCCACACCTGGCAGTTTCATTAATTCTTCACGATTTGCGGGAACCTGTCCCCCATGTAACAAAATTAGTTTCTCAGATAAACCAAGTATATATTTCGCCTTTGATTTATAGAGTCCTATAGTTTTTATATAAGAAATTAAACCAGTTTCACCTAAATCCAGCATTTTTTCTGGTGAATCAGCAATTTTAAAAAGATTTTTTGTAGCAATATTTACACTTTTATCAGTTGCCTGAGCAGAAAGAACTACAGCAACCAATAGAGTATAAGGATTAACATAATCCAGCTCAGAAGTTGGAGAAGGATTATGTTTTTGCCAGCGTGAAAAGACTATATCTAATTCATTTTCATTTAATAAAATCATGAAAAACTATTTTACTAATTTTGCTAAAACATCTGCTTTATCAGTTTTTTCCCATGGAAAACCATCTCTTCCAAAATGACCATAAGCAGCTGTCTGACTATAAATTGGATTTTTAAGTCCCAAAGTTGATGAAATTCCTGCAGGAGTACAATCAAATGTCTGTTTTACAGCAGTTTCAATTTTTTCAACAGATACTTTTTCTGTATCAAAAGTTTCAATCATGATAGAAACTGGTTCAGGAACGCCAATTGCATATGCAAGTTGAACTTCAGCTCGTTCAGCTAAATTTGCAGCAACAATATTTTTAGCAATATAGCGACACATATAAGCAGCGGATCTATCAACTTTTGAAGGATCTTTTCCAGAAAAAGCACCACCACCATGACGACCCATTCCACCATAAGTATCAACAATAATTTTTCGACCTGTAAGTCCAGAATCACCATCAGGTCCACCAATTACGAAATTACCAGTTGGATTAATATGATACTTTGTATTTGAATCCAAAAGACCGGTTGGTTCAAGAACTGGTTTAATTATTTTTTCAATGATTGTTTTTTCAATTTCGCTATGAAGAAGCTTTTTTCCATCAACAAATTCATCATGCTGATGAGAAATTACAACTGTATCAATTCTTAAAGGTTTGTGACCTTCATATTCAATTGTTACCTGAGATTTCGAATCTGGACGAAGCCATTTAATCTCACCTTTTTTTCTTAATTCTGTTGCTTTTAATAATAATTTATGAGAATACATTAATGGAGCTGGCATTAATTCGGGAGTTTCGTTACAAGCAAAACCAAACATCATGCCCTGATCCCCGGCACCCTGTAAACCTTCATACTCTTCAAGACCTTTTCCAACAACACCTTGATTAATATCAGAAGATTGAGCGTGCAATCTATTCATAAATTCAAAAGTTTTATAGTTCAAACCTTTTTCTTCAGCATCATAACCAATATTTTTAACAACATTTCTGACAATAGATTCTGCTTCTTTTCTAATAATTTCTGGTAATTCTGGATTTTGATCCTGGAAACCAATTTCACCACCAATTAAAACAAAATTAGTAGTTGCAAAAGTTTCACAGGCAACATGAGCATTAGGATCAAGTTGCAGACAACGATCAAGAATAGCGTCAGAAACCTGATCACACAATTTATCAGGATGACCTTCACTTACTGATTCTGATGTAAATAAATAATGTTTTGGATTTTTGTTTAAGATAGCGTCCATTTTAGGGCTCTCCTCTTTAGCAAGATTTGCCAGTCTTTATACAAAGATGGCTTCCGCTCTGCAATTTGGAAAAATCGGCGGAACGAAACTAATAAACAAGTTTCATGAATAATATAGTGGAATGAAAAAAAAATGGCAAGTTGTGACGAGGGGGACAGGGCATGAAATATAAAATATGACAAAGGGGACAGGCTTCCATAATATTTAATTATCATATCTATGATTATTAACATCAATTATTCAACACAAAAAAAAGCTGCAGTTCATCATATAACTGCAGCTTTTTTTTGTGTTTCTATTTCTTTCTAGACCTTATACTCTTTGAATAATACCTCTACTAATACCTGTATACCTTGCAATTATATTAATTGAGAATCCAGCTTTACGTAATTTCCGTATTTCTTTTCCTATTTTTTCTTTAGACCAATCAGGTGGTACAAGAGTATTCTCCCTGTGAAGAATCTTTCGCATTTTGTTAATACAAGCTTCAATTTTTTCAGAAGGTCTTAATTCTAAATCTATAAACTCCATGGTAGCCTTTTCTTTCACATAGTTATATAAATTCTCAATAGATCCTAGATATTCAAACAATAAATCTTTATATATCGGTGAATCTTTATCTTTATAAAGATGATAACTACTCCATTCATATTCAGACGCTTTACAAATTCCTGCATTTTCTGGATTTTGTAAAATATACCTGAAACATTCCAGGAATTTCTTTTTTGAATTAACGACATTACTCCCAAATCTATCTTGAAAAAGATGTCCTATCCTATCGTATTTTTTATTAAAATATCTTGCATAAAGAGAACAGATTAATCCCATATATTTTGATAGATTTTTATGAGGATCTTTCATCTCTAAATGAAAATGATTATCCAGTAATACATAAGTATGAATTTTTATCTTATATTTTTTTGCATATTTATAGATTAATTTTAACATGAAATCTTTATCTTCACGTTCAAAAAAGATATTTTGCTTATTGATTCCTCTTGCATATGTATGATATAAGCCTTCTTCACAATATTCCCTTGGTTTTCTCATAAAATCTCCGATAGTAAGTTCTATATGTAATATAGTTGTTAGTTATAGAAAAAATACACTTTTTTGGAAAAAATATTTTTTTTATTTTGATTTGACCTGTCCCCTCTAGCACTATTTTGTAACCTAGCCTGTCCCCCTCATCCCCATCCAATTTCTATGTAACTCTTCACAAAAACTTCCAAATATTGTATAAATAACACACGCTTATTTTTTGCTAACAATTCATTCACGGAATGAGAGCGTTTAATTAAAAATGTACTAATAATAACTTTTAGAGGGTTCTTAGATATGGCATTAAAAAAGTCTTTTTCAAAAGATAAAACTAAATGTACTGTAACTTTTACGGTTTCTGCAGAAGCTGCAAAAGGTGCAAACCAGATTAATATTGCGGGTGATTTTAATAGTTGGAGTAGCACAGATACTCCACTGAAAAAATCTAAAAATGGTTCGTTTTCTGTATCAATTGAATTAGATGTTGATAAAGAATATCAATTCCGTTATTTGTTTGATGGAAGTAAGTGGGAAAATGATTGGAATGCAGATAAATACATTCCTGCTCCTTACAGTAACGCAGACAATTCTGTTGTTGTAACAAAAAAACTTTAATTTTGATTATCATAACCACCCGTAAAACGGGTGGTTTGCACTTAGCCTATAAGGCTAGGTTCTCAAGCTGAGACTCAAGTCCCACGCTTTCACATACGTTCAAGCCTATTGCAGCTTGTCACCCGCAGGCCCTTAAAAGGCCTTTGGTACTACTTACTACCCTTAAAAGGGTCTTCATATTCTTTTTCAGTTACTTTGTCCATCGCTATATCGTGGGCTTCTTGTTCCCGGATATATTTTGCAATTGTAGCTTCATTCAAGCCAACTGTACTTACATAATATCCTTCTGCCCAAAAATGGCGATTTCCAAACTTATATTTCAGGTTCGCATGTTTATCAAATATCATCAGGCTGCTCTTGCCTTTTAAATATCCCATAAATTGCGACACGCTGTATTTTGGTGGTATACTTACTAGTATGTGTACATGGTCGGGCATCAAGTGTCCTTCTATGATTTCCACACCTTTGTAATTACACAACTGGCGTATTATCT
>JAKSTJ010000015.1 GCA_024402635.1 Treponema sp. | reverse complement strand
ACCGACGACAACCAGATCCACAATCTGGCGCTCTACCGCTGAACTATAGGCACCATATGTCATAAGAGACTTTTTTAATATAAATGTTTAAGAATATTTCGTCAAGTAGATAACCGTTATATTATAAGAAAAAAGATTCAAATTTATTAAATTTTTTGCTTAACTAAAATTTTCACAATCCGATAATCAACTGAAGCCATGTACTTTAAATGAGGTAAGATTATGGAAATGAATCAGTTGGATTTTAATACAATATTAAATGATGAAGAAAAAATTCTTGATAATATTATGGTAAATCATACAAGCTTAAAAAAAGCTGTCAGTGAAAAAAACTGGGAAGATTTAAATAAGATTATTGTAGAAATGAATACATTAAGTACTTGTTTTCAGAACTTAGACATTAAAAGAGATTCAATTCAGGTTTCCATGAGCAATGAAGAGTTAAAACCTTATTCTGAAAAACTTTCAGCATTAAGAGCAAAACTTTTGAAATGTAAAATTGAAAATGAAGCATTCAGTAAATATGTAAATATAACAAAAGACTTTATTCAGGGGGTAATAGACAATGCTGTTCCTCAAAGAAGAAATAAAGTTTATTCAAAAGCTGGACAGATTGTTCAGTCAAAACCTCAAAGTATAGTAGTAAATCAGCTTTTTTAGTCAGGAGATTAGATATGGGTTCAACATTTTCTGGAATTGAATTAGGTAAAAGAAGCATAATGGCTAATACAGATGCCATTACAACTGCAGGTCATAATATTTCAAATGCAAGCACAGAAGGATATTCACGACAAAGAGTTCAGATTAAAGAATTTGATCCTTTGTATAAACCTGATTTAACTCGCCCTGAAAGACCAGGTCAAATAGGTCAGGGAGTTGATGTTCAGAGTGTAAATCGTATAAGAGATGAACTGCTTGATAAAAGAATTGTTGCTCAGGCAAATCAGGAATCATATTGGGATACTCGCAGTAAATATTATACTATGCTGGAACAGATTTATAATGAACCATATGATGTTTCAGTTCGTTCTAATATGGACAAATTCTGGGAATCATGGCAGGAACTTTCAATTCATCCCGAAAATCAGTCAGCCAGACAAGCAGTTGTTACTAGAGGTGTGACTTTAACAGATTCAATCAAACAAAGATGGGAAGGTTTAACTGGAGTAGCTGATATTGTTGATGGTGATATTAAAGCAACTGTACAACAGGTTAATAATTATACTAGTCAGATTGCTGAATTAAACTCAGAAATCGTACGTTCTCGTGCAATGGGTGATAATCCTAATGATTTATTAGATAGACGTGATTTACTTGTAGATAAACTTTCTCAATTAGTAAATATAACTACTGATAATCGGGATCCTGATGAATTTATGGTTCATGTTGATGGTAGAGTAATAGTTCAGGGCAGTATTTCCAGAGAGATTGGGCTTGAACCAAGATATGATGATACTGGATATAGTAAACTTATATGGACTGATACTGGAAATGATGCATTTTTCTCTGGTGGTAGTTTAGGCGCTCTTGTTGAATTAAGAGATGTTGATATTAGAAATGAAATTCAATCATTAAATACAATGACAATGAATTTTTCTGACCTTGTAAATGATGTTCATAGAAATGCTGTTGGTGCTAATAAAGTTACAGGTCTTGATTTCTTTGTACAGCATCCATTTGTTGAAAATACCAATGGTAATTATGACAGAAATGGTGATGGGCAGCTTGATACTTCCTATATTTTCAGATTTTCTGGAAAAAATAAATTGGAATTAACACAGCAGATTGGACTTGATGGAGTCATGACTCTTTCTGGAGTAAATGGAAATGTTGTTATTCCTTACAATCATACAGATACTGTAGAAACTGTTATTGCAAGAATTAATGATAGTGAAAGTGAAGTTAAAGCCTATCTTGATAAAGATAATCATCTTGTGTTAAAAGCTACAACTTCCCAGGACATTTCTAATCCTGATTTCGTAATTCGTCATGTTGAAGATTCAGGTTTCTTCCTTGCTGGATATTCAGGAATTTTAAATGGTCCAGGCGAAGAAAATGCTTATGATTTTGCTCAACCAGATGCTGTTAATGCTTTAGTTGAAGGAACTCAGTTTGCAGTTAGTCCTGTTTATAATCCATCAGCATACGTTGAAGTAAATAAAGTAATAAGAAATGATGTGATGAATGTAGCAGCGGGATATCTTGATTCTGCCGGAAATGCATTTACTGGTGATGCTAGAGCTGCAGTAGAAATTGCTTCTATTAGAAATACAAAAGTTATGGTTGGCGGTATGAGAACTTTTGATGATTATTTCGCTGATACTGTAACAAATGTTGGATTAAAAGGTGAACAGGCAGAAACAAATCTTTTAAGTCAGAATGCAATTATGGATGATTTACACAATTTAAGAGATTCAATAAGTGGTGTAAATATTGATGAAGAATTAGCAGAAATTATGAAATTTCAGCACGGTTATAATGCTGCTGCTAAATTTATTACTGTATGGGACAGTTTGATTGATACAGTAATAAATAGATTAGGTGTTTAATAGAAATAATGCTTCCTAAGGAGGATACGTAATATGCAGAGAATCAGTTCAAACATGAATAATAGAAATACTCAGTCTAACTTAAGATTGCAGGAATCAAGATTAAACAAAGTAAATAATCAGATTGGTAGTCAGCAGAAAATTCAGCAGTTACGTGATGATCCAATTGCTGCTGGTCATCTTGTAAGATATCAGTCATATGTAAATAGAATCAATAATTTTGAAAAAAATGCAAAAACTTTGTCTGATGAATTTTCATTAAGAGAAGGTTACATGAATGATTCATTACAGATTATGCAGAGAATTAGAGAACTTGCTGTTACAGGTGCAAATGGTATTTATAATCAGGATGATCTTAAAAATATGGCAATGGAAGTTGATGAACTTTTAAAACAACTTGTTCAGAATGCCAATGCTGTTAATGCTGATGGAAATTCTTTGTTTGCTGGAACAAATACAAAAGCAACTGCATTTGATATTGAAATGGGAAATGTTGAAGGTTCCGGAATACCATTAATTCAGAATTTAAGATACAACGGAAACATTGAAAGCAATCAGGTTGAAGTTGATGAAAATAAATATCTTGTAAATGATAATTCAGGTGTAAAAACATTTTGGGCTGAAAATCAAATGATTTTTGGTGCAAGAGATGCAACTCAATGGCAGGCTAGTGGAGATTCTGTAATTTCTATTGATGGAGTTGAAGTTGAAATTTCTCAAGGTGATAATGTTTATGCCTTAATCAGTAAAATTAATGATAGTGGAGCTGCTGTAAAAGCTAGTTTAGATCCTGTAAGAAATGCACTTAATTTTGAAACAACAGATGCTAGACAATTATGGGTAAACGATATTCAGGGTAGCTCTCTATATGAATTAGGTATCATTAAAGATTCAAGTCAGAAACCTCCATATAATTTTGGTGATGGAGTAAGAGTTTCTGGTGGTTCAATGTTTGATTCTGTAATCGCTTTTAGAAATGCTTTACTTGCAGGTGATCAGGAATCAATTGGTGGTCGTGTTTTGGGAACAATTGATTTAGGTATTGATAATCTTGTAACTCGAATAGCAAAAAATGGTGCTGAATATGAAAGAGCTCAGTTAAATGCTACAAGAAATTCAAAAGTTGCATTAGATGTTACACAAATGATTGCTCGCGAAGGTGATTTAGATTTTACAAAAGCTGTTACTGATATGAAAATGCTTGATTATACAAATCAGGCAACATTAAGCCAGGCTGGTAAAATGTATTCAAGTACATTGTTAAACTATATGCGTTAATAAAGGATTAAATAAATGAAAGTTGAAACAAAAAATAATGAAATAGTTGAAGTTTCAGAAGACCAGCTTTTAACTTTGCCAGAAGGTCTTTTAGGATTTGAATCTCTTACAAAATATGCATTGGTTGATTGTGAATATGAACCATTCATCTGGTTACAATCATTGGAAGATAAAAATCTTGCTTTTTTGATTGTTGATCCATTTCTGATTTCTTCAAATTATGAAACAGATATTGATGATTCAACACTTGCAAAAATTGGAATAAAAAAACCTGAAGATATTATTATTATGACAATAGTAACAATTCCTGCTAATGGAGGACCTGTTACTGCTAATTTTCAGGGACCACTTGTTATTAATAAATCAAACAAACAATGTATTCAAGTTGTTTTAAATGATAACAGATGGTCTACAAAGGTTAATATTCTCGAAGCCTTAAATTCGAAAGGAGAGAAGTAATGTTAATTCTCTCAAGAAAGATTGATGAAAAAATCAGAATTGGTAATGACATTGTAATTACTTTGATTGATGTACATGGCGATCAGGTGAAAATTGGGGTTGAAGCACCTAAAAATGTAAAAGTTTTTAGACAGGAAGTTTTTGATGCAATTCAATCTGAAAACAGAGCAGCTCTTGATAATCCTGATAATGAAAAAACTAAGAATGCAGTAAGTGTTCTTTCAAAGATGTTAAAAAAATAAAAAAAATAACCTTGGACTAAAGTTCAAGGTTATTTTTTTTATTGGTTTTCCTGTAATTTAATTTCTGCTTCACTGGCTCTTAAATAAATAGGACCGTCAAAATCCTTTAAAGGTGATTCTTTATTTAAAATTTTATATTCAGCAATTTCAAATAAACTTTCAACAGCATTTGGTTCAAAAACTAAAGTTGAAATTTTAATGTTTTTATTATCTTCAATAATAATCTCTTTTAATTTGTTTGCATCTGGTCCACATATTAATAATTCTTCATAAGTTTTTATGTTTTCTTTTATAAAAGAAATATCATAATCATTATCTTCTAAGACTTTTTCTTGATTTTCGTAAATTGCGGCATAATATTTATTTTTATTAGCATCAATTGCTGATAAAACTGGAATAGAAAAGTTTTTATATGCATAACTGTAAGCATCCAGTGAAGAAACTCCATAAAGAGGAATATTAAATGCCATTTCAATTGCTTTTAATGCAGAAATTGCAAGTCTTAATCCTGTGAAACTTCCAGGTCCAGCAGTAATTGCAAGATATTCCAGATCTGTTTTGTTTAATCCTGCTTTGTTAATAGCTAAATCTATTGCAGGAACAATTGTTTCAGATTGTTTCATTCCAATATCATAAACGGAGATAAATTTGTAATCATCATTCTTTGCTGCAATCGTAAGTCTTGAAACAGCACAATCTATAGCTAAACCTTTCATATTTAATTTCCTGAATTATTCAATTTCACCATTTTTCCAATTTGAAATTTCTATTAATCGGCTTCCATCATCATTTGGAGTTATTTTTAAAATTATTGTTTTTTCAGGAAGTTCATCCATGATTTTTTCGCTCCATTCAATAATGGAAACTCCGTCGCCGTAAATCATGTCATCTGTTCCTAAATTTACAAAATCATCACCACCTTCAAGACGATAAACATCCATGTGATAAAGTGGCATTTTTCCGGAATATTCACTGATTAAACAAAATGTTGGACTTGTGATTGTATCATCAATATTTAATGCTTTTGCAATACCTTTTGTAATTGTGGTTTTTCCAGCAGCCAATGTGCCTTGCATTGCAATAACATCACCTTTCTTTAATTTCTGACCAATTTTATATCCTAAAGAAATTGTCTCTTCTGGATTTTTTGTAATAAATTTTAGCAAGGTAGTCTACCTTCATCATCTTCTTTTATTAAAAATTCTGTTATTGATTTTTTTAAAGGAATAACAGGATAATTTACACTCTGTAAAATTTTTAAATCAATTGTTTTACGACCTAAACCGTCCATTTCAATTGTAAATTGGATTTGAGGAGATTCTGTTTGAGTTGGAAGTTCAAGAACAATATTACATGAATATTTTCTGATGTAGAAAATTTGTCCTTCTTCTCTTTGTAAATTCTGTAATTCAACAACTCGCATATTATTAATAAATTACTCTAAAATTTGCAGCGTTTCAAGTAGTAAATTCTTACATTGTTTTTAATGCATCTGAAATTGCTTTTAATCTAGGACAAATTTCATATTCTGAAAGATCGCCAATTAAAACTGTATCATTATTTTGCATAGCCTGTTCAAAATCTAATAAGATTGGTGAAAAGTCTGTAAAAAAGTCTTTAAATGAATGACCTTCAATCATGGCTTCTTTAAAAGTTTCTGGAAATAAGGTTGCTAAAGATGCAAAATGACATAGTTCATCAATACTGTCTGCAACTTCTTTAATTGCAATGGAAACTTCATTATTTTTTCCACTTTGTAAATCAACAGGGACTTGCGCCATTTTATCAGAAAGAGTATTAAATAAATCTGATAATTGAAGGAATGCGTCTTTTATCATAGAAACTGAAACTACAGTAAAATTAAAACATAAATCATCTGTTAGAGGTTTACTTGAGATTTCATCAAATTTATCTGCTGTAATTTGCTCGTTATTAATTGTGATTCCAATAACAGTTGCCTGATTCTCTTCACAGGTTTGTTCAAATGACTTTAATACATCACCGATTGTCTGTTCTTCTTCAAGTTTTACATCAATTGGAGATTCATTCATATATATTTTAATCATAAATTACCTCTTAATTTCTAGGACTATTTTGTCTCGTAAAGTTAGAAATTGAATTCTGTTGAGCTTCAAGACTATTTAAAGAGCCTTCCATTGAACTGTATTTTTGGCGTAAATCAGCTTCTTTTGCATTCATCTGATCTTCAAGTCTTGCAATTTGTTTTTCTGAACTTTTTATTTTAGAATCTAAAGTAGAAGTTTTTAATGCAAGAATTCCACCAGATTGAGTATATGCATTTATCTGTTTATCAAGTTTATATGCAATTCCTGTATCAACAATCATATCACCATCAGAATCATATCCAAAAAGCATTTTTACTGAATCCATATCTTTTTCGAGTGCAGCATCAAGTTTTTTTTCATCAATTTCAAGATATCCACGTAATTTGCTTGCTGAATATGATCCAGAATAACCTGTTGCATTTGTTGAAATACCAATCTGTGAAAGTAAAGATAATGTAGAATATTCATCAAACTTGTAACTGGCTGATATAATTGACTGCATGTTAGATTTTATACTTGTTAATGAAAAATCTGTCTGAAACATTCCTAATTGTTTTCTTAATTTATCTTTTTCATCATCAGATAAATAATCTAATTCTTCAATAATTTCATTTTTTGATTGAGACAAAACATTTATTTTTGCAACAACCTGATTGTATTTTCCTACAAAATTAATTAAAGCATTTTTTGAGGCTTCTTTATCTGGTTTAATATTAATAGTTGCTGCTCTGTCGGTTGTATCATGGAGATTTAATGTAATTTCTGGAACAACATCGTCAATTCTGTTAGTTGGACGTGTTATTGTTATTCCTTCATATTTAATTATTGCATCTCCTGCTTCTGATACTGCATGATTTGGTGTATAACCTGTATCTGTAGAGTAATCATAAACAGCAAAAGATGATACATCAAAGCTATAAGAAGTATTTGAGTTTTTAACAAGAATACCTTTGATTCCTTCATATTCCGATAAAGGTAAATCAATAGAAACTTCACCTTCTGATAAAATTGATGGTGTTGAAATTAGTTTTTCGCTTCCATCGTTCATTACTGCATATAATATATTTTTATTAGTAACAGGATTTACAATTTCTTTTTCAATGATTTCGTTTGTGTATAAACTTTCAGATGGACTGTTTTGTACAACGATTCCACTATATTCTGCAAATCCTGAATCAGGTAAAACAGGTTCTACCGGTTCTTTATTCATTTCTTCTGTAATATCTGTAATCTTATTAGAAGAAATTGTAAATGTAATATGATTATTTGAATTAGATGCCACATTTTGAGGAACACTTAATTGAAAAGCTCCTCGTGGATCTACATGTATTTTTCCATTTGTTAATTGAGTTCTTGCTGTTGAAAGAGTAGGGAGACTTTTTGATTCATCTTCAGAATTTGAAAAATTTACAGGTTGAATAGAATTCTGAGATATAGAAAAAGAATTGTTGTTTGAAGGTTTTGAAGCTGTAATCATTCCCGAATTCATTGCTAGGTCTTTAGCTGCACCTTCAAAAATAAGTCGATTTTCTTTTCCCGTTGCCAATGATTCGATAAGAAGTGTTTTTTTACCAGCAGTAGCACCAATAACCATTGATTTAATAACACCGTTGCTTCTTTTATTTAATGCATCTGAAAAAGCTTTTAGTGAACCACCTTTCCAGTTGAAGGAAACTTGTTTTCCGGAAACTTTGTATGTGTAAAGACCTTTAGGTACTTCAAAATCCGATGGTAAATCATCAGACATAAATCTATCTGATGATGCTGTTTTTATTACATCAACTTTAAATGATTGAATATCTGCACTACGAGTAGCTTCTGCTGTAATTGCATCTTCATTATTAGATGTACAAATTTTACTGTTAAATGGATTATCAAAGGAATATAAATCCCTTGTTGTTTCGCGAAGAGATGATAATTGAGAATTAATTTCCCGCCAGGCATTTTGCTGTGTTTTATACTCTTCGAGCTGATTCTGTTCCCTTGTTAACGGAATCCGCTCGATTTGCATAAGTTTATCAACAGTCTCACTAGTTTTATAGCGGTCTGTTACTCCTGGAATATTTAATCCGGCCATAGTTATTGTCAGAAGTGCAGATTAGACTAAGTCGTCAATTAAGGTTCCAATTGCTTGTCGGATTCTTAATTTAAGTTTCTGCATGTCTTCAGACGGAATCTCCTTTACAACCTGGTTTGTGTTTGAGTCCACAACTCGAACTACAACACAATCCAATTCTTTGTTAACGTTGAATTGTAATTTTCTACCATCAACCATTTCAGACATTCTCTGAAGTTGTTGTGAATCTGCTTTTACTTCAGCAATATTATTTGCTATATTCTGTGCGACTTCAGCACCATTTGGAGCTACTGCCGCAACATTCTGTTGGCTTGTTCCAAATCTTTTTAATTGTGTATTAACAGAATTATATAGAGTTTGGCCATCCATTGCCATTTGAACCGGTGAATTAGTTGAAATTGTATTCATAGGTTCCTCCTTCTTGTTAAAAACATATTATAAAAATATGTATCCTCCCTGAAAAAAAATAATAAAAAGGGGGGCGCAACCCCTTTTTATTAAAACGACTAAAATAAAGATGACATCAAGATATCTCTAAAATAGTCTATATTTCTATAAACAACCTTTGAATAAGACAATAGTTACTTAGAGTAGTGTGTGAGTCTACTGTAAGAGAGCCAATACTGTCTGTGACTGTGAATTAGCCTGTGCAAGCATTGCAGTACTTGATTGTGTGAGAATCGAGTGTTTTGTAAAATCCACAATTTCAGAAGCCATGTCTGTATCACGGATACGGCTTTCTGCTGCCTGTGTATTTTCTGCAGCTACGTTAATTCCTTTTGCAGCCATTTCAAAGCGGTTCTGATAAGCACCAAGGTCTGCGCGCTGTTTATTGATGTTCTTTAAAGCTTCATCAATAGTTGCGATTGCAAGGTTTGCCTGATCAGGTGTTGAAATAGAAAGTTTTTCACCGTCACCCTGACCGTTTTTCAAACCTAAAGCTGAAGCAGTCATTGTGCCAATGAAAACACGAGTGTTCTGGTCAACATTTGCACCAATCTGAATCTGCATAATGTTATTTCCTGCCTGTGCAAAGCGACCTGTGAGCATGTTCATTCCATTGAACTGTGCTTGACTTGCAATACGGTCAACTTCTGCTACGAGCTGTGAAACTTCTACTTGAATCTGCATACGATCTTCATCGCTGTAGATACCGTTTGCTGACTGAACAGAAAGTTCACGAATGCGCTGAATGATATCAGTTGTTTCCTGTAAATATCCTTCAGTTGTCTGAATGAATGAAACTCCATTCATAACATTCTTACTTGCCTGGTTAAGTCCGCGAATCTGGCTTCTCATTTTTTCAGATACAGCCAATCCTGAAGCATCATCACCTGCACGGTTGATGCGTTCACCAGAAGCGAGTTTTTCCATACTCTTCTGAACATTTTCATTAGAAATATTCAAAACACGATTAGAGTATAAAGAACTCATGTTGTGATTAATAATCATAGTTGTGCCCTCCATGTTTACTTAAAACCACAAATCATCATGATTTGGGTCTGCGAGTGAAGGCTAAAGCAGATTGCGCCTCTGGTTTAGTTCAGACCTGTCACAGCAGAGATATTCAGATTAAAAATAATCTAAATATCTCTACTGTCACTCGCATAACATGAAAAACACTATTTCAAAGATCTAATGCCTCTGAAAAAGCATTTCGTTTTTTTCAAATAAATTACACTGGGCTTAATTGTTAAGATAAGAAATCAAGATAAGCCGTGCAAATATATAAAGGAGTAAAAATATTTCTACTCCTCTATATATTATATATCACTATCTCAGTAAAGACAATACATTCTGTGACTGTGAATTAGCCTGAGCCAACATAGCAGTTCCAGCTTGCTGTAATACAGAGTTTTTAGTGAATTCAACCATCTGACTTGCCATATCAGTATCACGAATACGTGATTCTGCAGCCTGAGTATTTTCAGCAGCTACATTCAAGCCTTTAACTGTAAGTTCAAGACGGTTCTGGTAAGCACCAAGATCAGCTCTCTGTTTGTTGATCTTTTTGATAGCTTCATCCAAAGTTCCAATTGCACGGTTGGCATCTTCCGGTGTTTCAAGTGAAAGTTTTTCTTCAGTACCAACATTGCGTACTCCAAGAGCAGCAGCTGTCATTGTACCAATGAATACCTGTGTTCTCTGATCCATGTTTGCACCAATGTGGAACCACATTGAACCAGTAACAACATTTTCACCTGTTGGCTGTGCGAAACGTCCAGTAAGCATGTTCATACCATTGAACTGTGCTGCACTAGCGATACGATCAACTTCAGAAATTAAAGCTGAAACTTCAACCTGAATCTGCATGCGGTCTTCTGCTGAATAGATACCGTTTGAAGACTGAACTGCAAGTTCGCGGATACGCTGGATAATATCAGTTGTTTCCTGAAGATAACCTTCAGTTGTCTGAATGAAACTGATACCATTCTGTGCGTTCTGTGAAGCTTTGTTCAAACCACGGATCTGGCTGCGCATCTTTTCAGATACTGCAAGTCCTGAAGCATCATCACCTGCACGGTTGATTTTTTCACCTGATGAGAGTTTTTCCATATCTTTGTTTAATGAAAGACCTGTAACTCCCAATTGACGATTGGCAAACATTGCCGACATGTTGTGGTTGATAACCATAGTATTCCTCCTTGGAATATAAAACAGAAGAATCCTTTCTTCTGGCAAAAAGAAGCAAAAATGTGCAAATGCTTTACAAGGCTACACCTACACACTTTTGCAGAAATGTTTGAGCCTTGCTTCTACGAAGTCGATAAACCCATTACACTTCTATATATAATTTCGGCAATGTGTATATAAAACTTTAATAAAAATTTAAAAAAAATTACAAATTTTTTAATATTTTTTGAATAATTTTTACAGCTTTACCTCTATGAGATATAGCATTTTTTTCTTCAGCAGTTATTTCGGCTACAGTCTTGTTATATTGTGGAAGATATACAATTGGATCATATCCAAATCCTCCAGAACCAGCCTGCTGATTAATATCATCAATCAATGTGCCTTCAAAAGTTTCCTGAGCAATTACAATTCTATCTGCTCCCATATAAAGAACCATTGCACATGTATAATGACAAGATCGTTTTCCATTTAGATATTCTGCTTTTGGCAAATTTTCCTGTTTTAAGGCTTCATTAAGTTGTGAAATTAAAAATATATTTTGTTCTTCCTGAGAAATCTTTGAACCATCTGGTTTTCCTTTCATGAAATCTGGTCCTGCATATCGTGATGAATATATTCCTGGTGCTCCATTTAATGCATCAACACAAATTCCCGAATCATCAGCAATAACAGGGCAGTGTACAATTTCATATAATGCTTTTGCTTTTATTAAACTGTTTTCATAAAAAGTTGTACCAGTTTCTTCAGGATCAAAATCAATTCCTTCATCAGAAGGTATTACAATTGTGTGTTCTGGCAGTAATTCTACCATTTCTTTTTTCTTATTTTTGTTTCCAGTTGCTAAATAAATTTTCATGCAGTTATTTTACAAAATTAAAACTATTCCGACAATATTCAATAATTAAATAAATATTGCCGGAATAATTAAAAGTTATTCTTCGATTGTGAGTGATTTTGCTTTATTTAAATAATAACTGATTTGACGCTCACACAATCCCATTATATCTGCAACAGCTTTATTTGTTGGCCGAATATTAATTACACCATTTTTCAAAAGCTCATTAAATAATTCCAGATGATTAGATTGATTTTCATATTTTTTAGTAATTTTATCTTTAGAATATGAAAGGTTGTTTATGTTATTTAATTCTATTTGAGATAATTCATTTTCATATTTTTTCTTAAGATAATAAGCTCTGTTTCTTCTGTTTACTAATGAAATATGACGTTCAGCTTTTTCAATTAAATCCTGGTTTAATAAATGAATTGCATCGCGAAGATGATTTTCATTTATTCTGCAAATTTCACTGATTCTGGTGATTTGTTCATCTGTAATGTAATATGAAGATTTTAATGCCAGAATAAGAATTATTCTTTCAATTTTTGTAGAATGTTCGGAAAATTCTCGTATTTTAGGTAAATTATTTTTAGAACTATCAATTTTCTTGATTTTATAATTTTCTGACTTACTGGCTAATTGAAATGCTTCTACTGGGATTTTTTTAATACTGTAAGGAACTGTTCCTTTTCCAATTTCATTAAAATCAATAGAAGAATAAGCTTCATTATGACTATCATAGTCCAATATACTTTCGTTAATTGAATGACTGTCTTGAGTAAATCTTGTCATACGTTTTCTGGAACAGGTAATTATTACGCTTTTTACATAACAAAAAAAGTAAGTGAAAAATGAACCATAATTAGGATTAAAGTGTTCAAATGAATTTTCACTTTTTTCCAGAAAATGCATAACAACTTCACTAATTAAATCTTCATCATTTTTAGGAAGTCCAAAAATTGCAGGATTCTGTACAATAAATACAGCCAACTGATTAACTGCCTCTCTTGCAGTTAATTTACCATCCTTGATTTTTTCAGGGATTGAATTAATGTCTAATTTCATAAAACCTCCTTATCGTTTTTGAAATCTAAACATTAATTGCAATTTTCGTGCCAAGTTAAAAATGTTTCACGATTTTGGCAAAATGTTTCACGGAATTTCAGTAAAAATGGGAAATTTCCCATTTACATTATTCTTGCAAATTCCTTTACAATTTGAGGAATTAATGTTTCAAGTTTTCCTTCTGTGCTCATTCCTGATGCATTTTTATGACCACCACCGCCAAATTTAGATGCTACTAAAGATACGTCAACTTTATCTTGTGAACGGAATCCACCAGTACAAGTTGTAGGTGTGTCTTGTCTTAAAAATACAACAGCTTCCACATCCTTTGCTGAAAGTAATAATTGATAAAGAGCATCAGAATCTCTTCCGTCGATACCATATTTTTTTGTATCTTCCATTGTTTCGTAAGTTATTACGAGTCTGTTATCCAAATATCGTTCTGCTTTATTTAAGAGAATACCAAGTAATTTTCTAGTAGAATAAGGTTTTCCGCTGTTTATTTCTGTATAAATAGATCTGGGATCAGCACCATAAGTAACAAGTCTGGAACATGCACTTAAAATATCTGCAGATTCTGGTGAGGTTGATAAAAATCTGAAAAAACCTGTATCTGTAGAAATTCCAAAAAATATAATTTTTGCAAGTTCTGATTTTAAAGGACCAATTAGTTCTTCATAAAATAATTGAACAAGATATGCACAGGCAGGTGCAGCTGGATTTACATATCCTTTCATATTATCTGGAAGTTCAGAAGTTTTATGATGATCTATTACGAAAGTATCTAATTCCTTAAAATCACCTTCAATTTCTCCTAATCTTTGAATTTCTGAACAATCAACAATAATCAATCCTGTTTTTTTTCTTTCATCATCATTTTGAAATGGCATTTCATTTGTAAACAGTGATTCGTACTGTATTATTTCATTTCTTTTAAAAGGACCTGCTGAAAGGAGTAAGTGTTCCTTGTTAAAAGTTTTTAGTATTTCTGATACACCTAAACATGAAGCTATACAATCTCCATCTGGTTCTTTATGTCCAATTACATAAAAAAAATCGTGTGATGAAATAAAATCTGAAAATTCATTAATATAATTTTGTGGAATTATAGTGTTCATAATATATCCTTGATTATAATTTGTTGTAGAGTGAAAAAAAAAGGTTGAAAAATTAGAAATTTCTCAACCTTTTTTTTCATGTGGTTTATATGTTTCTATAACTGAATATCTTCTAGAGTTTCTTTATCAGCACCCTGAACTTCACTTCCATATTCAACTACACCCCAGAAGCGGTTACGTTTTGACATTGGAATTGTAAGAATTACACGATGGAACTTACCATCTCGTTTTACAACAGTCATAAATGCTGCATCAGGATTTTTAATATCTCTGAATTTTAATTTTCGAGGATTATCAGGATTTCCATTTGCCCATTTTTTAGGAATAACAACGGAACCTGTTCCAACCTTATTTTTCTGGTAAATAACTACATAAGCATCTCTAGCTTCAAGAATTTTAAGAACTGGAATATTCTGATAAAAAAGAGGAGACCATTTTGATTCATCTTTCTGAGGTGTTACATTAATGTTTGTGTTTTGTGCAAAAATACCAGTAGCAAAAACTGATAAAACTAAGGCTACTAAAAAAAGCTTTTTCATTTAAAACTCCTTTAATAATTCTGTATGTAAATTATAAACGTATATTATATTTTTAACAACTAGTTTATATTACAAATTCAGTTTGTTATTATTGTAACAATATAGTATTCTTATATGTTGTAATAAGAAAGGGGATATTAATGAAAAAAAATAAGATTTTATTTGCATCTATAGTTGCTGCTCAACTTTTAACATCAATTTCATGTGGATCAACAGAACCTATTCAGGAAGATAATTATTCATCTACACAATCAACTATAATTGTACCAAGAGAAGCTGGTAATAGTTCTGAAACAAATAAAAATACTAATTTCTGGGGAAAATTATTTGGAACTGATAAATTCATCGAACTTGATGATATGTCTATTTGTACTCAAAATATGCTATTTAAAGTAGACAGACAAGATGGTGTAATTATTGTTCAAACAAAAAGTAAAACTGTAGGTTTTGGGAGTCAATATAATGGAGCTTATTATTATGTTACCTTTGATGATAATTCAAGATTGCTTTTAAACGATGCAGTAAATAAATATCTTTCAGATTTTGAAGAAAAAAAACTTGATAGAAAAAATTCTAAATCATATAAGATTTATGGTTCTGTAAAGTGTAGATTGGATTGGGGAACATTTAAAATTTCTACACCAAACAATGCAAATGCTACTGCTTATTTAGGATATAAGTTTGATGGAAAATCTCCATATTTTACAATAACAATCTATTCTGCAAAGAATAATATGTGTGATGGTCCTCAAAGTTCTTATCCAATGGAATCTATGAATTTAAATTATTATCTTACAAAAGCAATGGCTACAGATTTAGTAAATAAAATTTCAAATGAAAATATTAATGATTACTTAAATAAGAATCTTATGAATGAGCTTGAAACAGATGAATATTAATAATAATTAATTTAATTTGTAATAAAAGGAACTGTTTTATTAAAAGACAGTTCCTTTTTTTTACAAAAAATTTAAAAATTAAAAAAAAAAAGGGAAATTTCCATTTGGGAGGTAACCTGAAATTTTAAATTAATATTTGTTAATAAAAATAACTGAATGAAATAAAATTAACAAAAATTAACTGAAATGGACATAAAAACTTACTATCATTAGTTAGTAATACATTTTTTGAACTTAATGAATTTGTTGGATTTTTAATTTTTTATAAGAAATTTGTATACAGAATGGTTAAATAAAAAAGCTTCCAACTAATAAAATTGGAAGCTTTATAGGGACTATAGGACTCGGACCTATGACCGCTCGGATATGAGCCGAGTGCTCTACCAACTGAGCTAAATCCCCAAGGTGTTATTAATATATAAATTAATTAAAATAATGTCAATAGTATAAATGTAATTTTGAAAAAAATTATCTTAATTTTGAATTTTTAATATATTTTTTAGCAGTTTCTAATAAAGCTGTAATCTGAGAATCTGAGAAGAGAGTGATGTTGTTATAATCAGGATTCAAACAATTTTGGTTTCTAAATTGAGAAAAGAACCAGTTTGCGTCTTCTGGTAATATTTCAGCAATTTTAATAATTGTTTCCTTATCAATAAGATTAGGTACTAAAACAGTTCTAAATTCTCTTTGATCTGCAGGTAATTCCGATAAAAGTGAAATAGAATGTTTTATGGAAGTAATAAAATGATTTGTATTTCCTATGTATTTTGATTTTGGATTACATAATAATGTTGCATATTTTTCTGGAGTTGTTTTTATATCCATAGCGATATAATCAGGTTTCAGTTCAGAATTTTGCAAAAAGGCTTCCAATTCATAAGGTAAAGTTCCATTTGTATCTAGTTTTATTTTATAGCCGAGACTTTTTGCTTTTTTAATAATAAAGGGAGTATAAGGATTTAGTAGAGGTTCTCCACCACTAATTACAATTCCATGTAATATAGCCTTTCGTTTTTCCAGATGAAAAAATAAATCATTTATGGAATTTAAAGAGTCATCAGAATCTGAATTATCAATAAGTCCCTTATTATAGCAATAAGGACATCTGAGATTGCAGCCTTTTAGAAAAAAAGAACCTGCAACAATTCCGGGAAAATCTACTAATGTAGTTTTAACTAGAACTCCTGCAGGTTTATCAAAGGATAAAAAATCCATAGGTTATGCTGTTATTGTTATTTTTTTACAAACAACTTCTAATTCTTCAACATTATGGCATCTTGCTGTTTCAACACCAGCTTCATTGTAAAAAATAACTGTTGGTGAAGCAAAAACACCTTTTTTTGCAGCTTCTGCAAGACCATCTTCTGTATCTACATCAATAGCTCGTCCTGGCATATCAAGATTTTCAATAAATGCTTTTACAGGAGGGCAGTTTGGACATGTTTTTCTTGTAAACATTTCATATGTAACAGATTCAGTTTCTTCTACAGTTGTAGTGGAAGTTGTTGAAGCAAGAACACTATTTTCAGAAGATGTATCTGCTGAAGAAATTTCATAAAGCTTGCTGTCTTCGATTGTAAACATTTTACGAAGGTCGTATTCGTCTCTTTTACCTTTGTTCCAATGTTTTACAGCACGGTAATAGCCAACAATTCTAGCATAAACTTCAGTTTCTGTTCCGTGAACGTCCATTAATGCTGCTTTTGTTTCAGCAATTTCTTTTTCGATTTCTGCAAGAGTTCTTGTTTTTTCCATTTTTTTTCTCCCACTTTATTTATTGTAATAAATTCAATTTTGATTTAATTGTAAATATCACGCTAAATATAGCGTTATTTTATATTATTTTTTAATTTTAGTACACTAAATTTAAATATATTTTAAAAATTTATTTGCCTAGCAATCTGTTTCGTTCTTCTTCCAGAGCTTTTAATTTATCTTTAAGAGCTTTTTCTTTTTCAGCTTTACATTTTGGACATTCAAAATGTTGTCCAGAAATATACCCATGAATCTGGCAGATAGAATAGGTTGGTGAAATAGTAAAGAACGGAATTTTATATCTGCTTGAAATTGTTTTTACTAAATCGCTGCAAGCTTTCCAGTCTGAAATTGCTTCTCCCATATATACGTGGAACATTGTACCGCCTGTATATTTTGTTTGAAGTGATTCCTGATGATCCAATGCTTCGAAAACATCTGCTGTATAATCAACTGGTAACTGAGATGAGTTTGTATAAAAAGGATCTTTTGTACCACTTGTTATAATATCTGGATAATGTTCTTTATCATGTCTTGCAAGTCTGTATGATGTTGATTCTGCAGGAGTAGCTTCAAGATTGAATAAATCTCCAGTTTCTTCCTGATAATCTGCAAGTCTGTCACGCATATAAGAAAGAACTTTTTCTGCAAAGGCTTTTCCTTTTGGATCTGATATATCAACACCAAGGAAATTCAGACAACATTCATTCATACCGCATAAACCAATTGTATTAAAATGGTTTACAAGAGTTTTTAGATAACGTTTTGTGTATGGGAATAAACCACCATTGTAAAGTTTTTGAATTACTTTTCGTTTTATACAAAGACTGTCTCTGGCAAGATCCATAAGATAATCCAAACGCTTAAAGAATTCTGCTTCAGTATTTGCTAGATAGCCAATTTGTGGAAGATTGATTGTTACTACTCCTAAAGAACCTGTAAATTCATCAGCACCAAAAAGTCCACCACCTCTTCTTCGTAATTCACGTTTATCCAGCTGGAGACGACAGCACATTGAACGTACATCATTTGGATTTAAATCAGAATTAATAAAGTTCTGGAAATTAGGTGTTCCATATTGAGCTGTCATTGTAAAAAGTAATTTTGCGTTATCTGATTCCCAGTCAAAATCTTTTGTAATGTTATAGGTTGGAATTGGGTAAGCAAATCCTCTGCCTTCAGCATCACCTTCAATCATAAGTTCTATAAAAACTTTATTGATAAGATCCATTTCCTTCTGGCAGTCACCATAGGTAAAGTTTTGTTCTTTTCCACCTACAATTGCTTTTTTGTTTTTTAAATCTTCTGGACAAACCCAGTCTAGAGTAATGTTTGTAAATGGAGCCTGTGAACCCCAACGACTAGGTGTATTAACTCCATAAATATAACTCTGAAGGCACTGTCGAACCTGTTTTTCAGAGAGTTTATCTGTTCTGACAAAGGGGGCAAGATAGGTATCAAAAGAACTGAAAGCCTGTGCTCCTGCCCATTCGTTTTGTAAAATTCCAAGAAAATTTACAATCTGATTTACAAGAGTAGAAAGATGAGTTGCCGGTTTTGAAGTAATTTTATCAGGGACGCCACCTAAACCTTCTGCAATAAGCTGTCTTAATGACCATCCTGCACAATATCCACTGAACATGGATAAATCATGTATGTGAAAGGCACAAGATTTGTGAGCATCTGCAATTTCTTTAGAATAAATATTATTAAGCCAGTAGTTGGCTGTAATTGTTCCAGAATTATGTAAAATTAATCCGCCTAAAGAAAAGTTTACATTTGCATTTTCATTTACACGCCAGTCGCTTTGTGCAAGATATCCATCCATTGTTTTATTAATATCAAGCATAAGTTTTTTTGTATCTCTCATTGCTTCATGACGGGCACGATAAAGAATATATGCTTTTGCTACTTCAACTTCTTTATTTTCAATGAGAACACTTTCTACAATGTCCTGAATTTCTTCAATAGCTGGAATTGAATGAGCGCGATTTCCTGCTAACTGAATACGAAGTCTTTCTTCTACTAAATCAGTTAGTTTTTCGGCTCTGACTGTATCTTTTTGCTTTTCTACAGCTTCAATTGCGCTGCAAATAGCATTTTCAATTTTTGTTCTGTCATAAGCTGCAATTTCTCCAGAACGTTTGACAACTGATTTTATAAAACCTTTTGTTTCACTGTCAGAGCTGCTTCCTAAAAAGCTTCTCCATTCCGGAAAGATTGATTCATCACTCATTTGATTCCCCTGTCTTTTTTTAATTAATATAATAAACTTTCTGTTTTTTGCCAGAAATTGATTATTTTGATTTCTTTTTTATGTTTTTTACTTCAGTTAAGAATTCTTCAATTGTATTGAATTGTCTGTAAACTGATGCAAATCTGATGTAGGCAACCTTATCGATATCGTAAAGCTTTTCAAGAACCAGTTCACCTAATTTTGCAGTTGGAATTTCTCTTGCTTCTTTTCCAAGTTTAATTGCCATATCTTCAATATCATTTGCAATTTGTTCTGTTGTGTTTGCTGATACCGGACGTTTTTCCAAAGCTCTGGAAATTCCTTTTTCAAGTTTTAATCTGTCAAAAGGCTGTCGGGATTGATCTCTTTTTACAACCATAAAAGGCTTCTCATCAATACGTTCATAACTAGTGAAACGATAACCACAAGAAAGACATTCTCTTCGTCTTCTGATGCTTTCTCCATTCACCATTGTACGTGATTCCAGTACTTTATCTTCAAGACTTCCACAATAAGGGCAACGCATTAATTAAATCCTGTTAAGTTGTATTTAGCGTACTTAATAACGCTAATTAAATAATATAACACTAGATATGTTAACTCAATAGAATTTATGAAAAATAAAAAAACTATTTTTGTTGACAAAAAAAAATTTTATGCTTTAAGAAAAAAAATTGTTAATGCAGTTGACAATAAATAATTTTTCAAATTTTTATTTCAAGCTTGAAATTGATTTATGAGTAAGAAAATATTTTTTTGAATAAAGTGTATACAAAAATAACATTACAATAATCAGATAAGGAAGCCAGTTTCCAAATTTTGAATAAACTGTTGGAATATGCTGATAAATTGGTATATCAACTGCAAGGGCTGCTTCTTCAAAAAGAGGGAGATCGTAAAGAATTTTTCCAGAAGGGTCCAGTACAACTGAATAACCTGCGTTTGTTGTTCGAACTAAAGTTGTTCTATATTCAATTGAATCATAAGCTGCAATTACAAAATGCTGATATTCACTGGATTTTTTTAATGACCAGGAATCGTCTGTAATATTCATAAACAGTTCTGCTCCAGAATTGAACATAGGTCTCATTACATCTGTAAATGAATCATCAAAACAGATAGGTGTACTGATTTTTACAGAAGGTTTATTTTTAAGTGATGTCTCAAAAATATTAAATGGTACTTTTACATCAATTATTTCTTCTGGTGGTAGAATTTCTCTGTCATACCAGTTGCATGGAATATCAAAATTAATAAGCTGTTCGCCTTTAGACCAACCTGAAGAAATTCCAATAATTTTCATTAAGAAAGCCCGGATAAAAGGATTATCACTTCCCGGAATTGCTTCTGCAAATGGAACCAGATGTAATTTTCCATAGGTTCCTCTTAAGTTTCCTTCTGAATCAAAAACGAGGGAGGAATTAAAGAACTTATTATAAAAATGACCATTGTAATTATAGGATTTTATAACTGCTCCTCCTGTAATAAAGGGTGTTTTGATTTCGTGAATAAATGGAATTAAAGGATCTTCGTATGGGTGAAATTCGTAAATATCCTTTCCATAAGGGAATGGTGACATTAAAGTACCTTCGCTCCAAACAACTAACTGAGGAGTCTTTCCCTGTTGTTCAAGTTCCTTAATTTTTTCTCGGGTAAGTCTTTGTGATGTTAAAATTCTTTCTTCATCGGAATCTGTTATCCACGGATCCGCATTTTGCTGAACAAGAATTGACGTAATCTGTTTGATTGGCGTTCGTGTTTTATTATATTGAAAAGTTCCGTATAAAATTACAGTTATAAACAAAACTATAAAAGTTAGAGTAATATCTTTTATCTGTAAAATATAATTAATCTTTTTTTTGTAATCGTAAATTGTTTTTGAAGTTACGAAGTAAGAAATAAATTCTGCAAGAAGACAGTTAAAAAAGACGGTTATAAAAGTAATTCCATAAGCTCCTGTTATATCAGAAATCTGCATCAGAACAGGCCAGTTAAACATGGAAGAAGAAATTGTACCCCATGGATAACCTAAAAAGCCTGAAGATTTATACCATTCATATAAAGTATAGATTGAAGCAAAATATAAAATTCTGAATGCAGGGGTTTCACTGATTTTTTTATAAAGTTTATGTCTTGTTAAAAAGGAATCCGGAAAATTTCTATAAGGAAGGTAAAGATATATTCCAAAAATACCTCCAATAAAAGCGGTTGCAATTGCAGAACCACCTAATGTAAAAATTGCAAAATCCTTAAAATTTACAAGCCAGAAACTGGAACACAAATGAGTTGTAAGAACCTGCATAAATGTACAAAAGAAAGCTTTTTTATAGGATTTACAGGATTTTATTGCACAGTAAAAAAAAGAAATTGCAAAAAAAGATGCTAAAGGATAACCGAAGTGAAACAATTCATTAGGAATAGCAACAGAAAGTAAGAGACCTGAAAAAACTGAATAAAAAACTTGTAAAAATGAATTCATTATATTATTATTTAAAAAGGATATAAGTGTTTACATATATATATGCACTTATTATGAATATATAACTGATTTATAAAAGTTTCAATCATTAAGATTATAGGTGAGAGGATTCAATGAAGAAAATTAATGATATCCACTGTGAAGAATATGAGACAGCACCTGAAATTGTTTGTGCCGCACCTGGTCGTTTTCATTTAATAGGCGAACATTCATGGTTCTTTAAAGATAAATCATTATCAATGGCTGTAAATCTTCCTGTTTATATTGCAATTACAAAAAGAAATGATTCCAGTCTTAAGTTTTATTATTATCAGATTGATGATAGAAAACATTCTTCAATTTCAACATTGAAATATAAAAAAGAAGATAAATGGGCTAATGCAATAAAAGCTGTTATATATGGATTTATTTCTGGAGGATTTACACTTCAGGGAATGAATATAACTGTATATTCTGAAATACAACCATCTGCAGGTTTTGGTATTACAACTGCCATAAAAGGTGCAGCTCTTCTTGCAATAAAACAATTATTTAATCTTCCTTGCAATGATGCTCAAATGCTTCAGGTTTTGGAAAGAGCTAACAGAAAGTTCCTTATGTTGAATAATTTGCTTGCTGACAATTATTCAGTTTTATTTGCAAAAAAAGACAATCTTATAATTACAGATTATTCAAAAAATTCCTGGGAATATATTCCTTATTCTTTTGAAGGTAAAAAAATATTTCTTGTAGATACAAAAGTTCCAAGAGTGTCTGTCTGGAATGAAGAAACTTTGTTTGAACCTCAATATGCACTTATTCTAGGTGATTTAAGAGACAGAAAACCTAATGTTTACGGTGGATGGCAATATATTTCAAATCCAAATGACATTAACGAAGAATTATCAGAAGTTTCAGAAGATATTCATAGAAAACTTGTTTGTATTATGAGAGAGCATAAAGATGTTATTGATGCTAAACAAGGACTTGAAGATAAAGACTTCTTTAAGTTTGCAAGAGCTGTAAATCATAGTCATGAAAGTATGCGTGATATGTATGAAATTTCTTGTCCTGAGATTGACTGGATTCTAAAAAGAGTAAACGAACTGGAACCAAATCTGGATCTTGTTACAAATCCTGTTACCTGCGGAAGAATTACAGGAAAAGGTTTTGGCCGATGTTTGTATGCAGTAATTAGAGAATCTGATGAAGAAGAGTTTAAATCTAAACTTGTAGAATTTGAAAAAATATTTGGTTACCATCCTGAATGTTATAACGTAACTCCAGCAGATGGTGCAAGAATTGTAATAGATTAGGAATTAAAATGAATTTATTATTAACAAATGATGATGGTTATGGAGCAGAAGGTTTAACTATTCTTGCTGAAAAACTTTCTAAAAGGCATAAAGTATTTGTTATTGCTCCTGCTGGAAACAGGTCTGCAGTATCACATCATTTTTCAATGTACAATGAATTGTCAGTAAAAAAAGTTGGCGAAAATCAATGGACTTGTTCAGGTTATCCTGCAGATTGTGTGTCATTAGGTATTAACGGAGATTTAATAAACGAAAAAATTGATGCTGTTATTTCCGGTATAAATGCTGGTGGTAATATGGGGACAGATATTGTTTATTCTGGAACCTGCGCTGCTGCAAGACAAGCAATTTTAGATAATATTCCATCAGTTGCATTTAGTCTTGATCCTGTTAGCTGGGCCACTATAAGAGAAGATGGTTTTAAGTTTAATGCTCTTGCTGATTTTGCTGAAAAAAATATTGAAACATTGATTTCTTTTGCAAAAGCAACTTATCCCAGACAGTTTGTAAATGTAAATGGTATTTCAGCAGATTCTTATAAGGGATTTAAATTTACAGATAGTTTATGTAAGAGAGAATATCACGATAAGATCAATGTTTTTCCTGTAGAATCAAAAACTGATGAATTTATGACAAAATTTATTCCTGGAAACGGGAATACTGTCTGTTCTGAAAATGGAGATCATCAGGTTGTTCGGGACGGATTTATTTCAATTAATCTTGTGTACGCAGATCCTGTTTGCTCTTCAATTGATGCAGTAGACTGTATTAAGCTTTCGTTGTAATATATAGTAGAAAAATATTTTTGTTCTTTCATTAATTTGGGTGGGAAATAATGGCAGAAAATATTCTTACAGATGGAATCAATTTATATAAGCAGAAAGCCTATACTGGGGCTTTAACATTTTTTTTATCACTTCCTATAGATTCCGGGGCAGATAGAAATGAAATTGCATACTATCTTGGACTTTGTTATGCAAAACTTCAAAAATATGATGATGCATTGTTATATCTTGAACAAGTTGTAACTTCTGGTGGGAAACTTGAACGAGTTTTGCAATGTAGATTTCTTCTTGCTGTTATTTATGCAGTTTCTGGTAGGCGACGTCTTGCTGACTTTGAGTTAAATAAACTTTTAGAAACTGGATATATGACTGCTTCTGTTTATGCTGCCATTGCTTTTGTTGCCTGGGAACAGAATGATACTGCAAAATGTCTTGAATATTATGAAAATTCTTTAAGAACTAATCCTGATAATGTTACTTCATTAAATGGTTTAGGTTATGTTTTAGCCTGTGAGGAAAGAGATTTAACCCGTGCTTTATCTTTATGTAAACAAGCTGTAAATTCTTCTCCAAATTCTGCTGCTTGTTTAGATTCTCTTGGTTGGGTTTACTATAAGCTTGGTTTATATGACGATGCAAAGAAGTATCTTGAACAGGCAGAAATGTTAGATAGAGAAAATGAAGTAATTGCAAATCATATTAAAATGCTTCATAAGGCTGGTAGGTAAAATATGAAAAAGATTTTTACTTCTTTGTGTGTAGTTACAGCTTTAGTTTTTATTATGACTGCACAGGAATCTGATACAACATATTCTGCAGGTTTATATGTTCCTGAAGATAGAATTAGAACTGGTGAAGAAGGTTTTGCTGCGGAAGAATTCAGACGAGGTGTTCAGGCTTTTTATAAAGGCGCCTATAATGATTCAATTGTAGCTTTTGAAAAGGCTTTATCACTTTTACCTGATGATAATTTAATTCTTGAATGGTTAGGAAAAGCATATTATAAAGCAGGTCTTGAAGGAGCTGCCTTATCATACTGGAATATCGCTTCTGAAAATGGATATGGAGATCTTCTTTTACAAAATAAAATTGAAGTTGTAAGAGAACGACGAGTTACCGGTGATACTCCTGATAAAATGTCACGATTATCTGAAGCAGGTAGCTTTTCTGGATATAGAAATGAAAACTTTATCTTTAGCGGACCAGTTTCTGTTTTGCCAAATAATGATGGTACTTGTTGGGTTACAGCATATAATACAAATGAAATTTTATTAATAAATGTTAATGGTAGAATTGTAGAAAGATTAAATGGGCCAATTAACGGTTTTGACCGGCCTTTAGATATAATCAGATTAAGTGATGATAATTTATTAGTAAGTGAAAGTGCAGGGGACAGACTTTCTTTATTAAAGAGTAATGGTACTTTCATTAAATATATTGGTTCAAAAGGACGTGACATTGGAAATTTAGTTGGTCCCCAATATCTGGCTGTGGATTCTCTTGATAGAATTTATGTTACAGACTATGGAAATCGACGTGTTGATGTATTTGATAAAGAAGGAAACGGTTTATATTTCTTTGGTGGAAAACAGCCGGAATTTGACGGTTTGAAAGGTCCAACTGGTATTGCAGTAATTGATGAATCAGTTTTTGTTGCAGATGATGATAAAGGTTGTATTTACGAGTTTGATCGCTCAGGAAATTATATCAGGGAACTTGTTGAAGAAAAAACTTTTAAGAAACCTGAAGCATTAAAATTTTGGAATGGTTCACTTGTGATTTGTGATCAGAACAAAATTATGACTGTTGATACAGAAACAGGTGCTGTTTTTGAAAATGCAAGTACTGGAAATGCTCCATCAAGAGTAACATCGGCTGCAGCTGATGCAAATAATAATCTGCTTGCAACTGATTTTACTTCAAATGAAGTTTATGTTATGTCAAAAACTCAGGAACTTGTAGGTGGTTTATTTGTTCAGATTGAAGAAATAGATGCAACAAATTTCCCAAATGTAAAAGTTGAAGTAAAAGTTGAAAACAGACACAGACAACCTGTTGTGGGTTTACAGGAAGAAAACTTTTTCTTTACAGAAAATCATAGACCTGTAAATCAGCTTAAATATATTGGTAGTGTTGCAAATAATGAATATTGTGATATTACATTAGTTATTGATAGATCTTATACATGTCAGAATTATAAAAATGAAATTGAAACTGCTGTAACAGAGATTGTTGAATCAATGAATGGAAAAGGCACTTTAAGAATTATTTCTGCAGGAGAAATTCCATTTTCTGAATATGTAGGAAAACCTGACATGCTGGGGCAATTTAATCTGGATGCTTTAAAGAATCTGCCATCAGAAAATGTTTCTGTCGATCTTGCCTTAAGACTTGCTTCGAATGATTTAATTGGTGCAGCAAAGAAAAGATCAATAATTTTTATTTCAGATGGAAATACTTCATATACAGGATTTGAAAAATATAATCTGGCTGAAATGGCTGCTTATATGAATAATAATTCAATAGGATTTTCTTTTGTACAGGTTTCTCAGGAAGCTGTAAGTACAGAATATGATTATTTAATTAACAATACTTCTGGTGACCTATATTATGTATTTAGACCAGAAGGATTAACTGGAATTGTAAAAGATGTAATTAATACTCCTCAGGGGATTTATCAGCTTTCTTATGTTTCTATATTACCAACTAATTTTGGTGAAAAATTTCTGCCACTTGAAACTGAAGTATATTTAATGAATAGAAGTGGTCGTGATGAAAGTGGATATTTTGCCCCATTAGAATAAGTTCTAGAATAAAATCTTTCCACCAATTGTGAATTCTGTTTCTAAATTTGTGGCTGCATTTTCAGTAATTTTAAGACTTGCTCCAATTCCTGTTGTAATTGTGTAATTATTTTTTATCTGCAAATCACAATTATGAATGAACTGAAAAAGTTCTGAGTGAATAAGATTATTCTTGCTTATACTAAGGTTAAAATTTTCTTTTCTTGTAATTTTTGATTGTTTTTTGTCAAAATCATTTATAAAGAGGGATGGTATTTGTAATAAAATACTATCATTTCCTTTGTGTGTCCAAATTCCTGTTGCTCTTATTTGATAATCACCATTTGTTTCAATTGAAATATCTGTACCTGTTTTTACAGAATTTTGGGAATCAATAAAAAGTAATAAGGATCCATACCAGGAAACTTGAAATGTTGTGTCTTTTGGAGAGGTTGCTGGTATTTTTATTATTGTTGTAAGATAACTGTTAAATTCATCTTGAGAAAAAGCTTTTAACAGTTTTAATTTACCTTCATTTCCTAATAAATTAATAAAAGCATTTCCTGCAGTAAGTTTAATTTGATAAATATCTGCAATATTGTCTGTTCTTGTGATGTCTCGAGAAATAACTATTGAGGATGATATTGGAACAAATAAATCGGTGATAGAATTAGATAAATTTCTCTTCAAGTTAAATTCATATTTTGTTGAATAAAATTTCTCAATTGAAGAAGGATCATATAAATCAGTGTAGAAAGAATCAGAAAATAAATCGATAAAAGGAAGTGAAGAATAATACCATGTATATTGATTTAAGCCTGAAAATAACTGGTTATAATCAGAAAAATAATCATAGCCAGATGTTCCTGATATTCCACCTGCATTTTTGGAAATATTGAAGTTAAACTTATTTGAAGAAACTGTAAATGGAATATTTAAGGAAAAATTAATTGTATCTGAATATAAATGTTCATTTTTATTATAATAGTCGCCTTTTAGAGAAAATGTTAATGCTGGTACTAAATCATAAATTGGAAGTTTTATTGTTAAATTTCCATTTAATTCTTCAGCTCTATAATATGCATTTTCATTTCCTGTAGAAAATTCAAGGGTGTAAGAATTTAAGAAATCTTCAAAAAAATTATTAAAATATTTTGATTCATGGGAAGTTCTACTATCAATTTTTTGGGACATTAATGAACTTATTTTAAAAATCAAATTTGTATTAAATATATCAACATTAAATGATAAATCGGATGATAATCTTTGATTTATATTGTTATTATTATTCAAGGCATTTGCAGATAAATTTATGAATAATGGAACTTTTAATGAAGCTAAATTCAATTCAGCTTTGGAATTTTTATTAAATTCATTAATTGCTTTATCATAAAAAAGTTCATCACTTAAAGAAAAAACATTGAATAATGGAGTATTAGTTTTAATTTTTTGATTTGTCTGACTAAGTAACCAGGTATCTTTACTTAAATTGTCGCTATCAAATATATAATTAGTTTGAAAATCAAAATTATATATAGAAAATTCACCATCAATTGTTCCATTTATAGATGCATTATTATTTTCTTTATCTGATAAACTAAAAACTGCAGATTGCTGGCTTGAAAGATTAATGTTCAGATTTTTAATAAAAAATAATTCTTCATTTTCATATTGAATTTTGAGTGTATTTCTTGCATCAAAATAAGGATTAATATTTTTAAAATAAAGATTTCCAACTATAATTAATCCATTTTCAAATAAACTGGAACCTGAACATGTACTAAAAGAAATTTTTTGTCTGGAAGGTTTAATTTTTTGATTTATTTCCAGGTAATAAAATTCATCAGGAACTTTTATATTATCAATGAAAACTTGTCTGGAATTTTTATTAATATTGATCGTATGCCAAATTCCTTGTGTTAATAAGTCTTTCAAATATTCAGAGGAAACATTTAGTTTTACAGCAGGCGAATCACTTACTAATGGAGAGTCTAAAATTAATTCAAACCCGGTTTCGGAAAAAAGAGAAATTTCTTTTTCATTTTTTGCTGAAATAAATAAATCTAAAATTATATTGTTGTAGTTAGAAAAATCACAATAATTAAAATAATTTTCTGTTGAAAAAATAAAATCTTCAGGACTTCCAATAGAACTTAAGGTTGTCCAGTTAATCATTGTTCCCTGATTGTCTGTTTCAAACAATTCTTTTCCAGAAGGACTATCATTTATTAAAACTAATGAAGAATTTGTGAATAATTTATCAGAATTAATAACCTGATTTCCTTTAATTCGAGGTTCATAAGGTCCTGTAAAAATAATTCCGTTTTCAGATTCTGTTCCAGAATCTTTTGAAACAACTATAAGTCTGAGATCATGATTTGAAACTAATTTTGCTCTATCTGAATCTGTAAGTTTAATTTTTACTATCTGCCAGTTAATATCTGTGGAATCAAAATTACTCAAAACTTTTGAATCTTCTGTGCCTGTAATTTTCCAGGTTGGTATTAAATTTTTTGTTTCGCCTGAAAAATCTTTTTCAGCTTTAATGCCTAATTGTAAATAAACATCAATATCAGAATAAAAAGAGGCTGGTTGAAGAGCAATTTCAAGTTCTGAAGAATTACATAAGAAATCCCCAGCAGAAAGTTTTATATCAACAGAGGCCCAGTTTGGTGATTCTAAATTATTGTTTGAAAAATCCCATTCAAGAGGAATTTTATATCCTGTAATATTTTTGTCCCCAATACCTGAATAATTCATAACTGTACAGTTATTTTGAGACTGCAGCAAAGGTGAATTATTTATATTTAATTGAGGAACCACATTTGTTTTATATCCGTTTGAATAAGATAAATAATAAGTTTGAGAAGCCGCTTCTTTTTGATAATTTGCCAGTAAAGTTCCTGTAAGATTTTCATTTGTCAGTGAAAGGGATAAACCATCTGTAATTGTAAGATTATCATTAGAATAATTGATTCCAGCTGATACTGCTGTAAAAGAATTTAATAAATTATCAGAATCAGCAAATTTTGTAAAAGGTGAAAATGGAATTGATGAAGTCAGGGAAATATCACCTGTTACATTTTGAGAAAAATTGTATTTGTATCCTGCTCCTAAAGACAAAGCTCCGTTCTGAATATTATCTGTTTCTTCATTCCATGTAATATATATTTTGTCAGTTTCTGATACATTTTTTGATAAAGTAACAAATCCACTGGAACATTCGTATTTAGCATTTGAATCCAGAATTCCATTTATATAAACTTTTATGCTCCCTGTAGAAGCTTTTTTTCCAATATCAAAGTTGGATATTGAATTATATCTTCTGATTCTTAAAATAAAATCGGAATTATTTATGGAATTCAGGTAAATAAAAGGATTTGTTCTGGCAAAAGGATATCTTTGGCATGGTTCTGTAAAAGATGTTGTTTTTTCAGAATATAAACCGATTTGTATATATTTATGATTCTCAAAGAAAAAATTATCTTTTACAAAATCAAATAAATCTTCGGAAACTTCTGAATAATATTCTTTATTAACAATTTCTGTTGATAATGAAACAATCGAAGCTTCTGCATCCTGAATTATTCCACAATCATATAAACTGCAATATAAAAAAGGAGAAAAACCTTGCGGAGATTGAATAATCAATGCATTTGTATTATCAATTTCTGTTGTAAACTTATAGGTATAGTCTTCTAAATTTATTTTGTATAAATTATCTTCATTAAAAAAAGTTTGAATTTTTCCCAGAAATGAAGATTCATCTGAATAACTTCCTAAGTTATGTAAAAAATTCGTAATTGAAGAATTATTAACAGTAATTAAAATTTCAGGAATTTTTCCATTATAATTCTGATTACTAATATCATTTTGAAGAATTAAAAGATTTTTTGAAGCAATAGTTTTATATTCTGAATCATTTAATTTTTTAAACTTTCTTCCATTTTTATCAATAAAGCTTCCTTTTGCATCTTCAATATAAATATTTTTTATGTCTGTAAGAAATGAAGAATCTGGAATAATAAACAATTTGCTTTGAATATAGTTAGATAAAGGAATGTTCAAATCTGTTACAACATTTTTTCCGTAGAATGTGGCATCTTTTTGAGATAGAAAATCATAACGTACTAAAAAATCTGCAGACCATTTGTTTTTTTCAAAATCAACCAGATGAAGACTTGCTCCAGGTGCCTGATTTTCTCCTCCAGAAATAGAAAAATTATTTAATTCGCCAGAGTAGAAGGGGAAAGTAATATTACGATTTGATAAATAAAAAGAATTTAAATAATCATTGTTTTCATAACTTAAGGTGTATGTGTTTTTAGAGAAATTATCTGCAAAATCTAAATCGAAAAGCCAGTTGTCAGTAATATTAATTAAGGCCGAGAGATTTATTTCCTGTTTAAAAACTGGAGTTGTTGTTGAAATTCCAAATGAAGTATTATTTCCAAAAGTTGTATTTAATCCACCAGTAATTTCTGCAGCCCAATAACCTGAAATGTCATATTTTAGATTTGAATTTGCCAGGTTCCATTCGGGAAAATCTGTATCAGCATTATTTTCAGAAGAAGTATCAATGGAATCTGGAAATAAACCTGCCGCTCCCAAGGAATCTGTTTGATTTGTATTCTGCTGTCCGTGAAAAAGAAAACTGAAATTAAATAATAGCAAGCAGAGTAGTATAGTTTTTGTTGTTTTTTCTATATTCTTCATGAGTAATCTTGCTTTATGAATTTTTATATCAGGATGTGTCTGTTCTATTTTTAAAATAGCTTTTTCAACATTTCTTTTCTTTTTATTATCATCAAAAAGATATAATTGTTCTGGTTGCGGTTTCGATTCAATATTTTCTAAGCCAACGCCTATTAATCTGATTCCAGTTTTATGATCATATTTTTCATTAAAAATTTGTTTTACAATTTCAAACAAACTATCCAATGTAACAATATTGTAATCAACTGTTTTTTGAATAGAAACTGTAGAAAAATCAGAATAACGGATTTTGACCATTGCTGTTCTAGAAAAAGAATTTTCCTTTAATAATCTGAAAATTAATCCATGACATAATTCCAATAGTTTTGTTTCTAAAGTATAAATGTCAGTTATATCTTCAATAAAAGTTGTTTCAGTACTTATAGAATGGGATTTAGGCGTTCTTCCAAATCCAACTGTATCAATTCCTCGGACAGCATTGTATAAAAAGTTCCCCATGTTATTTCCGTACATAAACTGAAGTACTTCCAATGATTGTTCATGAAGTTCTAAAGTTGAATTAATACCTGATTTTTTTATAGTTTCCAATGTTTTTTTACCAACGCCCCAGACTTTATTTAAAGGTAAAGAAAGCATAAAAGATTCTTCTGTTCCTGGTTTAATGAAATAAAATCCATCGGGTTTAGACATTCCGGAAGCTATTTTTGCAAGATATTTATTTGTTGCTAATCCAACTGAAACTGTTAGGCCTGTATAATCATAAACCTGTTTTTTTATTTTAAGAGCAGTTTCTTCAGGTGGACCAAACAGGTTTTCCGTTCCCGTTATATCAATAAAAGCTTCGTCAATGGACATTTGTTCTACGTCTGGTGAATATTCCTTAAAAATATTCATGATTTTATAAGAAAGTTCAGCATATCGTTCCATTCTTCCATGAACATAAATTCCATGAGGACATAATCTATAAGCTAGAGCGGTTGGCATTGCAGAATGAACACCATATTTTCTTGCTTCATAAGATGCAGTAGACACAACACTTCGTTTATCTTCTGGTTTTCCACCAACAATAACAGGTTTTCCTCTATATTCAGGGTGATCCAATTGTTCTACAGAGGCAAAAAATGCATCTAAATCTACATGTAAAAACCAGTGATTATTTTGCTGCATTTAAATCCTCTGTTTCTAATACATCAGTAAGGACTATATATTGAGAATCATTTTCTGATTTATAAATTACTTTGGATGTAATTATTTCTTTTAAACCGTTGGAACCGTAACTAAAATGAACTTTTTTTCCTGGATAAACAGGAATATCAAATACAGCAGTTTTATTTGTTTTAATTGTAAAATCATATTCAGAATATAAAACCGGAACACTTTCTTGTCCTTCAATAGATATCTGAATTAAAACAGGTTCTTTTTCAGATTCCAATTCAATAGATCTTATAAGTTCGTTAAAAATTAATTTATCAGTATATTTAATTGTATATTCCTGTTGTGCATTATCTATATTTATAATTTGAGGAAGAATATCATATTTATTAAACTTAGAATAAAAGAGACTGTTTGCAAGAATTAATGAAATAATTAAAACCAGATAAGAAGATCCCATGATTATTAAAGGTATTTTCTTTGATGTAAAATTTTTTTGAATTTCTATAAAGATTCTAAAAAGCATTAAATAAACTGGCATTAAAATTAAACCTAATACTAATGGAAGTTGATTTTGTGTTAAGAAGAAATATTTTAGTTCATCAGTATTTGCGTTTTGAATTAGAGCAGTTGCATAAATAAATGTAAAAATTATCATTAAGACAAACAGGATTATATGACTCCAGTTTTTGTTAAAAATTAATGATAAAATTGAAAAGATACATACAACCATAAAAATTGGGAATAAAGAAATATCTACAATGCAGAAGATAAATTGATTAATAAAAGTTATTAATAAAATCAATAAATCAATGGATTTACCTGTATATTTTGGTTTATGTATAAATATTTCAAGAAAGAAAAAAACGGCAAGAAGGGTTAAAGTAAAAATTATTTGAGTAAGAATAAGACCGTAGGCAGATTTTCCTGAAAGATTTGAACCATTTACCAGAATATAAAATTGTTTTCCTAAATAACCTGCTGCAATTGAAATTAAAAATATAATAATCAGGGTATACCAGTTCTTTTTTAATTGTATCCAGCTGTCATTTTTCAGTTGAATGTTTATGTACCCAAGAATAAAAATAAAGCCGAGGCTTATTAATACAATAAAAATAAAGATTTTAATAATATTTATTTCCGACAACCAGAAAGATTTGTCTCCAAATTTTATCATTAATGAATGGTAATCACATTCTGTATTTTTTGAATTTTCAAAATCCTGAATAAGATAATCCAGAGCAGAATTTATTTTTGTAGAATCTAAGTTTTCTGTATTAAAATTAATTGTAATTGCGGAAACTTCATTTTGCAAAAAAGTTGAAAGAATCTTATCTGAATCAAAACGGAATTTAGAAAGCTGACTTATAAAAATAAATGGAAATTTAAAATTGATTTGAGAAGAAAAAAGTGTATTATAAACCTGATAAACCATCCATGAAGGAGAATTATATCCTTTTGTTCCAGGAATTATTGTATTTTCGGTTTGATTAAAAGTGATGTTATAAACAATATTATTATCATTTAAATCAATGGAATTAAGATATACGTTGCAACTGTTTATTGAATGATAATCCGGAAATGAATCACTGGTTTCGTATAAAAATAAAATAGTTGATTTTATTGGAAGACTGCTTAATTTTTCCTGAAGAGTTAAAATTAAATCTTTATGTTGCCAGGCTTCTTCTATTTTGAATGAAAAAATTAATTTATCATTTTGTGTAGAAAGATTTGAAAAGTTATCATTATTTGAAATATATATATTGTAGGGAAAATTATTTTCACCACTGGAAACTAAAGTTTGAATAAGAGGATTTGTGTTATTCTCCTTAAGAAATGAATAAAAGGCGTTACATAAGTTAATTCCATTTATGTTTTCATCGGAGGAATCAATTTCTTTTGAAAACATATTAAATGAGAAAAATATAAAAATTAAAAAACAAAATAGTTTCTTAAGGAAATTCATCTATTTCAGTTTATTAATTTAGTGTTTACATTGCAAGTAGCATAATGTATAATGGAAAAAAAGATTCTAAAATTTGTTAGTGATTTTGAGAAGGTAATAGATGAGTTCATCTGATAAGAAATTTATTATTGAGTTGCCATTAAAAGTAATTCTCACTGAAGATGGAGCATCTAATTTTATTAGTAATAATAAAAAACTTCTTCGTTTTAGACTTGCCGATAACGTAGATGAATACGGAATTTCCCTGAATAAATTTTCACCTCAATCAATTCAGAGTATGATTCTTTTGGATTATATTTCAAAAATTGAAATTTCCATGTCAGAATTCGTTTCTTCAAGACAGGAAGTTATGGATTTATCAAAGGTTGTTGTATATTCATTACTTTATAAACAGTTTGATCGTGATGTTTATAATGAATTGATAAAATGTGAATGTGTTAGAAAACATAACCGTGCAAATCCTTCCCATCTGATTGATGAAAGAACAAAAATGAGTGAACGACAGCTTAGATCTATTTTGCAGAATAAAGAAAATGTAATCACTCAAACCAGAAAAAATATTCTTGATCCAATCTGGAAATCAATTATGACAAATAAAGATTATACAGATGAAGAAAAAAATATTTATCTTTTAATGTCAGAAAAATTTATGAATCGTCTAGGATTAATGAACTGGTATATTATTACTTTGTTCCATAAATCAGATGGTGCTAATGAAATGTTTATTGCAATCAGAAATCTTTTAAGTTCCTATATGGAAAAATCAAAAGTTGCTGAATATATTTCCGTAATGATTATGGAACTTGCTTTGAATAATGAAAATACTAATATTCGTAAAGAAGCAAGAAATATGTATCAGGGTGTAGAAGATATTGATGCTTTGATTTATGATCCAGATGTTAGAGCTAAAATTGTAAAAGAATTACAGCGTAAACATGAACTTGTATTCCTTTCATGGAAGTTAGGTGGTGGTTCTTCATCAATAGGTAAACAAGGTCGCCTTTCAATTACTCTTTACAATAAAGATGATGAATTCCAGGAAGTAAAAGAAAATATTGATAATGCAAAATCATCTAATACTGCTAAAAAAACTCTTATTGACTTCTATAGAGAATTACCAGATGGTCAGGAAGGTACTGATTTAGGTTTGTACTATCTTTCTTATCTTGATGATGCTTGTAAAAAAGTTAATGTAAAATTTGAATCTCTTGTAAATCAATTCTCAGCAAGTGATTTAACTGTCATTACATTGAATTTTAATTTCTAGTTTATGGGCCCCAGAAAAAAATTATTTCTTATCAGTTTAGTTTTCTCTTTATTTTGCTTTACAGGTCTTACTGCCTGTGTTCAAAATTATACAGATTTGGCAAATGTTGAAATAAAGATTTTTTATTTATATAAAGATAAAATTTCAACCCCGGAAGCTTCAATTTGTCTTTATGCCCAGACAAACAGCGATCCTAGATTATTAAAAGAAGTTCAAATTACTTCTCATGAAGATAAATATATCTGGAATGTTGAGGATATAAAAAGAATTTCGATTGATGGTGAAAAATTTGTAGTTTGTAATAATCTTGTTGTTCCAGACGGAAAAGAATTTTCTGATGGATATTACGAAATAAGTTTTAAAAATTATACAGATGAAGAAACTAAAGTAGATTACAATTTTACTTATAATAGAGAAATTTATTCTAAAAAATATAATGAAATATATAACAATAATTTTAATGAATTGACTAAAAATATTGTTATTTATAATAATAAAGATGTTATTATTTATTATGGTTTACAGAATGAATTTAATAATACAAAAGAATTAATTTCAGCAAATTACAATGATGCTGCATATTATAATGAAATCTGGATACTTTCTGGGGGAAAAGAAAATATAATTTTTCCTGAAGAAAAGATACAACAGATTTTACAAGAAAATAAGGATTAAAAATGGAAACTATTGAAATTTCAAAAGAAACTTCAGATGACAATTCTGATTCATCTCCGTCGGTGAGTTTATCGGAAAAAAAAGACATTATTAAACGAGAAATTAAAACTTACGTTTTGAGAATTGGTAGAATGACAGCCGCTCAGGAAAGAGCTTATAATGAACTGGCTCCTTCCTGGTGTATTCCTTTTGATCACAAAAAATTAAATTTTGTAGATATTTTTGGAAATACAAATCCAATTGTAATAGAAATTGGTTTTGGAATGGGAGATGCAACTGTAAGACTTGCCCAGGCTAATCCTGAAATTAATTATATTGGTATTGAAGTTCATCGTCCTGGTGTTGGTCGAGTTCTTAATGAAATTAAAAGATTAGATTTAAAGAACTTATATCTTATTGAGCATGATGCACTGGAAGTTTTAGAATATATGATTGGAGATAATTCTGTAAACGGATTTCATATTTTCTTTCCTGATCCATGGCCAAAAAAAAGACATCATAAGAGAAGATTGGTTCAGAGACCAAGAACAGATTTAATTGCAAGTAAAATTGCACCAGATGGGTATTTATATTTTGTAACTGATTGGTTTGAATATGCGGAATTTGCATTGGAAGAATTGAATTGTACAAAATCGTTAAAGAATAAATATGAAGGGTTTGCAGAACCTCAACCATGGAGAAGCCAGACAAAATTTGAAAAAAAAGGGCTGAATGCAGATAGAGTTATTACAGAACTTTACTTTATAAAAAAATAAATTTTATAGCACGGAGTAAAATCCGTGTTTTTTTTTGGTCAAAATTATGTTAAATTAAATACATGGCAGATTTATTTGATATAGACGAAATTACAAAAAAAAATAACAGAATTAAAGAATTAACAGAAAAGATAACTTATCATCAGAAATTATATTACAATGGAGAAGGCATTATATCTGATGCTGAATTTGATAAATTATGGGATGAATTAAAATCACTGGATCCGGAAAACGAAATACTTCATAAAGTTGGAGCCGATTCAGGAAATTTTAATAAAGTTCAGCATATTATGCCAATGGGAAGTCAGGAAAAAGCTGCCGATCCTGAACAGTTTATGGTTTGGGCTAACAAACATATTTATGATGAATACCTTGTGGAATATAAGCTGGATGGTGCATCTCTGGAATTACAATACGAAAATGGTAAATTAAAATGTGCAGTAACTCGGGGTGATGGTACAATTGGTGATGAAATTACTTCTAATGCAAAAAAAATGAATGGTGTTTTTGAACAGATTTGTATTGATGGAGTTCCTTTAGATTTTACAGGTGGAATTCGTGGTGAAGTAATAATGACTCATGAAGTTCACAAGAAATATTTTCCAGATAAAGCCAATTGTAGAAATGCTGCAAATGGATTGATGAAAAGAAAAGATGGACAGGGAAGTGAATACTTAAAACTGATTACTTATGATGCTCTGGAAACTAATGGAAAAACTTTTTTTACAAATGAAGAAGAAAAAATTGACTGGTTAAGAAAGTGTGGTTTTAATACTGTTGTTTTAAACATTTGTAAAAATCCAGATGATGTAATAAATTATCGGGCAAAAGTAATGGAAGAAAGAAAAACGTCAATAGAGTACGATATTGACGGACTTGTAATAAAGGAAAGGAATATAAACATTGAAGATGCTCGAAGAGCTCGTCCAGACAGACAGATTGCTTTTAAGTTTAGTCTTGAAGAAGCTGTAACAACATTAAAAGAGGTTGAATGGAGTATTAATGGTGGAACTTATACTCCTGTTGCTATTTTTGATGAAGTTGAATTAAATGGTACAACTGTTCAAAGAGCAAGTCTTGCTAATCCATCTGTAATGGAAAATCTTGGTGTAGAAATTGGAAGTCATATTGTTGTTGTAAAAAGAGGGGAAATTATTCCAAAAGTAGAACGGGTTGTCCCTGAAAATAATTTAAAAACAAAAAAAATTGTAATTCCTGAAATATGTGAAGTATGCCATTCAAAACTTGTAAATGCAGGAACCCGTTTATATTGTCCAAATAAAAATTGTGATAAAAGAGTTTTGCATCAATTGTTAAAATGGCAGCAGATTATTGATATCAGGGATTTGGGTGAAACCTTACTTACATCAATGTTTAAGGATGGAAAAATACATTCTATCTCAGATTTGTATAAACTTACTGTTGAAGATTTGATTCCATATTTTTTAAATGAACAAAGTATGGAAGCTGAAAAGAAATCTTTAGGAGCTGAAAAAGTATTTAATTCAATTAATTCTCATAAAAATGTTTCTTTGTCACAATTTGTAGCTGGTTTTGATATTGAAGGATTTGGTGAAACTTTAGCAGAAAAATTGATTCAAGCTGGATATAATACTTTAGATTTACTTTTGTCTGCATCAGTTGATCAAATTGCGGTTGTATATGGATTTGCTGAAATTATGGCCAAAACAATTGTTGAAGGTTTAGCTGAAAATGAAAAAGAAATGAAATATCTGGTAAACAGTGGAATCATTCAAATAAAAGGAATTGAAAATGGAAAACTGACAGGACAATCTTTCTGTTTTACCGGAGAATTAAAAACAATGAAACGTCAGGATGCTGAGAAACTTGTAAAAGATAATGGTGGGCAGGCAAAATCATCTGTTACGAAAGATTTAACCTATCTTGTTACAAATGATAAAAACAGTGGATCGTCAAAAAATCAGAAAGCAGAAAAACTTCAAATAAAAATTATTGATGAGGATGAATTCTTAACATTGATTAATGGATAAAAAATGAAAACAAAAAAAATACTTTTAAGTTTATTAATTTTATTTTTAAGTCTCATTTTAATTATTGTATTTTCAAATTTAATTTATTTTACAAATATAATTTCTTCATCAGAATTGGTAAATGGTTATGTCCAAAGAGAATATGTTCAGATAGAGTTATACGGAAAAACCTGGGATGATGATTTAAGTACAATTAGCGGTAAATTAAAAATTCTGGATAACAATGGAAATGAAATAGCTGTTATTGAAAGATCCTGGGCAGGTGCTTATCTTGCTGTAGAATTTAATATTGTTAGTTTTGATGGGAAGCAATATATTTTTCCACATTGTATTTATGGAAAAAACAGAATTTACGAAGGAAAAGATTTAAAGAAAAAGGGAATAAATCTGGAAAAATACTATATTGATAATAAAGAATGTCTGCTTTTAGGTAATGGATGTTCCCCAAAAAGCAGGCATGAATTATACAAAATAGAAAGATTTTCTAATTCAGTATTTTTTAATTTACTGGCTGGCGAAAAATCAATTTATACAGTTGATCTTTCAAAATGTAAAACCGGATATAAATATTCTATAAATTATTCAGAATCTGAAGGTTTTTCATTAAAAGAAATTTAGTATTCAATATTTTCAAAGGCAAAGTCATTAAGGAAGAATTCTGGTCTAACAGCTTCTCCATTTAAGCGAATTTCCCAATGAATATGAGGTCCTGTTGCAAGTCCTGTTGAACCAGATTTTGCAATTAAATCACCTGTTTTTACCATATCACCTTCTTTTACAATCAGTTCACTACAGTGATAATAAATACTGTATAAACCTGGAAGGTGTTCAATTACAACACTAAATCCAGTTGAATTTCTCCATTCTGCAAGAACAATTTTACCATCACCACAGGCATTAATTGGTGTACCAGTTGCAGCTCTGTAATCATTTCCGTAATGAAGAGTTGTTGCAGTTTTTCCATTGTGATATTTATATGTACGGCGATCTGCAAAATGAGAAGTGTAGTATGTTGATGTTGATGGATTTTCAAAAGGTGTTAAATTAAATACACTTTCAGCATTGGTTGTAAATAAAATATTATTAAGTTTTTCAATTTGTGCAGCACGTTCAGGACTGTTATCAGTTCTAATTGCAGTATTTGCTGAATTTAAATAAATGCTTTCTTCGTTAAATGTTTTAGATTTAAATGTTACAGGTAAAGTAAATTCTCTGGCATCGGTTTCAGAAAGATTGAAGATAATTTTCAATGAGTAATCAGCTGATTTAAGCCATGAAGAAAGAGGAACTCCTGCAAGCATTTCTGTAATGCCAGATTTTAAGTTTTTGTTTGTTGTATAAAATGATGAACTTTCAATTACTTTTGAACCCTGATAAAGTTTCATCATAGCTGTTTTTGTTGATGTATCTTTTGATTTTTTTACACTTTTAGGTGTTGTTACCTTCATTCTTACAAATAATGCATCTCCAGGAACCATTGTATCTGTATAAATTAAATCGATTCTAACATCTTCGTCCTGATAGTTAGCTGTTAAAGCAAACAAAGTTGTAAATTGAGTGATTAATAATAATGTAACAATTGTAAAAAATCTTTTCATTTAAATATCCTTTTTTTATTTTTGAATTTCAGGTGATTGAATATCCCGAATTGTTAACTGTTTTGTTTCAAGACCATTAAAATAACTTCTATTCAATTTATATATAATATCATAAAAATTATTAATGGAAATATCTTTATTATATCGTTCTGCTTTTCCCCAATACATGGCAGGAAATTTATATTCTCCGCCATTAAAGGTTAATTTCAGATGAAGAGGTTCCTTTTTACCAACAATCATTGCATCTGATAAAAGAATGTTTTTCGACATGAATAATAATTCAGGGTTTTCAGCTCCGTAAGGTTCAAAAGTATCTATAATTTCGAAAATATCAGGTTTCAGGTAGTTTGCTGGAATTTCAGCATCGATTTCAACTACCTGTGATTCATCAGAAAGCTGAATTTCAGGAATAGAATCTTTTATTTTTTTTAGGAATAAATCGAGTTTTGACCGTTCAAAGCTAAAACCTGCTGCATAATCATGACCACCGTGATTTATAAAGAAATCTCCAAAACTATCTAGAAAATCGGTTGCAATAAAGTTTCTGCAGGAGCGCATTGAGCCAATACAAATATCATCAATAAATGTGACTGCAATTGCCGGAACATCATAATCCTGCATTAATCTTGCAGCAAAAATTCCTGTTACACCTTTATTAATTTCTTCGTCAATTACGACACATAATTTATTCTGATTTTCAGTAACACTTTTTTCAGCAGCATCATGTACTTTATAAACAGCTTTTGCTACTAAATCTTTTCTTTGTTCATTAAGTTCACAAATTTTAACTGCAAGACTTTCTCTTTCCTGTGGATTTTCAGAAATAAGAAGCTCTAAAGCAATGTTTGATTGTCCTAATCGTCCTGCTGCATTTAATGCTGGAATTACAGTCCAGGAAAGATCAGTTGAAGTAATAGAATCAACATTTATACTGAGTTTTGCAAACAGTTCTGCAAGTCCTTGTCTTGGTTTGTTTTTCTTCATTGATGATATTCCGTTTTTTACAAATAAACGGTTTTCATCTTTCATTGGCATTATATCCGCAAGAGCTGCTAATCCTACAAGTTGAAGATCTTTTTTTTCGTCTTCAATATGTTTAGAATGGTTTGATGCAATTATTCTCTTTGTAAAAGTAACATATAAATTAAAAAATGCATTTATTGGAGTTCTTTCTTCATCAATATATTTTCCAATAGATGATAAATCTACAAGTTCAGATAAAGATTTTGTTGCAAGTTGAGGAAATACCGAGGAAAGTTCAGAAGAAAAATCCAGAATATTAAATTCAACTCCAGATCCAAAAATATCATTCAAATATTTTTTTATGTGTTTAGCATTCCATGAATAAATCAACTGTCCTTGTAAAAAGCCAATCAATTTTGAATTATAAATTGATGTTCCATAAGAAATTTTTTCATGTAATTGTTTGATTTTTACAAGATTCTTAATTTTTATACAATCAATATATAAACAATTATTTGCAGAATCTTCCTGAATATCCATAAGACAGATTTCGGCATTATAAAAGTTTGTTTCTGCAAAACGCAATGCTGAAACAAGTTTATAAGCTACAGCTGCTCCTGAAATATCATGAAAAGGGTATTCTGAATCTTGAGTTTTTGGATCTAAAATTAAAACCGCTTCTGGTAAAATCTCAGGAGGATTATGATGGTCTGTAACAATTACATCAATCTGTAAATCATTTGCATGTTTTATTTCTTCAAAATTAGAAATACCGCAGTCTACTGTTATTATTAAAGAACCATTTTGATTATAAAATTCGTCAATGGCCGTAATATTTAATCCATAAGGATCGTCTGCCAAGGGAAGTTTCCATTGAACATCATATCCATTGTTCTTCAGGTAAGAATACAAAATAGCAGTACTGGTAATTCCATCTACATCACTATCGCCAAAAATGAGAATTTTTTCTTCCTCTTCCTTAGCCTGAATAATACGTTCTACGGCATCTTCCATTGAAGAAAACATAAATGGATTATGCTGGAATCGTAAATCATCTTCCAGGTAATAGAGTAAATCTTTTCCTTCTGTAATTCCTCTGCGCACAAAAATTGATGCAAGAATCTGGTTTATATTATATTTCGTGCATAAAGGATCAATTTGTTGTTTTGTAACTGGTTTTTTATTACAATTTGTCAAAGTTATATCCTAAATTTTTTTATATACTAAATCAGTTTTTTCAAAATTCTTTGGACTATATGTAACCGCAGATTGAAGTTGTGTTTTTGCAGTTTCAAGACAGTTTTCGTCTTTTCCAAAGATTTCCATTATTAAATCACCTTTTTGAACTTTTTCATAGGAGTGTTTATGAAGAATTATTCCTGCATCTGAGCAGACTGCATCGGAGGTTTTGTTTCTACCAACTCCTAAATTAACGCCTGCAATTCCTGTTTTAAAAGCATCAATAAAAATAAAACCGTCTTCCTGGGCATATAATTCAGTTTTATGTTGAGAACGACGTTTTCCAAGTTGTGAAAGCAATTCATCTGGATTTCCACCTTGGTCTGTAACATTTTCAAGGAATTTTTCTAATGCTTTTCCTGATGAAACTGCTTTTTTGCATAACTCAAGTCCTTCTTCTGTTGATGATGCAATTTCACCAAGAACAAGCATTTCTGCTCCCAGTGCAAAGGTTTCTTCCATAACATCTTCCGGACCTTTTCCCTGTAAACATTCAATTGTTTCTTCAATTTCAAGAAAGTTACCGATTTTATTACCAAGAGGGGTATTCATATCTGTAATTAAAGCTGTTGCTCGTTTTCCCATTGCTTTAGCTGTATTTACCAGGAAAGTTGCTAATAATTCGGCATCAGCTTTTGATTTCATAAATGCCCCGGAACCAAATTTTACATCAAAAACCAAACCGTCAGAACCTTCGGCAACTTTTTTAGAAAGAATACTTGCTGTAATTAATGGAATCGATTCAACTGTACCTGTTACATCTCTTAAAGCATACAGTATTCTATCAGCAGGAGCTATTTGTTTTGTCTGACCTGTCATTGCATAACCTGTTTTCCTGATTAAATTTTCAAATCTTTCAGGAGACAGATTGGTTGTATAGCCATTGATAGACTCAAGCTTATCTAAAGTACCACCTGTATGTCCTAATGCTCTTCCGCTCATCATTGGAACTTTTAAGCCGCAAGCAGCAACAATAGGAGCAAGGGGAAGGGAAATTTTATCGCCAACTCCACCAGTGGAGTGTTTATCTACAAAAATTGTTTTCTGATCTTCTTGAGATGGTTGAGTGTGAAGATTAATAACATCACCAGAATGAAGCATTGCATCTGTTAAATAGCCGGTTTCTTCAAAAGTCATACCGTTAAAGAAAATTGCCATAAGCCATGCAGACATCTGATATTCGGGAATTGAGCCATCAACACAACCTTTAATCATAAAATTTATTTCTTCGCGAGAAAGGTTTTCGCTTCCTTGTAGCTGTCTTGTTCCATCTGAAGATGTAATAAAAGTTCCTCTTTTTTTCATGATAATATCAGTTGCTCTCATAATATTCCCATCCCTGTTTCGATTGAGTTTAGTTTTGTTCCAATATTATTTTCTATTAAAAAGAAAATTAAATCTCTGATTTGATAGAAAGATTCTTTATCTATCTGCAATTTTCGAACTTCTGCCGGAGTTAAAACTGAAATACCTGTAAGATATCTGGCACCCTGTATTTTTAAGGCAAAGGTTTGATTATGCGAAGATATACATTCATCACAAATACAATTATTTTCAACTATATTATAATAGCAAATATTATCTGGTGCAAACTTTGGAGTTAAAAAAGAATTATCACAAAATCCACAACAGGATGTATCTGGTTGAATTCCAAGAATTTCTAAATATCTCCATAAGAATCTGATTAATCCAAGACGACTTTGTTCTTCAGTCGAAAGTTCCATTCCATCAAGAAGCCCAGAAATTAGATTCCAGCTTTGTTGATTGGAGCCTCCACAACTTGTTTTTATTAATAATTCAGCTGCCAGAGAAGCTGCATATAATTTAAATAGATTTTGACTGAAACTGTTATGATAACTTTTTACTTCAAAATCGCTTATTTTAATTTGATTCTTTTCAGGATTTTCATACAGATAAATTATTCCTGAATTCCATTGCGATACAATTGATTTCATTTTACTTTTTGGACCACCATATAATGTTACATATAAAATACCTTTTTCTGGAGTTATAATTGTAACTGTGCTATTATTTTCACCTTGAGGTTTGAGGTTTAATATAATTGCTGGGGTTGAAAAACTTCTCTGCATGATAATAAAAATCCTATATATAATATAACAATTAATTTTAGATTTTAGGAACAAAAAGTTAAAAAAAAATGTACCTTTAAATAAAATTAAAGGTACATTTGAAACGATTTAAGAGTCAGCTATTTCTGGCCATAATAAGCATTAGGACCGTGTTTTCTCATATAATGTTTATTAACGATCCATTCTGGAAGTGGAGCCTGTTCAGGATTTAATGTTAATGTATTTAATGCCATTTTACAGATTTCTTCTAAAACAGTTCCATTATATACTGCTTTGTCTGCATTCTTTCCCCATGCAAATGGACCATGACCACCGCACAATACCATGTTTACTTCGCTAGGATTAAGTCCTAAATCTGCAAAGTGTTTTACAATTAAAAGCCCTGTTTCTTTTTCGTAGTCTGCTTCAACTGCTTCTTTTGAAAGGTATGGTGTACAAGGAACTGCCTTCTGAATGTGGTCAGCGTGGGTTGTACCGAACAATGGAACTGAACGAACAGCTTGAGCCCAGCTTACAGCATAAGTTGAGTGTGTATGAATAATACCACCAATTTCTGCACCCTGTTCCATACCGAATTTTTTATACAAAATTGCGTGAGTTGGAGTATCAGAAGAAGGATTCATAGAACCGTCAACTTTATTTCCTTCAACGTCAATAATAACCATAGATTCTGGAGTTAAATCTGGATAAGGAACTCCACTAGGTTTAATTGCGAAAACTCCTTTATCTTTATCAAATGCAGAAACATTTCCCCAGGTATAAAGGGCAAGGTGATTTTCTGGAATTTTCATATTAGCTTCATAAGCTTCTAAACGTAAACTTTCGTATGTCATAATGATTTTAGCCTCCTGCAAAAAAATCATTAAACGACCTTGTCATAGGCTTTAAGCGAAGCGTGCCTTGACGAGGTCGTATAATAAGAATATTGAATTACAAATTTTCCACTGCAGCTTTTTCAATAGCAAGACCTTTCATGTATCTTTCAAAGAAGATTTCGAATGATTCGCAAATGTCTTTTTCTGGTTTTGCAGATACAGTCTTACAAGAACCAAATACTTCTTTGTTCAAGAACTCTGGTAATGCAGTTTTAGCCCCATTTGCACAGTAAGCTGCGAGTATAGCCATTCCCCATGGACCACCTTCACCGGCAGTTTCCATAGCGCTTACAGTACATTTCATTGCAGCTGCCATATATTTAAGACCTGCATCAGTTTTAAAATATCCTCCGGCTCCATACATAGATTCAACAGGAACACCTTCATCATAAAGAATGTTCATGCCGGCTCGTAAAGCGCCAAGAGAGGTGAACATCTGAACACGCATAAAATTTGCAATGCTGAAATTTGCATTTTCGCTACGTGCGAACAATGGACGACCAGAGTTAAAGCCTGTTACAGTTTCACCAGAAAGATAGTTGTAAGCTAAAAGCCCTCCACAATCTTTATCAGCTTCAAGAGATTTCATAATCAATTTATTATAATAATCTCCAATATCAGCTTTATTATCTGGGCAAATTGTATCTACAACTTCTTTAAAAAGGTTTACCCAGTAGTTATGTTCTCCTGTACAGTTGTTACAGTGAACCATAGCAACAGGACGTCCATCTGGTGTTGTTACAACATCAATAATTCCTGGATATACTTTTTCAAGATCTTTTTCCAAAACTACCATAGAGAATACAGAAGTTCCGGCAGAAATGTTACCAGTTTTTACTGCAACAGCGTTAGTTGCAGCCATACCAGTTCCAGCATCTCCTTCAGGAGGACAGAATGGAATACCAGCTTCAAGTTCTCCAGTTGGGTCAAGGAATTTAGCTCCATCAGCAGTTAATGTTCCTGCCTTATCACCAGCCATTAATACTTTAGGGAATACAGTGTTTAGCTTAAATCCAAATGCTTTTACATCTGAAAGTGCTTCGAATTTTGCTACAAAGTCTGGATTATAATCAGCTGATTTTCCATCGGCAGAAAGTTTAACCGGGAACATACCCGAAGCATCTCCAACTCCAAGAACTTTTTCTCCTGTAAGCATATAGTGAATGTATCCGGCTAATGTATAAACGTTTTGAATTTTAGAAACATGTTCTTCTTTATTCAAAATTGCCTGATAGAAGTGAGATGCACTCCAGCGTTCTGGAACAGGATAGTTGAATAAGTCTGAAAGCTTTTTAGAAGCTTCGCCAGTTATTGTATTTCTCCAGGTTCTGAATGGAACAAGGAGATTATCATCTTTATCAAAAGCAAGATAACCATGCATCATGGCAGAAATACCACCTGCACGGAATTTAGTAAGTTTTACACCATATTTTGCTTCAACATCTTTTTTAAGATCAGCATAACAAGATTGTAATCCTTCATGAATCTGTGAAAGAGGATAAGTCCAGATACCATTTTCAAGAGAATTTTCCCAGGTAAATGAACCTCCTGCTATTGGCTCATATTTTTCGTTTATTAACACAGCCTTTATACGTGTTGATCCAAATTCAATACCTAAAACAGCATTTCCGCTTTTAATTAATTCTTTATTTTCCATAATAAAATAATTATAAAACGTTTAATATCATAAAACAATAAAGAAATTTACTTAAAAAAGTTTAAATTTTTCTCATAAAAGTAAAGAATAAATCTTACTGGATAATATAAGCTAACTGAATTATAATTAATTATATGGATATTAAACATTTAAATAAAATACAGGATTTATTTGATGAATCTGTAAAAAATAATAAAGTAGCAGGCCTTAATTGTGTAGTTTTCCAAAATGGAAAAGAAACTGGATATTGGGAAGCCGGATTTGCTGATATTGAAAATAAGAAAAAATTTTCAAGAGATACAATTTGCCGTTTATTTTCAATGAGTAAACCTGTTACTGCAGTTGCTGCAATGATTCTGGTAGAAGAAGGAAAACTTGATTTAGGTGAAGAATTGGGATTTTATCTGCCAGAATTCTGGGGAGTAAAAGTTTGTAAGAATGGCGAGGTTGAAAATTCATCAAGAAACATACTTATCCAGGATCTCATGAATATGACCAGCGGATATACTTATGGTGCATTTTGGGATGGAGCTTGTAAAGGAGAATTTGATACTAGTGCACTTATAAATGAATTGAATGATGATGTTGCAAATCATAAATTCAATATAAGTACTATGGAAGTTGCCAGACGTCTTTCAAAAATTCCTTTATCTTTCGAGCCTGGTACAAATTATTCGTATGGTTTGTCTGCCGATATAATGGGTGCTGTTATAGAGAAAGTTTCTGGCATGAAATACAGTGATTTTCTTAATAAAAAAATCTTTGAGCCTTTAAAGATGAATGATACAGCTTTTTATGTTCCCAAAGAAAAACAGAATAGATTTGCCATGAGTTATGATAGAAAAGAATCTGAGGGAAAATATGAATTAAACCTGTTTACTGCTCCAAATTTAGGCATTTCTGGTGATATGTTACAGCCTCCATCATTTGAAAGCGGAGGTGCAGGTCTTTGTTCAACTATTAATGATTATTTAAAATTTGCTGCAATGTTGGTAAATTATGGGGAATTGGATGGTGTAAGAATTCTTCAGAGAAAAACTGTTGAATATTTGTCAAATGCTAAATTGAATAATAGATTACAGGAATGTTTTGATAGAAATATGGAACATTTTGCAGGCTATACCTATGCTAATTTTATGAGAGTGGCATTAAATCCTGGTTCCTGCAGAGCAATTACAGAAAAAGGAGAATTTGGATGGGATGGCTGGCTTGGCCCTTATGTATCAATTGATTTAAAAAATCAGCTTGTAATTGTAATGATGATGCAGCGTTGTGGAGCAGGAACAAACGATATTACAAGAAAAATGAAAAATATTGTTTATTCTTCTCTATAGACTTTATTATGTAAAATAAATATAATATTATTTAATTTAAATTGAGGGGTATTAGAATGATTTTCCCATTGGAACAATTAGTAGAATTTAATGACAATATTTATGAAATTACAGTTGCTTCTAGTCGTCGTGCTTATCAGATGGCTAAGGTAAAAGATCCTGAAATTGAAGCTAATTATGATAAAGATGTATGTGTAGCTGCTAAACAGCTTTTTAATCATAAAGTAAATTATAGAATCGAAGAAGACTAGTAGATTTTTTATTTATGAGCAATGGTAATGTAAAAATTCCTGTTATAGTAATTTTTGCACCGACTGCATCTGGTAAGACTGCCTTGACTAAAGAGTTATTCTCTGAAGCAGGCAGTCATTTTGTTTTAAACGGAGAAATTGTCAGTGCTGATTCTCAAGCTGTATATAAATATATGGATATTGGGACTGCTAAACCGGAACCTGATTTTTGTAAAATAATTCCTCATCATTTGATAAATGAAGTTACACCTGATATGCAGTTTACAGTTGCGGATTTTATTGAGAAAGCTGATAAATGTTGTAAAGAAATCTTCTCTAGAAATCATATTCCGATTGTTTGCGGAGGAACTGGTTTTTATATAAGACATTTTCTTTTTGGATTACCTCAAACTCCAGAATCAAACTCAGAAATTCGAAACAAATTACAGAAAAGGATTGAAACTGAAGGTAACGAAGCCTTATATGCCGAATTAAAAATTGTAGATCCGGAAAGTGCAGATAAAATTCATATTAATGATTCATATAGAATTTGCAGATCTCTTGAAATATTTTATACCACTGGAAAAAAACGTTCTGATTATAAACTTGAAAATAAATATCGTGAAGATTTTGATTTTAAATTTTTTGTTCTGGAACCTCCAAAAGATCTTCTTTATTCAAGAATTAAAACTCGTGTAGAAAAGATGATGGATTCTGGCTTAAGAGAAGAAATTAATAATTTAAAAATCATGGGATATAATGAATCCTGTCCGGGGCTAAAGGCAATTGGTTATAGTGAATGGTTTAAATTTGATTCTGAAGAAGAAATAAAAAATGCCATAATCTCTAACAGCTGGAAATATGCTAAAAAACAATATACATATATTCGTGATATTCCTAATAGTATTGTAATTCCATTTTCATCAACTGATGAAGATATAATTAATGTTGGAAAGGAAATAAAAAAATTATTTTAATTACCAATTATATTGTAAATATATTAAAATTTTTTGTTCTGTTATTGACGTAAATCCATATTTCTGTAATACTTAGATTACTTTATAAAGTAGGAGTGCCATCGTGCCTTGTGGAAAGAAAAGAAAACGCCAGAAGATGGCGACAC
>JAKSTJ010000014.1 GCA_024402635.1 Treponema sp. | reverse complement strand
CGATATTTGTAATTTTTACAACTTTACCAGTTACTTTTGTACCTTCTGGATATTTATCAAGAATTGTATCCCAAGGATTTTCCTGAGTCTGTTTTAAACCAAGAGAAACACGACCAGCCTGGATATCATATCCAAGAATCATTGCTTCAACTTCGTCTCCAACATTCAACATATCACCTGGTTTATTAACTTTCTTTGTCCAAGAGAATTCGCTGATATGAACAAGACCTTCAATTCCTTTTTCCAATTCAACAAATGCACCGAATTCAGTAAGTTTTGTAACTTTACCTTTTACAACATCATTTACATGATATTTTTCTTCGAAGTGTACCCATGGATCTTCAGAGAAATGTTTAAGAGAAAGATTAATTCTCTTATCAGCTGGATCAAGACGAATAACTTTTAATTCGATTTCCTGACCTTTTTTAACGAAATCTTTAGGTCTTGCAACATGACCCCAACTCATATCATTAATATGAAGAAGTCCATCAAAACCACCAAGATCAATGAAAGCACCGAAACTTGTAAAGCTTTTTACAGTACCTTTTACAGTGTCACCCATTGCTGTATTAGCAAAGAATGCATCACGTTTTTCATTGATTGATTCTTCAAGATAACGACGACGATTTACTACAGGATTAAGTTTTGTATCTGAGTAAAGTCTTTCAATATAGAATTTTGATTTAGTACCGATTAATGATTCAGGTTTTTCAACTTTTTCTGCGTCAGCCTGGCTAATTGGTAAGAATGCCATACGATCAATACCAAGATCAACTTCGTATCCGCTCTTAACAACTTTAGCAATTTTACCATCAACAGGAGTCTTATCTTTATAAGCCTGCTGAATTTCTTTTAAATAACGCTTTGAATCAGCTTTCTTTTTAGAAAGAACAGGACCACTTGAATTATGTCCTACTAATAAAGCCTGAACTTTTTCCCCTTCTTTTGGCAGATCTTCTGCGAACTCCTCTACAGGGATTAAACCCTCTGATTTGTCACCAATGTCAACATAAACATAGTCATTTGTTACCTGAACTACGATTCCTTCAACCAAATTACCTGTTTCTGGTGCACTGAATGTTTTCAGAGACTCCTCTAATTGTGTCTGGAAATCACTCTTGGAGTTCTGAGATGTTTCCTTTTCCACTTCCATTTCTTCCATTGTAAACCCTTTATTTTGAATTTTATTTAATATTATGCCACAAACCTGTTCTATCGTCAAGTTAGAAGTATCTATATACATAGCATCATCCGCTACACGTAAAGAACCTTCCTTCTTATTTCTATCTATTTCATCTCTTTTTGCAATAGAATCACGAATTTCTTCAAAAGTCATATCACTGACACCTTGTGCAAAACGTCTGTTTGCCCTAACCTCAACAGAAGCATCAAGATAAAATTTATATTCAGCCATTGGAAAAACAACAGTTGTCATATCACGGCCTTCACAAACGATACTTAATGATTTTGTAATTTCTCTCATTAAATCATTTACAAGATGTCTAATAGGAACAATTGCACTGACTTGAGCAGCATTATTACTAACAATATCATCGTGAAGATGACTGGTAACATCGACTCCATTTAATATAAAATGACTTTCTTTTGTATATTCAATTTTTTGCTTTTTGCAGAACTCTATAGTTAGATTTTCATCAGAATAATCAATATTATTTTCAATAATAGCAAGTGTTAAGGTTCGGTAAAATCCACCGCTATTTAAAAAAACAATATTTAACTTCTCAGCTAAAATGGATGCTATAGTACTTTTTCCTGTTCCTGCAGGACCATCAATCGCAACTATCATTCAATTCCTCTTCTATTTATTACAAATATTTAATAAACCTTTTACCTCTTCCAAAGATAAATCTCTGGAATCACCAGGTTTTAAATCATCAAGATTCACATTTCCGATTCTTACTCTAACTAAAGATTTTGTACCGATTTTTAAACTTTCCAGTACAGTTCGAATTTCTCGATTTTTTCCCTCGATAAGAACAATTTTCAATTTTCTTGTTTTTAAAATACGACAATCCTTGCATTTATAAAAAGTTTCATCAACACGAATTCCTTTTTTAAACTTCTCCGGAAAATCAAGAGGAATATCCTGACTAGTTTCTACTATATATTCTTTCTCAACTTGCCTTGAAGGATGGGATAATTTAGCAGCAAAATCTCCATCATTAGTAAAAAGAATCATTCCTTTACTATACATATCAAGGCGACCAACATTATACAGTCGTTCAGAATATTTATCTTTTAACAGATCAGATGCAACATTTCTACCTTTTTCATCAGATAAAGAGCATACATAACCAGCAGGTTTATTTAAAATTACATACCGTTTTATTTCTTCCAGTTTAACAGGATTTCCATCAACGGTTACTTCATCTTTAGAGGATACTTTAGTTCCTAATTCTGTAACAACATTTCCATTAACACAAACTCTTCCATCTTGAATAATCTTTTCGGAAGCTCTTCGACTGGCAACACCACAATGAGCCAAAAAAACCTGTAATCGAAGAGTTTCTTTTTCAGAAGTTCTATTACTATCTTGCAAGTTCGAATCTCTCCTGTTCATCTTCATCAAGTTTTGGCAATTCAGAAATACTGTTTAATCTGAAAATTTTCAAGAATTCTTTTGTTGTTCCAAATAAAGTTGGTCTTCCAGGTGCTTCTTTTTTTCCAACTTCCTTTATCAAATTTCTTTCTATTAAAATCTTTATCATATTATCAACGCTTACACCACGAATATCTTCTATTTCTGAGCGTGTAATTGGTTGAGAATAAGCAATAATAGCTAAAGTTTCCATTGCAGACTTTGAAAGACGTCCTTCTCGTTTTGAACCGTACAATTCTTTTAAGTTATTCCAAAATTCTTTTTTCGGAGCTAAACACCATCCACCAGTAATCATAACAAGTTCAATACCACTTGCTTCATCACTATATTTTTCTTTAAGATTTTCAATACATTCTTCAACAACTTCTTCAGATAATTGAGCTTTGTTTGAAATAATTTTTACAGACAAAGGTTCACTCTCTAAAAATAAAACTGTTTCAACAAGGGCAGTTTCTTTCTTTAATTCCATTTATTACATCCTTTAATTTGTAGTTAAATCTTCTTCTCTAGGAATATAACTATCATTTTCATTTCTAGCACATAATTTAATATCACCAAATAATCTGCTTTGAAAAATTGTAATTAATTTAAACTTTACAGCTTCAAGAATTGCCATAAATGCACAAATTAAATCCATTTCATTGCCAGGTCGAGTTAGTAATTCCGAAAACATACATTCTTTTTTTGTTTCAAGTAATTCATTCATTAATGTAATTTTTTCATTTACAGAAATTTCTTCATACATATTCAAAATTTTTGCATTTGAATATTTACTCATCATATTCTTAAAGATTGACTGCATTTGCTGAAGAACATCCCAGGTATCAACTTCTTCCCAAACGTTTTCAGATTCATCAAAAGGAAGTACACGCTGAATTTTTTTTCGTTCATAATTCCACTCAGAATCATCTTCCTGTTCTTCCATCAAATTTGAAAGCTTCTTGAATTTTTGATATTCAATTAATCGATCAACCAATTCCTGTCGAGGATCTTCTTCATCATCATCGTCATAAGAAAATTCAACAGGAAGAAGCATTCGACTTTTTATATATATCAATTTTGCTGCCCATCTATAAAATTCAGACAAATCACCTAAATCTGTTTGAACAACATAATCTAAATATTCAAGATACTGTTCTGTAATCTGAGCAATTGGAATATCATATATGTTTATTTTACTGTCGCGAATTAAAGTCCAAAGCAAATCCAAAGGTCCTTCAAATTCACCTGCTTTATATGCATGTTTTTCTTTTACAGCAACAGTAGTATTTTCAGATTTTTCGTCCATTACAGTTTCCACCACTAAAGATTTAGAATTTCATCTGCCGATGCAACAATTTCCAAAGTTTTTTCAGACTCTGACAAATTTAATAGATATTTATTTAAAATATCTCTCTTTTCTTTATCGGCAATTTTAGTAAAAATCTCTAGTGCAGGAATCAAAACAAATGCACGTTCTTTCAATCTTGGATGTGGAATAATAAGATTTTTTGTATTAATTTCATCATCACCAAAAGACTCAATATCAATATCTAAAGACCTAGGCCCAAATCGTATTTCATTTTCTCGATTCCGGCCATATTTAGCTTCTATCTTATTTATGTCTTTCAATAATTCAAAAGGACTTTTTTCATCTGAAACATACCCCAAAAGTGTCATGTTATAAAAATCATTTTGATCAGTCACATACATAGCTTTTGTTTTATAAACAGATGAAAAAACAGTTTTCTGCAGAAGTTCTTTAATTTCATGACAAGCCTTCCCTAATATCTCAAGGGAAGACATACCATTAAATGATTTATTAGAACCTAAACCTAATACAACAAGTTTCAATTTTAGAAAAGTCCATCTGTAATTGGTTCTGAATCAGCTGCTTTTTTACCTTCTTCAGTAATTCCAATTACAGCATCTCCATCATTTTTTGCTGATTTTTTTGTTTTCTTAGCTGGTTCTTCTTTTTTCACCTGACCAGGAAAAACAAGTTCGCGAATTTTAATTTCAACTTCTTTTGCAATTTCAGGATTCTGTTCAATAAACTGAACTGCATTTTCTTTACCCTGACCAATTTTTGTTTCACCCATTGTATACCAGGCACCGCGTTTATCAATAATTCCATGCTTTACAGCAGAATCAAGAAGGGAAGCTGACCATGAAATACCTTTTCCAAAGTAAATATCAATTTCACACTTTCTAAATGGAGGCGCAACTTTGTTTTTTACAACTTTAACTCTAACACGGTTTCCTAAAGCTTCTTCATCTCCTTTACCATCGATTGTTTCAATTCTTCGAATTTCCAATCGTAAAGAAGAATAAAATTTTAAAGCTTGTCCACCAGTTGTTGTTTCAGGATTACCAAACATTACTCCAATCTTCATACGAATCTGGTTAATGAAGATTACAATACAATTTGATTTACCAATAACTGCAGTTAATTTTCTCAATGCCTGACTCATTAAACGAGCCTGCATACCCATAACAGCATCACCCATTTCACCTTCAATTTCTTTCTGTGGTGTAAGAGCTGCTACAGAGTCAACAACAACGATATCAACTCCACCACTTCTTACAAGATTTTCAGTAATTTCGAGAGCCTGTTCTCCAGTATCTGGCTGAGAAACCCACAATTCATCGATATTAACACCTAAATTTTTTGCGTAATTAGGATCCAAAGCGTGTTCTGCATCAACAAAGGCTGCAACTCCACCAGCTTTCTGAGCTTCTGCAATTGCATGTAATGCCAAAGTTGTCTTTCCAGATGATTCTGGGCCATACATTTCAATTACACGCCCTTTTGGATATCCCCCGATACCAAGAGCTTCGTCTAACAAAATCGATCCTGAAGGTATAACTTCAACTCCAGCTGCATCAGCTTTGTCTCCAAGCTTCATAATAGCACCTTGACCAAACTGTTTTTCAATCTGAAGTCTAGCAGCCTCCAAAGCCTTCATCTTTTCGGAAACATCCATTGAATTTGAATTAGTATTTAACATGATTAGCCACCTTCCTCCCTACTATTAATATGGCTTTAACTTAATTAAAAAATACACAAATGCAATAAAATTTTTAATTTTTTTTATTTTTTTTAGAGCATTCCATTTTTTACGCTTTGATAAACAGCTCTTCCCTTAATATACACTTTATCATTATCAAGGAGTAGTTTTCCAAGAATTTTTACAGGAACGTCAGTTGCAATATTAGGATCCCTGCTGAATCTGACAGTAACAACACCTTCAAGCTTTTCACCAGTTTCATAACCAATCAAAAGATTGCAGGAATAAGAACCATCTTCATTTACTTTTGCATCTGAAATTTTTCCACTCCACATAACCCAGCAATCAAGATATAAATTGGAATCTTTTTCGACTTGTGCATAAGTTGGTACATCCTGAATTGAATCAAATGTTGGAATTTCAAGATAACTCATAATTGTCTGAGCTTTTTCTTTAATTGACAATGAAGCATTTGAATTTAAAATTCTATTTATTTCAACTTGAGCAGCATTATCTCTTCTTTCCTGGAAATATCTAAGAATACTTTCATAACAGTTTTTAATCTCTTTTTCAGAAATTAAATATCTGAATGACTGATTTCCTAAATCCTGTTCCTGAGGTTTTCTGGATTCTGTAGAATTTAATACAAATGCCTTCAAATCCATTCTGTCCCCTTCCCAATAATGTTTGGTTGGAGGAATGGCACGAATTGTAAATACAGCTGCAACTATCAATGCTATTGATAATACTGAAATTATGATTACATTTTTAATAACTCTCTTAGGATTTTTTCCCAAAGGAGGATAAAACTGTTTAATTCTACCAGTATCAACCCATCTGCAGATTGTGTCATAATCACCACGGGTTCTTATAAATTCAATAGCATCTAAGGCAATTGTATTCTGAGGATCATTTTCTTTTATTTCCATGTAATACTGTAAAGCACGATCAGTATCTCCACGTTTTAAATAAATCGCAGCCTGACCTAACAATAGACGAGAATCGGTCATCTTGATTTGTCTGGCATACTGATAATTAGAAATAGCAGAACCTGTATCTCCAGCATAAAGACAGGCGGTTCCTAATAATAAATAATATTCAAAATTATTTTCATAAGTTTCGTACTTACTTTCCAGAAGTTTAATGGCTGTAGAGAAATCTCTAAGACACATGTACTTCCATGCAACTGTTAATACATCTTGACTCATTTTTTATTTCCGTAAATATTCAAGAATTGCGTCGAGTTCAGCATTTAATTTGATTAATTCTTCACGATTAACCTGATGACCTGATTTTTCAATTTCTGAAATTCTATCAAGCAATTTCTGAATATATTCTTGAGATAATTTTTCTGGAGTAACTTCAATAGTAACGGTTTCAGAACCATTATCAACAACAACGACAGGCTTTTTACCAGGAACAGTTGTTACACCACTCTTAAGTCTTGATGTTTTTGTATGATTCTTTATACCTTTACCAATACTTGTTTCTCTTGACTGCATTTTTCCAGGTTCTGTAGTAACAGGTTCCTGAGGTTTTGCTTCTGTTTCTTCAGGTTTTTCTGGAGTTACAGGTTTTATTGCAGCAATTACTTCCTGTTCAGCTTTCTCAGCTTCTTCACGAACAAGTTTTTCTTTACTGTTTGCATCAATATAAACATCACCAGTAGGATTTTTATCACTTGTTGAAAGAGAAAGATAGAATACTTCTGAGAAAGATTCATTTGTATTAATTCTATGTTTCTGCCAGATCGCAGCTACACCGGAATTATTATAAGACTGAATTGTATCAAAACTTCTATATGATTTTAAATCAGGTTCCCAGAATTTTGTTTCCAAAGTAGAGAAACTGGCAATTGAAACTTCTTTAATAGGAGTTGTATCAAAACCAGTAAACAGGAACTGAAGTGCACCTGTAGAATTCTTTGAAACGAACCATGGTAATTCTTTCATTTCGTGAATTTCGATTTCATTTTTGATAGAAGAACCATCATATTTATAAAAATGAACTTTATTAGTCTCTCCAAGAACTGTATCCATTACAACTTTTAAATCAAAATCAGCTTTTGACTTATATAAACTTTTTACAGTTGAGGTTACTTTTATTGAATCTACAACTCCATCTTGGACTGAATTAAAACATTCAAAATCAAGAAGGACAAAAGCTAAATTATCCAGCTGGTATGCAATCTGAATACCATTTTTTGTTTTTCTTGCAGCTCTTCGAATACCTAAATCCTGATTCAATTTAATGATTCTGGAATCTTTTCTTAAGTAGAATGAGGTTGAATTATATTCGTTTAAATTTGACAAAACCGGACGAGTTTTTCCATCTTCATCAATAATTGCAATATTGAAAGTTCCTCGTTTTGGATTTACATAAAATTTTACAATTCCAAAAATTTCTTCAAATTCATCCAGTTCTGCAGTATCGCCAAATCCTGCAAAATTTCTTTTTTCTTCTTCAGCACGTTTTTTTGCTTCCGCAGCCTGAATTTTTTCTTCCTCTTTTCTTGCTTTTTCAGCAGCTTTCAAGGCAGCCTTTTCTTCTGCAGACTGATTTCTTGCAGCTTCTTTTGCAGCTTCAGCGGCTCGTTTTGCTTCTTCCTTTGCTTCTTTTGCAGCTTTAGCATCTTCTTCTTTTTGAGCCTTTAAAACTTTTTCAGCCTCTTTTGAACTTAATTCTGTTCCATCAGCAGCAACATTTGATGATTTGCAGGATAAAATTGTTCCTGTAAGAAATACAGTAACTAACAATAACGATAAAACTTTAATTACCTTTTTCATAAAATCCTCTCAGCTAATATATTTGTATTTCCCTATTTTCCAGAATCAAGCATATCCTGAATAAGTTGGGCTTTTTCTTTCATCTGTTTTAATGTTTCAATTTCAGCTTCTTTTCGACGCTGTAATTCTTTCTCGATTAAGGCACGTTTTTCTTCAATTTCTTTTGAAAGACGGTCATTTTCTTTTTCAATTTCTTTACGTTGAGCTTCAATCTCTTCTTCACGTTTATTTTTTTCAGCTTCCAGTTCTGCTTTCAAAGCTTCTTCTCTCTGTAACTGCTGGGCTTTCAACTCAGCTTCTCTCCTTTCCCGTTCTGCTTTTATTTCTTCTTCCCGCTTCAACTGTTCAGCTTTTAATTCTTCTTCTCTCTGTTGCTGTTCTGTTGCAAGATTTTCATTTTTTAACTTTTCTGATTCCAGAAGAGCACGTAAAGCAGCTTCATCTTCAATTTTCTTCTGCTCCAGAGCTTCTCTTTCCTTTCGTTCCTGTTCTAACTGACGTAATAATTCTATTTCTTTTTCCTGCATTTCAGAATCAAGCAAAGCCTTTTGAGCAGCAATTTCTTCTTCGTATTTAGCTCTTTCGGCTTCAAGTTTTTTCATTTCTTCTGCAAGAATAGCCTCATATTTTGCCCGTTCCTCAGCAAGCTGATCTTCAAGTTTCTGCAGTTCATCTAAATACTGATCTTCCAGCTTCTTTTTTTCAGCAGCCAGTTCTTCTTCAATACGTAATCTTTCGTTTGCTAAATCAGATTCACTTTTCTTTCGTTCAGCTTCCAGTTCTGCTTCATTTTTTTCACGTTCTGCAGCCAATGCATTTTCATTTCTTTCTTTTTCCAAAGCCAGCATTTCTGCATTTTTTTCACGTTCATTCTGTAATTCAAGATTTAATTTATCTTTTTCTGCCTGAAATTCTGCAATAAGCCGTTGAGTTTCTTCATTAGAATCTGATGCCTGTTTTTCCTTTTCTGCTTCATGTTCAGCATTCAGACGCTCTTTTTCCTGAATATATTCATTTTCACGATTTTCAAGAGAAATCTGTAGATTTTCCAGCTGTTTTTCTAAATCAGCAATCTGTTCCTGAAGTTCAAGATTTTTCTGTTCACTTTCTTCCAGACTGGCAAGAGAACCTTCCAGTTGTTCTTTAGTTGCAGAAACATCATCAGCATTAAAATATTTTAACTGGCGTTCATAATCTTCTTTAGCAGCAAGATATTCTTCACCAGTCTGTTTTAAAAGATATAAAAGTTTTTCTTCTCGTGCATGCTGAGCAATACTTTCAATTCTAAACTGAGAAGCAGGAACTTTATCATTTTCCGGATATTTTGTGACAATTGTTTCATATATTGGAGCTGCTTCATCATACTTATAATCAGCAAAAAGTGATTCAGCAATATAATACAAAGCAGAAGGATACAATTCATGACTTGGATTCTGATGACAAAAATCACTTAATGCAACCACTGCATTTTCATAATCACCAAGTTTATATAAAAGTTTACCCTTTAAGTATCTGATTCTTTCGGTATAAAGAGAATCGTTGAAATTATTCAGAAAAAAATCACAATCAGCTAAAGCGGAAGAACAATCATCTGAATTAACTTCAGCAGTAATGAGCATATAATAAACATCAGGATTTTCATTTTCCGGATAAGTTACAGCTTTTCTCAGCAAGAAAACAGCAGAATTCCAGTCTCCTTTTGAATAAGCACCACACCCCTCTGCAAAAGAAAGAATTCCACCTTCAGAAGCAAAAACTTCAGCAGAAAGAGAAACAATGGCAATAATAAAAATTTTTTTAAGCTTATTCAGAATGTTCATGAGCACTCCTGCAAAATGTAGACTTAATAATTCCAGTTTAATGAACCATTAAAGAATGATGAACCTGATACAACTACATCAGCACCTGCATCAACCACTGAAGCAACAGTTTTTGGATTAACACCACCATCAACTGAAATCATATAGTTATAGCCATTTTCATTTTTAATTTTCTTTAATTCTTCAATTTTCTTTACACAAGATGGAATAAGTACCTGACCACCCCAACCTGGATTTACAGACATTACAAGAACCAGATCTACACATTGAAGAATTTCACTTAAAGCAGAAACTGGTGTAGCAGGACATATTGCAATTCCGGCTTTCTTACCCTTTTCATGAATCATTTGAATCAATCTGTGTGCATGAGCAGTTGCTTCAATATGAAAAGTAATCCAATCAGCTCCTGCATCTGCAAATGCATTTATCTGATTTTCAGGATTTTCAACCATAAGATGAACATCAAAAGGAAGCTTTGTACATTTTCTGATTGACCTTACAACAGGCTGTCCATAAGTAATTTCTGGAACAAATTGACCATCCATAACGTCAATATGTACGACAGAACCGTTATTTTCTTCGATAAGTCTTAATGCTTCTGCAAGATTAGAAAAATCTGCAGAAAGTAAAGACGGTGCTAATACTGGAAATTTCATTGTATCTTACATAATAAACGATTTACTTTAATAATTCAATTAATATAGTAGAAACAATGTTAAAAATCCTCAAAATAAAATTTTATTTAAATTTCTCTTGACAGATTATTAGTTTCAGTATATAAACTTTACCCCCTTTATAACTAAATTTTATATATTTTGGATTGATTAAAATAACAAAGTTTTATATAGTAAAAATAAGGCTATGAAAACTAAAACAGAAACTGGCATAAAAGAGGTTCTCAAACTTCTTGAAGAAGGAAATCCTTTCCGGGCTCAAGAGATGGTATCTTCCCTGTATGAACAGGATTTAGATTCAAAAGAACTTACTTTTACAAACCGTTGCTGCACTTTCTGGATCGACATAACAAAAAGACTTAGAACAATTCAAGATCCTTTTGAACGAAGTCAAAGAATTCTTCCTGAATGGAAAATTTTCCAGAGTTTTTTACAGCGAGTAAAAACACCTGTTTACATTCCGGCATTAACTGCAATGCAGATTGGATTTTTCTCGTCAGCCCTTCAGCTTTACACACAACTTCTTGATGAACGTGATTTCGTTAAAAAAATAGAAATCTATCGTGGTGCAGGAATTTGCTACAAAGAAATCGGTAATTACAACAATGCCAGAGTATGTCTTGTAGAAGCAAATGATATTTGTCAGCGAAATAAAATAAATGCAGCATCAATAATTGCTGAATTAGCAGACTGTTATGCTTTGTGTGGAGAAGAACGAAAATCAAAGGTTTTATTTAGAGAAGCATTTTTTATTGACCCGGAATCAATTGATATCACATTTCTTGATTCAGAATTAATTAAAAATCTTATAAAGAAAACCCGGGAAAAAGGCTATTCAGGTCGCGAACTGCTTTATTGGATTCCTGTATTTGGAAGTATTTACAGAGTTTTCAATATCACAAGAGACATTGAATCAAACGATTTGAGTAAAATTAAGATTGATTTTTACGCTATGGAAAATGAATTTAAAGATCCATCGTGTAACAAAAAAATTCTAATCCCTCGACTGTTTAATTACGCCTTAAGACTGATTGATTTCTATAATCTTCATCAGGAAGAAAATATGAAAGCAATCAATGAGTTAAAAAATAAAATGTGTTTATGGGATCAGGGAATTTACGAGGAATATATAAAGTAAATCCGGATTATTTGTGGAATAAAGAAAATTAAATCATAGGAGTTATTATGTCAGAAAATTTAGTTCAGTCAGTTCAGGACATGCTCAAAGAAGAAACTTGGACAAGAGCAACAATCAGCGGTTATACACAGAATGACCTTAAAGAATTGACAGACATTGTTGAAAAGGCACACGCAGAAAATTGCGCTGATGAAATTCAGGAAATTTGTGAAGAACATTTGTCTCATTCAAAAGACAGTATCATTGCACTTTACCTTGCTGGTATTTTTAATCTCCAGAAAAACGGTATTGATAACTCCAACCTGGAAACTCTTGTTGATATTTTCCAGAAAAACCACAAAGAAGCAATTGTTCACTACCTTTGCGATACAATTCTCGCAGATGACCAGAACAACAAATTTGCATTAAGAACTCTTGCAAACAGCTATCTTGCAGAAAACAACGAAAAATACTGGGAATTATATGCAAAAATCGTTCGTATTGACTTAGACGAAGCTGATCTTGCTAAAACACTTGCTGAACACTATGAAGCAATTGGTGACAAGGAAACAGCAATTGAATATTTTAAGAAAACAATCCTCAGATACATCAAAATCGGAAATTACAATGCTACAAAAGATGCCTGGACAAAATTAGTACAGGAAATTCCAGAACAGATTGACTTCTTCAATTCTCTCTGCAGAAAAATTTCCAAAACTTTTGGTGAATATAAAACTACAACATTAATGCAGGAACTTTATACATGGTATAAAGACAATCAGAAATGGGATGTTGCAATTGATATTTTGAAACAGAATCTTGAAGTTGAACCAAAAGATATCTGGGCAAGAAAAGAAATCACAGACTGTTACAGAGGTAAATATGCTTCTCACAGTCATCTTGAAGAATACATCAAATCATCAAACCTTACTGCAAATTACAGAAACGTATTTGAAGCAATCAATGACTTTGAAAAACATATTGCTTTCGACAAAGGTTCATACGTATTCCACTCAAGCTGGGCTGTAGGACGTATTATTAAACTTGAAAAAGATACACTTACAATCAACTTTGGTAGAGTAAACGGAAAACGTGAAATGTCATTAAAAATGGCAGTTACAGCTCTTAAACCTCTTCCAAAAAATCACATCTGGGTTTTAAAAGCTACTAAAACAAAAGAAGAATTAACTAAATACGTAAAAGAAAACAGAGAAGAAACTCTTAAAATCATTATCAAGAGTTATGATAACAAATGTGACATTAAGAGAATCAAGGCTGAATTAGTACCTTCTATTCTTTCTCAGAGTGAATGGACATCTTGGAATACTTCTGCAAAGAAAATTCTTGAAAATGATCCAACATTCGCACCTGTTACAGATGAAGTAAATACATACACTGTTCGTGAAAATGAAATTACTACTGAAGAAAAACTTGTTACTGAATTTAAAGCTCAGAAACAGTTCTTTAACAGAGTTGATATTTTCATGAAGTATCTTAACAACGATCTTACAGACAAAAATAACGAATTGTTTGAAGAAATGTATTCTTACTTTGCAAATTATCTTAAGGCTGTAAATAAAGTTGATGAACAGGTAGTTGCATCTTATTTAGTAGTAAGAGCAGTTACAGCAGCTTATGCAAATCAGTTTGAAAATCCTTCAAATGTAACATTTGCTGAAATTTACGGAAGACTTCATGATCCAGATCCAAAAACTGTTTATACATTGTTAAAAGACACAAAAAATACATCATTGAGAAAAGATTTCCTTGAATGTATTAAAATGTTACCAGACTGGAACAATGAATATATTTCACTCTTCCCTACTGTATTAGGTTCAGCACTTCTTACAGATTTAATTTCCGGCGGTTATACTGCAGATGTTCAGCAGCTTGTAAGAACAAGTTATGATGATTGCAAAGCATATCGCGATACAGTTATTTACTTCTTCAAAAACTGTCAGAACGAAGAATGGTATAAAACAGCAGGAATTTCTTTTGAAAAACAGTTGATTACTCTTATCAAGATTCTTGAACTTACACAGAAAGAAATTGATAATCACGTAAATTCAACAGATAACAAGAAAATCCAGAAAACAATCTTTGATTTACTTTTCAACGATGAATATCTGTACAATTATATTTTCGCAGACGATGGTTCTAAAGAAAGAGTTACAAAACTTTACACACCACTTGATGATCTTAACGAAACTATTCTTGATGGAACTGAAGATAATATTCTTGACTACAAAGCTCAGTTAAGAAGCAAAATTCTTGATAAATATCCTGACTTTGTATTCCGTACAGTTGCCAGCGAAGAAAAATCTACTAAACCAAAAGGAATGCTTGTTACAAATAAAAAACTTATTGAAAAGAAAGCAGAACTTGAAAGACTTCAGAATGTTGAAATTCCTGAAAATGCAAAAGATATTTCAGAAGCACGTGAAAAAGGTGACTTGAAAGAAAACCAGGAATACAAATCTGCAAAAGAAAAACAGCATGCTTTAAACCTCCAGTTAAAACAGCTCCAGAACGAATTAAACCGTGCTACAGTATTCGATCCTTCTACATCAACTACTGCAATGATTTCTTTCGGTACAGTTGCTACACTTTTGGACGAAGATACAAAAGAAACTGTTACATATACAATTCTTGGACCTTGGGAATCAGATCCTGATAACAAAGTTATTTCTTACCTTTCACCACTTGGAAACGGAATCCTTGACATGAAAGTTGGAGAAACAAGAACAATTACAGTTACAGATAAAAAATACAGATTAACTGTTAAAGAAATTAAAAAGGCTGAAATGAACTAATTCTGTTTTAGCAAAAAAAAGCTGATTACAAAACAAAATGTAATCAGCTTTTTTTATTTAACAATCTTTTATATTAAAAAGATTCAACAATTTTTACACCGCTGGAAGTTCCAATCCTGTTTGCACCAGCATTTATCATAGCAATAGCAGTTTCAGCACTTCTTATTCCACCAGAAGCTTTTACTCCCATTTCACTGCCAACCGTTTTTCTCATTAATTCTACATGATGAACTGTTGCACCGTTTGGTAAAAGATTTCCATCTTTATCTTTTGGAGTTGCAAATCCTGTGGAAGTTTTAACAAAATCCGCTCCTGCATTTTTTGAACAGATACAGCAGTTTACAATTGCATCATCAGTTAAAAGACAGGTTTCAAGAATAACTTTTACAAGAACAGTTTTATTAAGTTTGTTGCCTTCTTCCTTTGCAGCTTTTACTACTTCTTTAATATCATTTTCAACGATTGTATATTTTCCGTCTTTTGCAGCACCAATATTAATTACCATATCAATTTCTTCAGCGCCATCATCTACTGCTATTCTTGTTTCTTCTGATTTTGATTTTGTAGACATTGCTCCTAAAGGAAATCCAACAACTGTACAGGTTTTTACACCACTTCCCTTCAATTTTTCAGAAACAAGGGAAACATTTACAGAATTAACACAGACAGAAGCAAACTGATATTTTATTGCTTCATCACAAATTCTTAAAACATCCGATTCTCCTGCGTCAGGAGATAAAATTGTATGATCAATTAAAGATCCTATTTCATTTCTAGTCATAAAAATCATTATATATTACTTTGGATTTTTTTCAATTTTTTGAAAAAATAAGCTTTTATCTATTTTATTTGCAAAAAATATATCAATACTGTAATATTAACTTACATTTATTTGTATTTATAGGAGTTCACTATGGCATTTAAAATCACTGATGAATGTGTAAACTGTGGAGCATGCGAAGGCGATTGTCCTGTAGAAGCTATTTCAGAAGTAGACGGCGCTCGCAAAATCGATGCTGACAAATGTATCAGCTGCGGTTCATGTGCTGCATCTTGTCCAACATCTGCAATCGTAGAAGAATAATTTCACTTATTGAAATTATGAGAAGGCTTCTGAATTACTCGGAAGCCTTTTTCTTTTCTCTAAAATTAGTTTATAATTCAGTTTATGAAAAACAAAGAAAATTCATTTTTTTCAAACCTTCTTTTAGTAGTTATCATTTTAATTTCCTGTTTTGCTTTATCCTGTTTACTTGTATGGCCTTTATGGAAAATCTCAATTTCGTTTAAATCAGCATATACAATCATTTCCTTAAGTATTTTAACTTTATATATTGGATGGATTATTTTTAAAACTGTAAAAAAACAAAGTCTTAAATCAATAATAAAATTTATCATCAACTTTATGATAATTGCAGGCGGTCTGATTTTATTAATATTTTTTGTAATATCAGAGAAACGTTTAGCAGCTTTAATTGTTTTATTTATTACGATAGCATTAATAGTTGCATCACATTTTATATGGAAAAAAATTAATGAAGAAAAATAAATTTATTTCACTGGTAATATTTTCAATTTTATTTGCAGGAAAAATTACTGCTCAGGAACAGCCACCTGTAGTTGTTGTTTCAGAAGACAGACTACCGGTTTTAACGACAATTAAACCTAAAGATCCGGTTTTTAAAGAATATTCTTATATTGTTTCTGATAATTACAAAGCAATTGCACAGCAAAAACAACCTGAAATGATTTTCTTTAAATATACTGTTGAAGAAAAAATCAATCTTCTTTCGCTGGCAGCAAGATGTAATATCAGATATGAAACAATTGCAACTTTGAACAAACTTGATAATCAGACAGATTCTCTTGAAGGGAAAGAACTTTTACTTCCAACAGCACCAGGTTTATTTATAAAAAAAGAAAATGCATCTTCTTCTCTTGAAATTTTACTTAGAGAACATTACTTAAATGAACCAATTCCAGAAGGAACAATCTGCTATCAATTCAAGGACGGCGAATATTATTTTTTAATAAATAAAAAACTTACACCAACAGAACGTGCTTATTTTCTTGATGCTGGTTTGCAGCTTCCATTAGACAGAAGTTCTTTCTGGGTTTCCTCTTCATTCGGCAGAAGAAAAAATCCTTTTTCGGGAGAATGGAGAAATCACAATGGAGTTGATCTGGCAGCACCTACAGGAACACCTATTTACGCAATAAAAGATGGAACAGTTTCCTTAAAGCAGCTTAATAATAAAACTTTTGGAAATTATGTAATTCTTTCTCATGATAAAGGAAAAATGACCAGCGTATATGCTCATATGTCAAAAGTTGCTGTAAATTTGAATGATAGTGTAAAAAAAGGTCAGATAATTGGTTATGTTGGAGCAACCGGAATGGCAACAGGACCTCATCTTCATTTTGAAATAAGACAGGGAGGCGTTCCTCAAGATCCTGAGAAAGCCCTTAAAATTTAAAAAAACATTAAAGATTTTAAAAGGTTACGACGATATATAATATATCGGGTACATTTTCCCCTCCCACCCATGTACCCGAATGCCTGATGGGCATGGCACGGTTATCCGTGCCTTTTTTTTTGCCAAATTCCTTTTATTAAATTCTTATTGAGTTAGTAAAGATTTTTCTATATAATATAATTTATGAAAAATTTTAAAATTCGTGGAATAGTATATTTATTAATCCTTTTTATTTTCTCTGGACTTCTTGGAACAGGCTTAGGTTCAATGTTAGCAGCTACCCAGAATATTAAAAATGAGGAACATTTTACAGAATTTAACACAGCTTTACCGACAAAGCTTTTAGATATTAACGGAGAATTAATTACAGAATTCTCTAATGATGAAAAGAGAGAAATCATTTCTTTCCAGAAACTTCCACAGCACGTAGTAGATGCTTTAATTACCCGTGAAGACAGAATCTTCTTTTCTCACAGTGGTTTAAGTTTTAAAGCTATATTCCGTGCTTTTGCAGGTAAATTAACAGGTAACTCTTTAGGTGGTGGTTCAACTCTTACTCAGCAGATTGCCGGAACTCTTTATTGTGACCGTACAGAAATGTCAATCAGCCGAAAACTTAAAGAATTATGGTGGGCCTTGCAGATGGAACGCCGTTATTCAAAAAATGAAATTCTTGAAATTTATTTAAACAAAATCTACTTTGGTGGTGGTACATACGGTGTAAATGCTGCTTCAAAATATTACTTTGGCCATGACGCAACAGAAATTTCACCTGCAGAAGCAAGTCTTCTTGTTGTACAGCTTTCTAACCCAGCCTGGTACAATCCATTTGAACATCCAAACAGAGCAATGGACCGTCAGCAGGATGTTCTGGCAAACATGGTCGATGCAGGATATATTACACAGGCTGAGGCAGATGCATCTTATGAAGAATTCTGGGACAATTTTGACTTTTCACGAACTTCAGCATCTGCATACTTGTTAAGAGATGATAAAGCACCATGGTTCAGCGAATACGTTCGTCGTGAATTAGGCACAATGCTTTACGGTTCAGATGATATTTATTCAAGTGGATTTACTGTAAATACAACATTAAATCTTGCTCACGAAAATATTGCCCAGGGAATAATGGAAGAATATATTGCCAAGGCAAATCGTAACTATAAAGCAGAATTCGGTTATCAGATTAGAAATGCTTGTCGTCGTTTCACACCTTTATCAGAACTTCTGGCATTAATGGTTGGTATTCCAAATCTTAGAGTTGGCCAGGTTCGCGAAGAAATGAACTCTAAACTGCTTTATGTAAATGAAATCAATCCAGTAATTGAAGTTGTTTCGCTGATAACAGCAAATGACCTTCTTAAAAATGGAATTGCTAAAAAAGGAAAAGAAACTGCACAGAAAGTAGAATCACAGACAACAATTGAAGGTACTATGATTTCTATGGAAAGTGGTACAGGTTTTATTAATGCTTTGATTGGTGGTGGAAAATATGATGCCCGCAACCAGTTTATTCGTGCTACACAGGCATATTTACAGCCAGGTTCAACTTTTAAACCTTTGTACTACTCTGCCGCAATTGATTCCAGAAGATTTACACCAACAACTTTAATTTCAGATACTCCAATGGTATTCTATACAGCTGCTGGTGAAGAATATGTTCCTGAAAACTATGCTGGTCACTGGAAAGGTGATGTTACAGTATGGTTTGCTTTAACAAGATCTCTTAATATTCCATCAATTAAAGTTCTTGATGGTATTGGTTTTGATGCAGCTATTAACCGATCATCTGCACTTCTTGGTGTACCAGATGAAGAACTTGTAGAAAGAAGCTTTATTGAAGCCTATGCTCTTGCACTTGGAGTTTGTTCTGTTAGACCAATTGAACTTTGTAGAGCTTTTGCTGTATTTGAAAATGAAGGTAAAGCAATTACTCCAATTGCAATCAGAACAATCGAAAATAGAAATGGAGAAGTTATTCTTAATCCAGAACTTGATGCTAAGAGTGAACTTGAATCAATGGGATCGGGAATACAGATTATTTCACCACAGAATGCTTTTGTTATGACAAAAATGCTTGAACAAACTGTTACTGGTGGTGGTACACTTGGAAATCAGCGTAAAAAACTTGTTTTCAAAGATGAAAATGGAAAAGAATTCAGAATGCCTGCAGCAGGTAAAACTGGTACAACTCAGGAATGGCGTGATGCATGGACAGTTGGATTTACACCATATTATACAGCAGCCTTCTGGTTTGGATTTGATACACCAGGTATTTCTCTTGGTATGAGTTCAACAGGTGCTGCTTTGGCAGGATTTGCATGGGGTGATTTCTTCCAGGAAATTCATAGAGATTTACCAGTTAAACAGTTCCATAAACCAAAATCAGGTGTTACATCAATGACTGTATGTTATGATTCAGGATATTTACTCTGTGACGATTGTGAAAAAACAACAACACAATGGTTCCTTTCAGGTACACAACCAACAGAAATCTGTCCTATGCACAGTTATAAAACTCCAGAAATTATCAGTACATCACACCTTCAGGATGAACTTGCACTTTCAGGTGTAAATGTAATTGGAAATCTTGATGTTTCAGGTCTTGAATTAAATCTTGACTTCCTTGATGATGATTATGTTGAACCAACAATTGAAACAAATAATTCAAGTGAAAATGAAGTTGCAGAAGATTCTGATGAATCAGATGATTTCAATTTCCTTCTTGAATAGTTTATAATATTTACAAGTAAAGTTTATAAGGAGGAGAGTTATGTTAGTACCAATTAAAGACATTAAAATTAAGCGACGTGTTAGAAAAGATTTGGGTAATCTTGATGATTTAAAAGATAGTCTCCGAACTTATGGACTGCTTAATCCTATTACAATCAACGGTAAGTATCAGTTGATTGCAGGAGAAAGAAGATTACAAGCGGCTAAGGCAATTGGCTGGACAAATATTAATGCAAATATTGTAGATAATCTTTCTGAAGTAGATGAACTTGAAATGGAAATTGAAGAAAATAACCAGAGAAAGGAATTTACTGAAGAAGAACTTTTAGAAGGTTACAGACGTCTTGAAAAATTAAGACATCCAGGTTTCTTCTATAGAATCTTTCTTGCTATTAAACATTTTTTCCAGAAAATATCTGCAATGTTTTCTAAAAAAAAGAGTTAAATATCGTTTATTCTAATTACGTAAAATATTTTCAACGTATGGAATTACTTTTGAACAGATTTCCTGTAATTTCCATGGGGAATTAATCACCAACATTCCGCTTCCGTATAAACGAGGCGGATTTTTTTTATCTTTATCAGATAAAACTTCCTGAAGCGATACTTCTTTGTGTGCATCTTCTTCAAAAACTTTCAATTGAATATCAGCAATTTCAATATTTTGATTTATTTTTTTTGACTCTTCAGTAATAGAATTTATCATTTGACTGATTTCATTTTTTCTATGCTGAAGCAATGGATACCATAACATAATAATTCCATTAGACCATTTTTTATGAATAAGATTAATTGTTTTTGACGCATTTAAATAATCTTCTGTTTCTTCATAACTTGGATCAATTAAAACACAACCTCTTTTTGTAGAAGGAGGAGTTAATGCTTTAATCATTTCCCATCCATTTCTTTTATGTAGCTGAATATTTGAGGCATTCTGTCCGTTTTTAATATTTTTGCTTAAGTTCTCAAATTCAACTGGATGTAATTCAGATAAAATCAGATTATCCTGAGTTCTTATCAGTCTTTTTTCAATTTCTGGAGACCCAGGATATTTATTTTCTGAAGTGTATTCTGTTATTAAACTAATATAAGATTTTAATTCTTCAGGATAATCATTCTTTTTTAATAATTTTAAAATTCCCAAAGAAGCTTCCTCAGTTTTTATACTTCTATTATCCAGTAAATCATATAATCCGCTGCCAGAATGAGTATCGTAAACTGTATAAGGTTTTTCTTTTGAATTTAGAGAATTAATTACAAATGATAAAACAAAATGTTTTAAAATATCTGCATGATTTCCTGCATGATAAGCGTGCTGATAACTTAACACAGACTCTCCAATTCTTCCAGCCATATAGCAGCAGAAGCATCACTTGGCATTCTCCAATCCCCTCTTGGAGATAGATTAACGGTACCAACTTTTGCACCATCTGGCATACAAGAACGCTTAAACTGTTGAGAGAAAAATCTTCTGTAAAAAGTTTTAAGCCATTTAATCATAAAATCTCTATCATATGGAAGACCAGAATTTTGGGCAAGATAAAGAATTTTTGAAGGAGAAAAACCAAATCTTAATAAATAATATAAATAAAAATCATGAAGTTCGTAAGGTCCCACAAGATCTTCTGTTATCTGACTGATTTTTCCATCTTCTGGAGGCAATAATTCAGGAGAAACTGGAGTATCAAGAATATTTAGAAGAACTTCTGATAATTTTTTATTTTTTGAATATTCTGAATCTTCAGCAAACCAGGATACAAGATATTTTACAAGAGTTTTTGGAACAGAAGAATTAACTCCATACATAGACATATGATCCCCGTTATAGGTACACCATCCTAAAGCTAATTCAGAAAGATCTCCTGTTCCAATAACAATTCCATTGGTTTTATTTGCATAATCCATTAAAACCTGTGTTCTTTCTCTTGCCTGACAATTTTCATAAGTAACATCATGCTTTGAAGAATCTTGACCAATATCTTTAAAATGTTGATTTACGGAATCTGCAATAGGAACTTCTTTTAAGGTAACACCACATTCATTTGCAAGAGAACAGGCATTGTTATAAGTTCTATCGGTTGTTCCAAAACAAGGCATTGTAATTGCAGTAATTCCCTTTCTTTCTATTTTACAAATATCAAAAGCAAGACATGTAATTAATAGTGCCAGTGTTGAATCTAACCCACCAGAAAGACCGATTACAGCAGATTTACAATTAATATGACGTAATCTTTTTGCTAATCCCTGAGCCTGTAATTCAATAACTTCCATACATCTTTGGGTTCGTTCTTCTTTTACTGAAGGAACAAAAGGATGAGGATCGACATATCGTAATAAATCCTTGTTTTCTTTTAGTGAAGAAAATAAATCTATTTCAATATTAAGATAATCATCTGAACAGAAAGAATTAACAGAAGCTCCAAAAGAAGTTGTTTTCCTTCTTTCCTGAGAAAGACGTTCTATATCTACATCTGCATAAATTGTTTCACCAGAGAATAATTTTGATTCTGCAAGACATGTTCCATTTTCTGAAATTATGTTATGAGAAGCAAAAACCATGTCTTGAGTTGATTCTCCACAACCAGCATTTGCATATAAATAAGCACATAAACTTCTAGCAGAATGGGATTTTACTAAGTTTCTTCGATATGAGGCTTTACCAATAATTTCATTACCTGCAGATAAATTTGCAATTATAGTTGCACCTGCTAAAATATGATTTGAAGAAGGTGGTACAGGAACCCATAAATCTTCACAAAGTTCTGTACCAAGAACAAAATCATTATTTGTTTTATCTGAAATTAAAATATTTGTACCTAAAGGAACGTTTGTAAAATTCCCGATTGAAATATATTTTGTTGAAGTATTATTTGTAAAAGGAATAAAATGTCGTCCTTCGTAAAATTCACTGTAATTTGGCAGGAATGATTTTGCAATTAATGCCAGTAAGTTTCCTTTAAATAAAATTGCGCCACAGTTATAAATTCCATTGTTACATGGAACAGGAATTCCAACAAGAATCACAGAATTTAAGTTTTTAGTTTCATCTGCAATTTTATAAAGATTTTTTACAGCACTGTTTTGCAGTTCTTTCTGAAAAAATAAATCTCCACAAGTATAACCTGTAATTGATAATTCAGGAAAAACTACAACTGCAGCACCATTTAAAACAGCTTCTTTAGCTGTAGCAATTATATTTTCAGCATTTTTATTACAATCTGCAACAACCAGATTTGGACTGGCACATGCACATCTAATCATTCCGTATTTCATGATTTTATAATATCACAAAATTTATTTTACTGCCATCAGATGATAATTTTATTTCTTTTCCTTCCGGATTTTCTTGAGATGAAAGCAAAACTTTTGCAAGAGCATTCTCAACATAAGTTTGAATGGCCCGTTTTACTGGTCTTGCCCCCATTGCAGGATCATAACCTTTTTCGCTAAGGAAATTTATTGCTGAATCGTCATATTTAAGAGTAATTCTTTTTTCTTCCAGACGTTTTGCAACTCTTTCCAGCTGAATCTTAATTATACTTCCAATACAATCTTTAGATAACTGATTAAACATAATAATTTCATCAATTCGATTCAAAAATTCCGGCCTGAATGATTGTTTTAGAAGAATATCAATTTTTTCTTTTAATTCATTCATTCTGTTATTTTCTGCTGCTTCCAGAATTAAATCGCTTCCTAAATTGCTGGTCATAATAATAATTGTATTTTTGAAATCAACAATTCTACCCTGTCCATCGGTTAATCTTCCATCATCTAAAACCTGAAGAAGAACATTAAATACGTCAGGATAAGCTTTTTCAATTTCATCAAAAAGAACAACACTATATGGACGACGACGAACGGCTTCAGTTAATTGACCACCTTCATCATAACCAACATATCCTGGAGGCGCTCCAATTAATCTTGTAACGCTGAATTTTTCCATATACTCGCTCATATCAATTCTCATTAAAGCTTTTTCATCATTAAAAAGAAAATCAGCAAGAGTTTTTGCAAGTTCAGTTTTACCAACACCAGTAGGACCTATAAACAGAAAACTTCCTAATGGTTTATTTGGATCACTTAATCCAGAACGATTTCTTCTGATAGCATCTGCTACAACCTGTACAGCATTATCCTGTCCAATTACTCTGTTATGAAGAACCTGTTCGAGATTCAAATATTTCTGTTTTTCTCCAGTCATCATTTTGGCTACTGGAATTCCTGTCCAATTGCTGACGATTTTTGCAATATCTTCTTCTGTAACAGATTGTCTTAATAAAGTTGTATTAATTTTTTCTGTTTGTTTTTCCTGTTCTTTTAACAGTTCTTTTTCAAGTTCCGGAATTATACTGTATTTGATTTCTGCGGCTTTTTCCAGTTTTCCTTCTCTGGTAAATTTTTCTTCGTTAAATTTTTCCAGTTCTAACTGTTCTTTTAATTTTCTGCTTCGGTCAATTTGATTCTTTTCATTTTCCCACTGTAGCTTCATTGAATCTCGTTTTGAAGTATAATCAGCCAGTTCTTTTTCAAGTTTTTCCAGTCTTTCTTTAGAAGGTTCATCATCTTCTTTTGATAGAGATTGTTTTTCAATTTGAAGCTGAAGAATTTTTCTTTCAACCTGATCTAATTCAGTTGGCTGACTTTCAATTTCCATTTTTAACTGACTGGCAGCTTCATCAACTAAATCAATTGCTTTGTCAGGTAAAAATCTTGTTGTAATATAGCGATTAGATAAAGTAGCGGCAGAAATTAAAGCTTCATCTTCAATTCTTACGCCATGATGAATTTCATATTTATCTCTTAAACCTCTAAGAATTGCAATTGTATCTTCTACAGTTGGTTCAGCACAGTAAACCTGCTGAAATCTACGTTCCAATGCAGCATCTTTTTCGATGTATTTTCTGTATTCATTTAAGGTTGTAGCACCAATTGCTCTCAATTCTCCACGAGCAAGGGCTGGTTTTAAAAGGTTTGATGCATCCATTGAACCTTCAGAAGCACCCGCTCCAACTAATGTATGAAGTTCATCGATAAACAAAATAATCTGTCCATCTGATTTCTGAACTTCTTTTATTAAAGCTTTTAATCTTTCTTCAAATTCGCCACGGAATTTTGCACCAGCTACCAGGCTTCCCAAATCAAGAGCCATTAACCGCTTATTTTTTAAACTTTCTGGAACATCACCGCTGGAAATTCGTCGGGCTAAACCTTCAACAATTGCAGTTTTACCAACACCTGGTTCACCAATAATAACAGGATTATTTTTTGTACGACGACATAAAACCTGCATTACCCTTCTGATTTCTTCATCTCTACCAATAACTGGATCAATTTTATCCATTCTGGCAGCTGCAGTTAAGTCCCGGCAGAATTTTTCCAATGAACGACTTGTACTTTCAGGATCCTGATTATCTATAGTTTGATTTCCACGAACCGATTTTAACGATTCTAAAATTGATTTATGATTTATTCCACATTTTTTCAGCAAATCGCCAGTTTTTCCTTCCGAATCTGCCATGGCTAATAAAAGATGTTCAGTTGAAAGATATGAATCTTTTAAATTTTCCATTTCAACTTCTGCTTTAGCCATTACCTTCTGCATTTCAGAAGAAAAATATACATTTGAAGAACCTGTTACTTTTGGATTTGATGAAATAATCTGTTTTACCTGATTAAGTAATTCATAAGCCGAAACACCAATTCTTTCAATAACAGGAACAATTAATCCATCCTGCTGTTCCAATAAGGCCTGAAGAATATGTTCACAGCCTATTTCGCTGGAATCGTTTTTTATTGCAATAGAAGAGGCTTCCTGAATAGCTTCCTGAGTTTTAATTGTAAATTTATCGTAATTCATTTTTTCACCTCCATTTTATATATAGAAAAATAATCATTTATTATTAAAACGGCAATAAAAAAGGCCATGATTTTCATCACAGCCCATTTGTTTTTATATTTGAGTTTCTTCTACATGACCAAACTCACATAATGCTTTATTTATTTTAGCATATTCAATTTGTTCAAGATCATTTTTAATTTTCTTATAAATCTTTATTTCTCCAAAAGCTTCTCCGGTTTGAAGAATATTTATTACTTTTCGCTTACCTTCTGAACATTCAAGACAACGATTATATAAATATTTTACTTTACAGAAAACATCAATATCTATTACCCAGAGTTTACTGTTCACACTTACAGACCAGTGAATGTTTTTATCATCATCTTCATCTGCTTCTGGACTTTCACAACAATTCCATACACAATCATAATTTTTAAGATTTCCATTTGGTGCAAAAATAATATCCGCACCTTCAAAGTTACCAATTAAACTGATTTTATCTTCATAAATACCATGAATTGCAAAGGATGAATCTAATAATGTTTTTCCTGAAATTAAACTTGTAAAATTGCAGGAAGAAATATGGAACCATTCATTTAAGAATGATTTACCCCAATATCTGTCTATATAGCCAAAAGATTTTTCCTGATTTACAAGATAATCTTCACCGTCGAAATTGATTACTCCTGAAAAAACTGCATTCATTCCAGAAGGGAACCATCGTTCTGAACCTGTATCAAAACCTTCTCCATAAGATTTTACATAATCATACTGCAAATTCCAGTTTGCACTACCATTATCACAAAAATATTCTGGATGCTGAGTTTTATCTGAAAGAGATACAGAAACAAAACCGTTTATTTCATTTTCTGTAAATAAATTATTTCCTGCATGAATTTCAAAAGGTTTTTGGATAAAGTTTATATCATTCAATGAAAAGTACTGGCATAACTGTTTTGGATTTTCGTCTAATTTTCCAACTCGTACAACGATATATGAAGGATGAACAATTTCTTCAACTTTTAAACCACGAGCTGATTCCGTACCTGACAATGCGTACTGTAAATCTTCTTCTTTAATCTGAACACGTGGTTTAAAACCTAAAGTTGCTTCTTCTGGATTATCCCAAGGATTTAACATTTCAAATTCAATAAAAAATAATGATTCGACTCCACCATTTTTCTGAATTCCGTTAAAAAAGAATCGCCAGTAATTTACACCAATTTTCTTTTTTGTATTTGATAATCCAAATTTATTGTCTTTGATAATTTTTTTATTAATTGCCATACCTGAAACTTTCCCTATGACCCATTTATAGTATTTCTTATATAAATTTTCGGAATTATTTCAGGAATTATTTAATAATTTTAATCAAATAATTTATCGATAGATTTTGTAGTTTCTTCCTGTTCTTTAGGGAAACTGTCATTTAAATATTCGAAGCAGGCAACGGCAGAACGCTGAGCATGTTCATACCAGATTGCATACAATTCTTTATTCATTTCATCCCCAGGAAAAGGAGCTCCCTGAATATCAGATACAAGTTCACGAAGCATTTTTACACATTCTTTTGTCTTTTTGTCCATATAATACCCCTCGTATTACAGATATTTCTATTATAAAGGCAATTTAAGAATTTTGCCACAATATTCATTGGATTTATTTCCAAAGATAACTTTTCTGCATCCTGAATCTTTATTAGATTTTAACTGTTTTGCAGCCATAATAACATCTTTTGCTGTAATTTTAAGAAGATTTTCTATACGTTTCTTTTTCATTCCATAAGTTCCGTATAGAAAGTTTTCAAAGCTATATTTACCTCTATCTTTTGGCGAAAGAGGAACAATAAAATCTCCAAAACAGGATACTAATGAACGTTCAATTTCTTCTTCCGAATATTCAATTTCTGCAGCAGCATCAAGTGAAGTTTTAAAAGCTTCCAGGGATTTTTCTGGAAATGGATCTCTGTAGGAAGACATTGAAAACAATTGTTCGGTTACAAAAGGTGTGGCAGAAGCACCGTAAGCACCACCTGTAGTTCGAATTTTATCCCATAAAGTATGCATTTCAAACCAGGATGAAAAAATTAATGCAGCTTCACTGGCCTTTGTTAATAAACCTATTCCAGGAATTGTTTCTACTGCATAACCAACAGGAGTATCAGCTTCAATTAATTCTGTAAAATCATTTCCACGGATATTTTCAACCTGAACAATATTCTTTAAATAATCTTCAAAATCATAATCAATTGCAGGCTTTATTTCTGTAATATTTGATTTTCTTGTAAAATCTTCCACCATTGGAATAATTTTTTTTAAAGAATCTTTATCAGCTGTAATATGAATAATTCCACCATTTTTTAAGCAGGAATAATATAATTCTTCAAATTTTTTAAGAATATCTTTTGGATTCTGTTTTTCATAATCAGCCATTGTATATAACTGAGTTACTCCATACATTATTTCGCTTAATGCGGTATTTTTTGAACTGGTTGCTCTTGAGCGTCTTCCAGCCAATTCTCTGCCACCTGGAACAATTGAATATTTTTGTTCTGTAATTGATTCCTGTAAAATAGTTTTAAAGCGTTCTTCATCAGAAAAACTCATAGTATTTATTATTTCTGACAATAAATTCAAAGATTCCTGACAACGTTCAGTTAATGCTTTACAGGTAAGACCAATCCAGTATCTTCCAAAAAGATTTTGATTTTCATGTTTTTTTACAAATTCTTCAGCATCAGGAATATCTGGAATACGACCGGTAATTGTTTTTCCCCAGATATCTCCCATAACACAGGAAGATTCTGAAATACATTTATCCCATTTTTTATTATTCCAGCCCATATTTGTAAGAGTATCTGTTAACAAAGGAATATATTTATAGTTTTCCGGTCCCAGATTATCAAAAGGAAACATTACATCAATATAAAAAATTCCGTTAGTTTCCTCATTACTGATAAATAATGGTATTTCTGAATTATCAGATTTTTTTATTGTTCTAAATTCAACTTCCGGAATATTTATTTTAACTGGAAGATTTTCAATTTTTGTATGAGGAATACAAGCAGTTTCTTCTTCAGTTTCAATTCTCTGTTGATTTTCATGAAGCTTATTAAGATCTCTTTTTAAACTTTCTTTATCAATTGTTTTTTCCAGCTTTTTAATTAGAGTTTTTTCTGCTGCTTCCCTGTTTTTAAAGTAATCTGGTGATGGTTCTGTAATTATTTTAGTAACAATTTTATTATCAATAAAATATTTTTTTATAAGTTTTTTTACAAAATCTTTATCACTGTAAATTTTTTCTTTTAATTTTTCAAAATCTGTAATTGGGAAAAGATATTCAGCACAAGGTTTACCACAGGCCCAGCCTTTTAATGCTTTTGACATAATAGAAATTGAATATGGACCACTATAACGATTTACTTCTCTTAAATAAAAATCAATTCCCATAATTGCAGAATCAATATCCTGCTGAGAAACGCCTTCAATTGCAAGTTTATTTATTGTATCTTCAATTATTTTAAATAATTTGTTTTCATTCTTCTTTTTTACACCACCAAGTCCCAGCATAAAAACTTCTTCCTGAAACTGACCAAAATTCAAACAGTTAAAATCATCACCTAAGTTAGATTCTTTTATGGCTTTACTAAGTGGAGAACTATCATTTCCAAATAAAACTTCAGAAAGAAAATTTTTTTCAACATTGGCAACACCTGAATACCAGTTCATGGTTACAAGATTTCCTGTGGCACCAGTTTCAGGAGCAATTTTTCTTACAACTTCAGATTTTGTTCTGAGTTTAAGTTTCTGTAATTCTTGAATTTCTAATTTTACATTTGGAAGTTTGTTATCAAAATTCTGAATATTACTTTTGCAATTATATTTTTTTTCAATTCTTGAAATAAATCTTTCGTTAAGAAAATCCAGTTGTTGCCCGGTTGGAATATCACCGTACAAAAATAAAAGACAATTATCCGGATTATAAAATTTCTGATGAAAATTTAAAAATTCTTCATAAGTTAAATCTGGAATTGAAAGAGGATCTCCACCAGAATCAAAAGAAGGATAGCTTTCCGGATACATTTCCGAAATCTGATCAGAAAATGCGACCTGTGAAAAAGAAGAATACTCTCCTTTCATTTCGTTATATACAACGCCCTGAATAGAAAGTTTGTTCTTTTCATCAATTTCCAGTCGGTGTCCTTCCTGAATAAAAGTTTCATAATCTAATTTTGGGAAAAATACGCTGTCGGCGTAAACATCCATCATATTAAAATAATCATCTTTAACAAGAGATGCTGCTGGATAAACAGTTTTATCCGGATAAGTTAATGCATTTAAAAATGTGTTAATACTTTGACCAGCCAAAGTTGTAAAAGGTTCTTTTAATGGATATTTTTCTGAACCACATAAGGTCGAATGTTCCATAATATGAGCACAACCTTTTGAATCTTTGGAAATAGTTCTAAAAGCAAAAGCAAATAAGTTTTCAGGATCCTCTTTTACCATATGATAAATTTCAAGACCTGTTGTTTTATGTCTCAGAAAGATGCCTTTTGCGGTATAATCTTTTAATTCATCAATCGACAGTAAAATAAAACCCTTATATTCTTTGTTTAAATTTTCTTTACTGGTAAAATCAAACATATTAGCTCCCACATTTCTAAAAACAAAAATTATACAAAAATATCATCACTTCTATTTTTGATAATCAGATGTCCCTGTTCATATGCTCTTCGTAAAACACTGAAAAATTCTGATGTAATTCTTTCACAATCAATTTTTCTCATAGGTTTTAATATTTCTTCCTGAGTTAAAACTTCTGTTCTGCGGCCTTGTGAAATATTATCAAGAATTTTATCTCTAAAATCATCAGTTTTTCCTGCAATAAGATAAGCAATATCTCTTTCCGTCATATCTCTGAGTTTTTCCTGAATAAATCTGTCGTCCGCATTAATTACATCATCTGAAGTAAATAAACGGCTTCTTAAATCCTGACCTAAATCTGGATCATCATCAGTAAGATATTCAAGAATATCATTTTCTGTTCCAATATCCATTTTCTTAAGAATCTGAGCAAGAACGTTTCTTCCGTCAATATTCTCTGCCCGTTCAACAGTTTGATTTAATGATTTTTCGTGCATTGCTTTATCAACCCGTTTAAGAATATCAGGATTTACAGGTTCCATTTTTGCAAGTCTAAGCACAACATCTCTTTTTTCAGCAGGTTTCATCAGATTAATAATTGCAGCCGATTTTTTTGGTTCAAGAAAACTTAAAACTAAAGATTGAACACCAACATTTTCATCTTTAAGCAAAAGATAAATTCTTTCGTTATCAGCATCATGTAAATAATCAAAAGGTCGTTTACCTTCATTTACAACAGCTTTATTAAGCATTAAATCAGCTTTGTCTTTGCCGTAAGCTTTCTGAAGAATTTCTCTTGCAGTTTCTATTCCTCCGGATTTTCTTGCTTCCTGAAGTAAACCGTTAAATTCAGCCATAATAACAGCGGCTTCATCTTTACTGACAGTTCTTATTGAAGCAATTTCCGGAATGATTTTTTCAATCTGTTTTTCGTTTAAATGAGGAAGAATTTTTGCAGCTTCATCTTCACCTATTAATACAAGAAATTTTGCAACACGACGATAAACTGAATCTTTTCCAGAACCATCTGGAGATTCAACAGGAACTTTAAGAAGTCCATTATTTTTAAGATAATCTGTTGCACTATCTAAACGCTGATCAATTGATTTTTGAGAAGAAGCTTTTAAGGTTTTATCAGATACTTTCTGGAAACCATCAGAGGAATTTTCAGTCCAAGTTTCCTGCTTTTTTTTATCATTAAAACTTACAGGTTTAAAACTGGAAATTCCCTGATTATTATTTTGTACCTGTTCTTTTGTGAGTTTAACAGGTTGAAAGGCTTTTACATTACTTTTTTTATCGTTCTGATTGTTTATTCCATCAGATGATTTGTTTTCCCCACCGGTACTTTGTTTTCCATAAGCACCGGCCCTTAAATCATTTAAATTCATACCAATATTATAGTATAAATAATTGAATTTTTACAGTATAAACCTTTAAATTACTGAGCACAAAGAATACCGGTAATATTTGTATATTTACCTTCTTCGTTGTCTCCAAACATATCATATACACCTACATGTACACGATATTTTTTGATTTCATCTCCATGAATTAATTCTCTGTAGAACCAGCCATAGTATCCATTTCTGTATGAAACATAATTCTTAAGTTCTGTAAGACACAAATCGTTGTCTTCTTCATCACAAACCCAGATTACAGCATCCTGAAACTGATCACTTTCACAATAAGTAACACCAACAGAAGAACCTTCAACTTCAATTACCATTTCTGCCATCTGTTCTTTTGTCTGCCATCCTTTGTGAGAAGACCCGTAACGCTGCCATTCATCATGAACAGGAGAATCTGCTTCCCATCCATCATTTTCTACAGGAACTGTATTATCGCTTGTATAATATTTTACATTTTCATAACCACAATCTGTTAATGGCAAAGGCAATTCTTTTACAGGAAGAAGAATATTTTTTTCTGCAGGTAAATTTTCCCAAACCTGATTTAATGTTTTTGTAATATAACCGGCAATTGAAGCATGTCCTGCATTTGAAGGATGAATTGTTTCTGTACCGTCGAAAAATCCTTCAAAATCAGCAGATGGATTTTCTTCAAACAATGAATCTTTCCAGCTTACAAATGGAACATGATAATATTCACAGATTTTCTGCTGTTCAGCCTGATTACTTGAATAAGGAGCCTTTCTTTCATTTACAAAAAGTGCCAGAACTGCTGCATCTGTTTTACTTAAAATTTTTCTGATAATACTTTCATAAGTTCGCTGTCTAACTGCAGGATCAAGCCACTGGTCATTCATAGCAAATTCAAGAATTACCAGATCAGGATTTTTATTAATAATATGGTCGTCAACTCTAGCAACACCAAAAGCAGAATCAGTTCCACCCATACCCATATTGAAGAATGTCATGGAACTTTTATTTTCAGCTGTCAGATTATTTAACCATGCTTCAGTTTGTCCAGCCCAACTGGCAGTTTTAATAGGATTAGCATTATAACCGCTGGTAATTGAGCCACCCATACAAACAACAGTAACATTCTGTTTGTTTCTGATTTTGTTAAAAAAATTTTCTAAACGAACATTTTGATTTTCACTCATAAAATTTTCCGAAGTTTTTTGAGATTTTCCGCATCCTGTAAATACAAACAAAGATACACAAATAGTTAAAAGTAATTTTTTCATTTATTTTACCTAATTTTAATTAATTTTATATTTTTATTTTACTTTATATCTAGCTAATTTTGCAACTGTAACTTTTAATATTATTGATTTTTTTATTATCAGTTTTCATTTTTATAATCATATATTATAATAGAAAAGACATATTGGTTATGAGAGGGATTTTAATGAAAAAAATTTTATCTATTCTTTTTGCATTTTCTTTAATTTCGTTATCAGTATTTGCAAAAGGTGAAGAAAAAACAACAGATCAGGCAGCAGAAGCTCCAAAACCAGTTCTAAAAGGTAAATCTTTTGTTTTAGATACTTTTGAAGCAGGCAATTACTGGGATGCAGTAAGAAAAACAAGAAGAGACGGCGACCTTTCAATTGATGCCTGTCTTGATAATTCATGGAAATCAGAAGGAACTTATTCTCTTAAATGTACTTTCAAAAAAGGTGAAGCAGAAGATTCAAAATCAGGATTCCTTACAAGCTCTCCAATTCAACCAAATCTTTTAGGCGCAAAGAAAATTATTTTTGATGTAAACAATACTAACGACTATGCTTTAACTTTCAGCGTTGTTTTCATTACAGGTGCAAAATGGGATGTTACAAATCAGTCTGAAACAGTTACTTGTGAACCTGGAGTGCATCAGATTGAATTCACAATCAGCGAATTCCAGAATCTGGAAAAAGTAAATCAGATTATTCTTTATGTAAATGGAATTACAGAAACTTCAGGTAGTTTTAATATTGATAACTGCAGACTTTCCCTCTAATTACTGACAGGTCTATAAATGAAAAAAAATTTACTCTGGAGTTTGCCATTTCTTGTTCTTCTCCTATTTGAAGGTTGTAAATCTTCACAGATTGAAGAAGAGTATGAACTTACTCCAAGAGGATTTTTAGAATCTTTAGTTCCTAATGGAGATATTCTGGAACTGGATAGTTTTGAATACGGTTTAAACTGGGATGCAAATACAGATTCATTAAATGATTTAAGTTCACACTGTCAAATCTCAAACTTCTGGAAATCTGAAGGTAATTTTTCAATAGAATGCAGCTTTAATAAAAGTTCATCTCCAGATGAAGCAGAAGCATCGTTTATTTTTAATAATTCCATTGAAACATTCTGGAGTAACAGTCGTTTTATTGCCATAGAGATTTATAATCCAAATAAAGATTGTCTTAAAATTAGTATTGGATTGGATTCATACAAAAGTAATTTCCAGATTTGTCCACCAGGCCATCATTTATTATTAATAAACATAAATGATTATGGAGAAAGCCTTAAGGCAACTGAAGAAACTAAATATTTTACTGTAAATAAATTAAGTCTTTATGTTGAAGGTTTGAATAACGTTACCTCAAACTGCAATTCTTTTTTTGCAGACAACATAAGACTTTTAATGGACAATTCGAATCAGGTAATTAGTGCTGAAAATTCCTCTACTCTTCAGCCTGTAGATTCTGAATAAAATTGTATATTTTTTCTGCAGCCAGTCTGTGAGTTTTAGGACCTGGATGACCACGACTTCCTTTATCTTCATCACAAACTTCAACATCTTCCATTGCATCTAATTCAAGAGAATAAACTTTTTTATCACCAGTAAGTTTTTTGTAATCTTCAATTCCCTGTAAAATAAAATCTGGAAGCATTGTAAGTTTTATCATGCCCCAAACCCAGATAATTTTAGAATCAGGATTTTTTTCTCGAATAGTTTTAAGAAAATCTTTTACTCCTTCAGCAACAACAGTTCCATCCTTTTTAGAGGCTTTTTTGTTTTCATCTAAAGTTAAAACATATTCTTTTCCATCCGAATCTTTCCAGGCAGGCTGGGCAAAAGCACCGTTATCGTTAGTTCCCAGATTTACAATAACATAATCATTTTTTACAGAAAAATCATAAGGTTCGTTTACACCAAGAGAATTCTGAAAATCTCCCCACATAACTGAACATACATTTTTATAATGAGGTGGCATTACACTGTTTCTGTTTCCATCCCAACCCCAGCAAATTCCCCAGCCACACTGACTGACTAAACTCCAGTCAGCATCAAGTTTTTTACAAAGCTGAACTGCATAATTTTTGCTGGCACACATCCACTGACTGATCCAATCACCTTCAGAAGGACAACCTGCCAAACCTTCTCCACTTGTAATACTGTCGCCAACAAATTCAATGCTCATTTTTCTTGGTTTTAAAGGTTCAAAAGTTCCTGTGTCGGAAAGACCAATTTCATGAATAAAGAGAGAATGAAGTTCTTCACCACTCATTGGCTGATTATCTTTATAAATTGTAATCAGATTCTGATTTTCAGGATTCATATTACGGGCAATACAAATCCACTGAGGTTCAACTGGCGCCATAAAACGACAAACCGGAGAATTATTTATATAAATTGAAATCCATGGTTCATAAGTATTATATTTTGATGAAATATTAATCCATACCTCAGATGATTTTACATTTAATTCCAAAGCAGCAGCTGCCCAGAACAGATTTAAAGGTTTATCTGAATTACCTGCATTTTTTACATTTCTACCTAAAATTCTTTTATTTTCAATTTGATTTAATTTATATGCTTTCATAACTTAAATATACAATGAAAAACTTTAGAGAGCAAATGAATTATATTAAAAAACAACATTTTTTAATTAATTAAATTTACCTAATTTTAAGTAATTTTACTTAATTTTTCTTGACAAAAGAAATAAAGCGTTGTAATCTGAAAATATAAGGAATTAAACCTTATTAAAAATAAAATTATTCAGGAGATTTTTATGTCAAAAATCATCAGTGGTGGAAATTTACCAAATATTCCTTGGCAGGACAAACCAGAAGACTGCTGGCTTCCAATCTGGCGCTATGATGCAAATCCAGTAATCGGTCGTAACCCATTTAAAGGTATGGGTCGTATTTACAATTCAGCTGTAATTCCATGGCAGGGAAAATTTAAAGGTGTATTCCGTTCTGAAGATACATCTGCTCGTCCATTCCTCTACATTGGTGATTCAGATGATGGTATTCACTGGGAATTCCAGAAAGAAAAAATTCATATGCACGATCCTGATGGAACTCCTCACGATCCATTCTACGCATATGATCCACGTTGTGTAAAAGTTGATGACACATATTATATTCTTTGGTGTGGAGATTTTGATGGTGCTTCAATTGGTGTTGCAACAACAAAAGATTTTAAAGATTTTACACGTCTTGAAAATCCATTCCTCCCATTCAACAGAAATGCAGTTCTTTTCCCTAAAAAAATTGATGGAAAATTTATAATGCTTTCTCGTCCATCTGACTCAGGACACACACCATTTGGTGATATTCTCCTTTCTCAGTCTCCAGATATGAAATATTGGGGTGAACACAGACTCGTTATGCAGAAAGGCGGCCAGGGATGGTGGCAGGGAGTTAAAATTGGTTGTGGTCCAGCACCAATTGAAATTGAATATAAAACTCCAGAAGGAAAAACAGAACAGGGCTGGTTAATGTTCTATCATGGCGTTGCAACAACTTGTAATGGATTTGTATATTCATTCTCAGCTGCAATCCTTGATCATGACAAACCATCTATCGTTAAATATCGTTGCGGTGATTACATGCTTACACCAGAAATGCCATATGAAACAACAGGTTTCGTAGACAACGTATGTTTCCCAGTTGCAGCATTAACAGATGAAAAAGACGGAAAAATCGCAATTTACTACGGATGTGCAGATACAGTTGTAGGCCTCTGTTTTACAACAGTTGATGAAGTAGTAAACTTCACATTAGCCCACAATGAATTAGGATACTGGGACAAAGACGAGGGCCGTTTCTAGAAGATGCGTTAAAAATGACAGTCCTTAGCGACTGTCATTTAGCATCATCCTACATTTCGGGGGACGAGATTTATCGAGTCGCTTCTAGAAAACTCGTTAAAAACGATAGTCCATCGTGACTATCGTTTAGAGTTTACTTACTTTCGACAGGAACGAGATTCATCGAGTCGCTTCTAGAAGAAACGTTAAAAATCAATGCGGCTAGCATTGATTTAGTTTCTACTTACTTTCGACAGAGACGAGATTCATCGAGTCGCTTCTAGAAGATGCGTTAAAAATGACAGTCCTTGTCATGCTGAACTTGTTTCAGCATCTACCCAAGATTCAATAAAGAGATTCCGAATCGAGTTCGGAATGACAAGTCGAGTACGGAATGACACTATGAAAACATAAAGATTTTCATAGTGTTTTTTTTATTTTAGACCTCACTACTATAATATTCACCGAAAAATCCATAATATTCTGGAGAATCATTTTTCAGTTTATTTCCAAATCTTCGGTTATAATATATCCACAGACCTTTTCGTCCACAATGATTTATTATTTCTGAATATAATTCTATCTTTTTTTTGTCTACTTTTACATTATGATACGCATTTTTATATAAACAGGCATAAATACATTCTTCATCGGAATACAAATGGTAATGAGTTTCGTTCATGTCAGTTTTTGTCCCAAAGAATCCATAGTAATCAAGGGAGTCTTCTTTTAATTTTTTACCAAACCTGCTGTTACAGTACTCCCATAAGAATTTTCGTCCTGTTTTTAATATTTCATCAAAAACCTTCAGAAGAAATTCATCTTCTTTCTGATTCAATACGGAAATTCTATCCTTAATTGTTAAATCATCTATTGTAACCTTTTCAAATTTTTTATAAACATCTGATTTCTCTATAACCTTATCTATTAATTTTTGTATTATTTCTTCATTGAGTAATTTTAGATTTTCAGATTCGTGAAATTCAGAATTTTTAAAAATTCTTGTTTTTGCGGGCGAAAGACATAATTTATGTTCTTTTTCTAAATAACTTTGCAATTCTTCCTTAAATGATTGCAATTCTTCCTTGTTACCTGAAAAAAAAGCTCAAGCAATGTCATAAACTTACTTGAGCTTTTTTAAACTTCATATTATTTTTCTGGCTTAAGATAAATTACTTTAAGATTATCATAATTAAAATATTTATTAGCTGCAGTCATAATATTTTCTGGAGTAATTAATGCTGGAATAGTTGTTGAATCCAAAGCAGAACTTACTGGCCGGCTATCAAAAATTCTTGTCTGAATTATATAATTAAGCCACCAGTTATTGTTTTTAAGACTAAGTTCCTTTGTTCGTTTATAAGATTCAATTAATTTTTGAACTTCTTCTTCAGTTATTTTATTTACTTTTAAATCTTCCATAACTGAAATGGCAGCATTTTTTAATTCTTCTGTTCTTGAAGGTTCACAGCCAAAATAAATTATTATTTCATATTCTCTTTTATTAACACATTTTGAAAGACTTGCTCTTGCTGTAACTCCATAAGCACCACCTAAGTCTTCACGAATCAATTCTCTTAAACGAATATCCAATACTGATTCAAGCTGGTTCATTAAATTTGTATCTGTCCAGTTTTCCATAGAATCTTCTGGCAAAGGAAGATCTCCTGTAATGCTCATAAAAACGGTTGATTGCTGTTCAAGTCCTTTTTTTACAGTTACAGTTTTTTTACCTTTAACATAAGGTGTTTCATAATAGGCTGCATCTTCCAGTTTTTCTTTATTACCAGGAATATTTCCAAGATAATAGCAGCATAAATCAAGAAGCTTCTTTTCATCAAAATTACCAACAAATACATAAGTAAAATCGGCAGCGTTAGAAAATCTTTCTCTATAAATTTCTTCGGCTTTTTCTTTATTCATTTTTCCCACATATTCTTTTGTACATGGGGAATATTTTATATTTGAACCATAAACTGTTTTCCACAAAGTTTCAGAAATAACATCATCTACACTTGAACCAAAAGAATTTGCTTTAAATACTGCATATTTATTTCCTCTTTCCCAACCTTCATCATTAAACTGAGGCTGAGTTACGGATAAATAGGCATACTGTAAGAAATATTCCAGATCCTTCATATTTGTAGAACCAGAAATTTTTTCACTATCAAGAGATATTTTGTGAGATAGATCTACATGTTTGTCTTTTAGAAAATTATTTATTTGTAAATAAGAATAACCATTTAGTCCGGAACATAATGCATAAGAACAAGCCGCATCTGCAGAAGGAAAATCTTCATCACTTATTAAAGATGCTCCACCTTTTGAAATTCCACTTACATAAATTTTATCTTTATCAAAATCAGTTTTTTTAGTAACAATTTTTAAACCGTTTTCCAGTTCATATTCATTTATTTTTAATTTTGAATCTGATTTTTTGGAAACAATTTTTGCTTTTGAAGAAGGACGTTTCATTAATTCTGACACTTTTACTTCTTCTAACTTTTCTGCCAGTTCGTTATCTCTGTAATTATTCCAGATTTCCAGAATTTGTTTTTCAGAAGGAATATCTTTTTTAGATTCAGGAGCCACAACAAAGAACTGTGAACCTCTGTTACCAAACATTTCTTTTGCAACAGAGTTAATATCTTCAACAGAAATATCAGCCATTATTCTTTGCATAAGACTGTACATGTAATCTTCGTCCATAGAAATACTGTTTTCAAGAATATAACTGACAATTTCAGCTGCTATTGAAGAAGATTTTATACTTGATTTATTTTTTGCAGTCATTTCCATTTGTTTTAAGAAAGTTGATTTAAACATTTCAACTTCAGTTTCTTTTGCCCCGTACAAAAGGAAACGGTCATATTCATCAAAAAGTTTTTTTAAGGATTCTGTAAATAAATTATCCTTTGGAACAATAACAAATCCGTTATAAGAAGTTCTGTGAGTATCACTTCCAGAAATTGCAGAAGCCTGTAACCATGGAGAATTAGAAGACATTCCGATTTCTGCAAATCTCTGATTCAAAATTGAAAGAACAAAAAGCTTTTTAAATTCTTCTTTAAGTTCACCTTCTGTAGCTGGCTGTACATAATTTACATCCGGCTGCATAATCTGAATCATTGTATATGGCTGTTCTTTATCTTTTAAGATAAACACCTTTTTCTGATTTGTAGCAGGAACATTAAACACAGCAGGTCTAATTTTTTCTTCACTTGCAGGAATATCTTTCATTGTTTTTACTATGGCATTTTTTAAAACATCAGCTTTAACATCACCAACAGCAACTACAGACATTAATTCTGGTTTGTACCATTTTTTGTAAAAATCAAGAATTCTATTTCGTTTAATATTCTGAATTACATTCATGTCACCAATTGGTAATCGTTCTTCATATCGGGAATTTTTAAATACAAATGGAATGTAAGAATCCAGAATACGTCCCTGAATTCCTCTGCGGAGTCTCCATTCTTCATTTATAACTCCCCTTTCTTTATCAATTTCTTCCTGATCAAAAGTAATTCCGCAAGCCCAGTCTCTTAAAATTAATAAAGCTTTTTCAAGATATTCAGGATTATCTGCAGGTACTTCCAGCTGATACACTGTTTCATCAAAAGAAGTATAGGCATTCAAATCTGCCCCGAAATTCATTCCAATTTTTTCAAAGAAATCTACAATGGAATTTTTTTCAAAATGTTCAGTTCCATTAAAAGCCAGATGTTCAATAAAATGTGCTACACCTTTCTGATCGTCTTCTTCAACACAAGATCCAGCCTTTACAACAAGACGTAAAGTAATTCGGTTTTCAGGATTCTGATTGTTCATTACATAATAAGACATTCCGTTATCCATCTGACCGGAAACAATTTTTGGATTTAACTGTAATTCTCTTGTTCCTGAAATATCAGTTGATTGACAGGAAACAAAAGAAAAAACAATCAGCAAAATAAACAAAAATTTCTTAAGACTTTTCATATTACTCTCCATTCACTTTTATAAATATTTTAATTCCACCTTTGATTTGTGGAAGTTCCAGTCGATATTTTGGTGCAAGTATTGGTCCACAGGAATTTGAACCAACCCCTGCCATTTTATAATCAACACATAAAATATTATTTTTAGATTTTACCAGTTCATAATTGTGACGTTTAGTTGAAAGTTCTTCCTGAGTATATTCAGAAGCATTAAAACTTATATTACGACCTTCAGTTCCCGTAAAAGTTAATGTTGTTTTTTCATTTTTTACAGTTACATAACGACAATCATAATGAGAAGAATTTTCCTGAGGTTTGATATAAGGTTCAAATTCTTTTTCAAATGAAGTTTTAAACTTTCCAACAAAAGAAGACTGATGCTTATCAATATAGCTTTCATTTGGACCATAACCCAGATATTCTACCGAAGAAAAACTTTTATCTATAAAAAGTCTGATTCCAAGTCTTGGTAAAAGAAGAACTTTATCTGAAGCAGTAAAATCAAAATTAACTGTCATTTCACCTGATTTTGAAATTACATAATCAATTGTACCGTACATAAATGGCTGATACATATTCCATCCAAAAGATTGAATTGCAGTAATTTTTACAGTTTCATCCTTCATCATCTTTATTGAAGAAGAATAAGTTTTTACAGCATAATCGTGAAGATGGGCTCTCCACCAGTCATTTTTCATTGAATCATTATCAAGTGGCGCTCTAAAGAAATTAAACTTTAATGGAGATTTTAACACTTCTTCAAAAGATGTTTTTATTGAATCAAAAACTCCTGTACGGCGATTAAACGTATACTCTGCAGTATCAGTTTTTACTTTATAAAACAAACCGGAAGATTCAACCATTTCATTTTGAACTAATGGACATTCCATTTTATAAGCGGCAGAAATGAATTCTTCCATTCTGGCAATTGGTTCTCTGGAATCAATCTGCTTATTGTTTTCATCTTTTTTATTTTCAAGAGGAACCGGCATATTAAAAGGATTTCCTTCCCAGGATGCAGCCTTAATTTTTTCTGCTTCGCCAGCTTCTGTTAATTTTATCTGATCAAAACAAATTTCAAATCCTTTTTTACACCAGAGACAATCTTTCTTTACAGTAAAAACAAATCTTACAAAAACTTCATTTGATTTATATGCTCTTAAATCAGGAAAATCTTTAATTTTAATAATATTCTTTTCTTCAGGCATTGAAAAATTCAAAATACTATTAAAAACAATTTCTCCATCACAAGAAATTTCATAACTGCAATCAAAATATTCACCAGGATTTTCAAAAAGCCATAAATTCCAGAATTCAAAAACTCCTGGTTCTTCTGTTGGAGAAACTCTGATTGGTCTGTAAACCTGTTTTACTTCTTTTAAACCAGTGTGTGGAACTCTATCTGGATAAACTAATCCGTCACAACAGAAATTCCCATCATTATGAGGTTCATTCCAGTCTCCACCGTAATTAAACTTTTCTTTTCCAGTTTTATCTTTTCCACAAGAAAAACTATGATCGCACCATTCCCAGATAAAACCACCTGCAAATCTGGAATGACTATGAAAAACTTTATGATAATCTTCCAGATCTCCCGGACCATTTCCCATTGCATGGCAATATTCACACAAAACCAAAGGACGTTTTTCAGCAGGATTTCCAAGAAATAAATCTCTTGCTTCTACAGGAGGATACATTTTTGAAACGACATCAAGAATTTCATCACTTGTATTATCCTGAGCATATGTGCTTTCGTAATGAAGAAGTCTTGTATCATCCAGAGATTTTACAAGTTTACCGGCAGATTCCAGATTTGTTCCCCATCCACTTTCGTTTCCCAAAGACCAGAATAAAACACAAGGACGATTAATATCCCGCTTTACCAGAAGTTCAGCTCTATCTGAAATTCCCTGGGCAAAAAGTTTATTACTTGCTGCCAATGCAATTCCTGTATAATCTGACCAGTCCCATTTAAAATTATTATTTACATCAACACTTCCGTGCATTTCTAAATCAGCTTCATCAATTACATAAAAACCGTATTTATCACACAATTTATAAAATTCAGGGGCATTTGGATAATGAGAAGTTCTAATTGCATTTATATTATGCTGCTTCATTAATTTCAAATCCATTTCCATTTGTTCTAGAGAAGCGGCATAACCTGTATCAGGATAACTGTCATGGCGATTTACTCCGCGAAATTTCACAGCCTTTCCATTAAACAGAATTACTCCATCTTTTACCTGAATTTTTCTAAAACCTACATTTTCACCAATAGATTCATTTTCTGTCTGAATTTTCAGCTGATACAAAACAGGCTTTTCTGCAGACCACAAAGAAGGATTTTCAATTTTCTGGGAAAATTCTTCATCAGCTTTTATCATTTTTGAAAAGATTAATTTTCCGTCTAAATTATACAAACTTACATTTGCATCAGAACCTTTAACAGTTATTTTAAAATCTGCAGATTTACAGTCTTCTGAAAGAACAGTTTTAATCTGATAATCCTGAATTGTTTTTTCAGGGCGAGACAGAACATAAACATCCCGGAAAATTCCAGACAAACGGATTTTATCCTGATCTTCCATATAAGTTCCTGTACACCATTTTAAAACTACAACTGTAAGTTTATTTTTTCCTTCTTTTAATAAATCTGTAATATCAAATTCTGAAGTATGATGAGAAACTTCTGAATAACCTGCAAATTCTCCATTTACAAATAAATACAAACAGCTGTCTGCTCCTTCAAAACAAATTATTCTGCGATTTCCATCTTTTTTGTAATTATAAATTTTTGAATAGACGCCAGCAGGATTTTCATCAGGAACAAAAGGAGGATTATAAGGTATTGGATAAACAACATTTGTATACTGAATATAATCATAACCAGCCATCTGCCAGTTTGAAGGAACATTGATTGTTTTTATTGTAGAAACTGATGTAAAATTCTCTTCCAGATCAAGAACGCTATTGTAAAACTTAAAATTCCATTTACCATTTAAAGATTCAAATCTGGATGATTTTTCTCTTGCTACAAAAGGATTTTCACTTAAACCAAAAGGAATAAAGTAACAGTGATTTTCAAGAGTATTTTTATGAAAAACAGTCATATCTTCGTGATAAATCAAGAATGACTTAGGAGAACCAGGTTGTGCAATTTGATTAATATTCATTTTTTCCTCTAATTATACACTTAATATTTCTACCCAGGAACGACTGTCTTTATGTTCCGGATTAATTTTTAAGGTTTTTATAAATTCAATAATTCCATTTTTTATAGCATCAGGATTTTTATCAGATTCAGTTACTTCAACTTCAAGATACAGAAGATTATTTACCGCTTCCAGTTCCAGATGAAAATCTGTATTGTCTAAAATTGAAGAAGTACAATGACTGGACCAGGCACATTTTTCTTTTGTAAACCAGCATTCATAACCGGCAATTTCCAGCATTTCTTCTATAACTTCCTGTTTTTCTACAAAAGTTTCGTCTTCTCTGTTAAATTCAATACCGTCTTGTCGAGTCTTATATTTTATTGTAAAAAAGGATTGATTTTTATTTTCAGGGCTGCAAAAAGATTTAAAAATTTCGCTTACTTTTGACATATTCTGATTTGTAAAATCAACAGGTTTTTCAAGCTCAATAATTTCTTCTTTTCGTAATCTGATTACTTTAGGCTCACCGGAAGCTTTTCGTTCTTTATGAGTCTTATAACGGGAATAATTTTTATCCTGTTTAAAAAGAAGCTGAACTTTTCCAAATTGAATTTCACTATATTTTTCTTCACCATAAATCGCCTTGTAAACAGAAAGAAATTCTTCCTGAGTTAAAGCAATTTTCATTTCAATTTCCCGGCCCATTAATCAACCTCTTAACAATTATTCTTCAACTTTTGTTTCAGTTAAAGCTTTATAAAAATCAGGATATTGTTTTTCAAGGAAAACAGGACGTCCATTTTTATCCATAAAAACGTGAGTACTGGAAGCTGTACAAACAACTTTATCACCGCATTTCATTGTATAATTAATAACAAATTTTAAACCAGAAAACTTTTCTGTATTTACAATAATTTTTAATTCATCTGCAAAAGTTGTAGACTGTTTATAATCACAAGTAATACTAAGAACAGGAGAAACAAGTCCTGCATCTTCAAGTTTATCGAATCCCCATCCAATGTTCGATAAAAAATCTATTCTGGCTTCTTCCATAAATCTTATATAATTTGAATGATGAGTAATTCCCATTTTATCTGTTTCATAATAATTTACTTTTCTAACAAAAGCTTTCATTTTTTATCTTACACTCCTTAATAAATAATCAGTGAGGAAATATCAATTTCCGATACTAAAACAATACTCTATTTCTTAATAAGATTAAATGTTTTTTTCTTGAAAATTGTTACTTTTATTATTATTTTTAATTTAAGTATTAATGGAGTACATTTCAAATTAAAATTATGAAAACAAGTATTATTGATGAAAATTCCTTTGATGAAGCTGAAATTATTGAACAGGATGTTGAAATTATTGACGATATAAATGAAAACGATTCAAACCTGCCTGCAGACATTAATACAAATCTTTCTATAGATAATGATTATTTTAAAATGGCCATGCATTTTCAGCAGATAATAATGGTTTATGAAAGTGCAATTAAACAGATTGTTACTAAATTAGAAATTTTAAATAAAGAAAGTACAGTAGGTCATAAAAGAAATCCAATCGAAACCATTAAATCAAGAATTAAATCTCCGGACAGCATTGCCAAAAAATTAGCAAAGAAAAATCTGCCGGTTACTTTTAATGCAATGACCGAAAACTTAAATGATGTAGCAGGCGTAAGAGTTATTTGTCCTTATATTTCAGATATTTACAATATAAAAGACATTTTATTAAAACAGCCGGATATTAAACTTTTAAAAGAATGTGATTATATTGAAAAACCAAAAGAGTCTGGTTATAGAAGTTTGCACATAGTAGTTGAAACACCTGTTTATCTTTCTAAAAGTGTCCATAACGTAAAAGTAGAAATTCAGCTAAGAACAATTGCAATGGATTTCTGGGCAAGTCTTGAACATGAACTACACTATAAAAATACCAGCAAAGTTCCTGACAGCGTAAGAAGAGAATTGTACAGAGTGGCAGAAACAATTGCTATGACAGACAGAGAAATGGAAGAAATCGCCCTTGAATTACAGGCTTTAGACTAAAACTCTAAATAACCTTTATTTTTCATTAAAATGAAAACTGAATCATCTCCAACAAAATGACCACAACCAGCAAAAATAAAGGTTTTACCACCATTTAAAAGATAGTTATTTATTTCTTCAGACCAGTTACTGTTTCTATTAAGAAAAACTGCATCACGAAATTCGTTATAATCAGAATTATCAGAAGTTTCAGGCTTGCTTTCTATTTCTGATAAAGCTGCTATTTCATTTTCATCAAATGTTAAATATGCTTCATATAAGTTTTTGATTTCTTCTACTGCTTCTCCAGACTGAAGTTCTTTTATTGCCTGTTTTACCTGATTCAACTGATAATCCCAGTCGCCAAACGTAAGAACATCCAGCTGAACCTGAAGTTCATCTAAACCTTCCAGTTCAATTCCTTCCTCTGCAGCACGGTTCATAAAATAATTATCGTATCCCTTGTCAGCCTGCAGGTCAGAAAATTCCAATAAATTTTCAGTTAAAACCTGATTTAAAACCCAAGGTTCAAATCCCATCATCATTTTATACATAGGATTTAAACTGTAAAGATAATTAATTTCTTCTTCTGTTAATTCTTTTTTTAAATTGCGTTTTAATTTTATAGTGTTATTGGCACTTTTTATCATGAGTTTTTCCAGTTTGCCTTTAAGCTCAGACCATTCTTTTGAAGAAATTTCACATACATGTTTATCAGAAGATTTCCAGGCTTCTTCAATATAATCTGGCAATGGAAAAAGTCTGTCATCACCTACATGAATTGTTCCTAAAACATAAATTTCTGAAGGTTGTCCCTTTGAATCAGTACCTGTAATTTTCCAGAACATAGATCCTGGATATCTTGAAATTGTTGCCTGAGCTGATAATTGAAATCCTAAGAAAACTAATAAAAATACTAAAATAAACTTTTTTACTTTCATAAATCAATCTCCGTTAAATTAATTTTTTTAATAGAAAGAACATCTGCAGCGACCTGCTTTCTTTGAATTATACAAAGCAATATCAGCATGAGGTTCCATTTCTTTATTAAAACCAGAATCAGAAATTGCAATACCAACACTTAAAGAAACTGGCGGCATATTATCTGCTGGATGAGAAATTTCGTCGTTAATTTCATCAATTATTTTTTTAATTTCAGATTCAGGTTCGGTTGAAAGTTTTGTCATTAAAATTGCAAATTCATCACCACCAATTCTGGCAATATAATCAAATTCAGAAAAACTTTCCTGCATCTTGCTTGAAATAAGTTTTAATACTTCATCACCTGTAAGATGACCGTATTTGTCATTTATTGTTTTAAAATTATCAACATCTAAAATTAAATAAGCAACAGGATCAATTTCTTTGGAAATAACTTCCTTAATCTGCTGAAATGCATCTCTGTTTATTAAGCCAGTCAAAGGATCGTGTTCAGCTTTATATTTTAATACAGAAGTTCTGATTTCAGTTTTTTCAATCAAAATATTATAAGCATTCTGAATATATCTTAATTCATATGCACCCTGAAATTTTATTTTATGACCAATTTCAATTGCTTTTAAGGATTTTCGCAAAGGTTTAATAATATACAAAGCAATTATAAGGAATAAAATAATACTTACTGCTGAAAGAAAAATAACTGCCAGATGCTGAACTAAAATTGAACGATTAAAAATTGCAGTATCTTTATCCTGCTTTAAAAGAAAGTCTTTCATTAGAGCATTTAAGGATTTGTCTACGTAATTAATTATTTGTGCCTTTGTCTGAAGATAATCAACATCAAAAAGATAATTTCTTCCAATGTTAAGTTTTTCTTCTTTTGATAAACTGTTTATTTCGTCAGGAACTATAACTTTTCTGACACTTTCGGGCATACTTTCAAATTCAACTCCCGAAGATTCACAAATCAATCTGAAAGATAAATTTTCTGTTGCTTCAAGAGATTTAGAAGTTTCAAAGGCTTTTCTCAGGTAAATGTCCACTTCATCCTGATTATGAGACATTTCAATTATACTTAAATCATTTTCTCTACGTTTAAATTCATTTACTTCCTGAAAATAATAATCCATAAAAATTGAATCTTTATTTACAGCAAAAAGTCGTATTTCATTTGTAAGAAATTCAGAAGCTTCACGAAAATCATTGATTGCTTTATTACATTCAGCATAATCATTCATTGTAGAAATTAAGATGGTACTGCTCTTTTTAGTATTAATACTTGTAATATAAACCAGAAAACACAAAAAGCAGGCTAAAACCATAAGAATGATATTTACATGAGAAATTTTTATGGATCTAAAATCAGATTTTTTTTTGTTTTCCAACTACAAGCCTCGTGATACACTAACTGATTAATTTTACTCGATATTTGAAATTTTTGCAAAAGACCATAAAAGAATCAGAAAAAATACCTAGACTATAAAACTGAATATAAATAAAATAAAATTATGTATCTGATTCCACCTGAATTTGAAGAATTTATTTCTCCTGATTGTAATAGAGCAGCTTTTATTCAAAATTATTTAAAACAAAGAAATATAAATGCTCCTATTATGCCAATTAATGGAAAGAATCATATATATGTAAAATTCCCTTTAAGACAATACAATCCTATTTTTAAAATTAAAACAATAATTGCTCATTACGACAGAGTTCCAGATAGTCCAGGTGCAAATGATAATTCTGCCGCTGTATTTATGATGATGCAGTGGGCAGAAAAATTAAGTTTAATGCCAGGTTTTCATAATATCCGTATGATTTTTACTGACGGAGAAGAATTAGGTTCTGAAGGCGTAGACCAGCAGGGAGCTTTTGCACTGGCTGCATTATTCAAAAAGTTAGGCATTACAAATGATGATATTTTTGTACTTGATTGTATGGGTCGGGGCAATGTACCAATAATCTGTGAAACCAGCGTTCCATCTAAAAGTTCCGGGGCTTTTCTTAAGAATTATCTGGCTCTGGAATCTCGAGCTGAAAAAATCATTAAAAAAGCATCAAAAGGTAAATGGTACAAAATGGCAACAAACTACAGTGACAATGCAGCCTTTCTTGTTCACGGAATTCCAGCCTGTGCCATTACAATGCTGCCTTCTGAAGAAATTGGTCCTGATATTTTCCCTCAAACCTGGAAAATGCTTCATACAAAAGAAGATAATCTTCAACATCTTTCTCCAGAAGCCTTTGAAATAACCGGAAGAATTTTAGACGGACTGGCAGAACTTAAAACAATTGCAGATTCCTGATTACAAACTTCTCACTACCCTTAAATCAGCTTTTCGCTCTCCATCAAAAGTTTCTATATCAATTCCATTATTTTTTGAAAAAGAATTTATTCCAATATTATAATTCTCATTTTCTGGTTTAATTGTATTTTTTTCAGAATAATCAGCTGGCTTAAAATCAAGAGTAAATTCACCGCTAATATCTTTTTCAGAAAAATACAATTCTTTTCCCCAGTTTTTTGAATTAGGATTTCCTCCTCGTAAAGCAAATTCCCATTCTGCACTGGAAGGAAGCCGAAATCCTTTGCAATATTCGTTTACATAAAATTCTTCATTTTCACAGTCAGTGTAAAGAACAGAACAATCAGAATCAGCATAATAAACACAATTTTCTTCTGACATTAAGGAACAGGTTAATTCATTACATAATTTAATTGCTTCATTTAGAGAAACCGGAAAATCCGTCAATTTTTTTTCAGCAATTGCAAAAGGCTTTAAACTTACAGATTTAAATAATCCGAAATTTGTTTTATCAGCATTTTCATTAATACATAAATCTTCCATTTGAACAGTTACGGTTAAATTTTCAGGAATCAATTTGTATTCTGCTATTCCCAGAATGTTTTCAGGTTTAACTAAATAATTATTTAAGTTTCTTCCATAATAAAGAATATTTTCTCCTTCGTAATAACAATGGCCAGCATAAGTTTCAATTTCAAGAGAATCAATCAGCAAATCTTTTGTATCATAAGCTTCTACTGTAAAATTTGTCAAAACTCCTGGAATAATATCTTTAATTTCCAGAGTCATTTCTTCGGAAGGTTCTCCATATAATTCAATTTCATTATTATCCCAGATAATTCTACTTTTACAGAATTTAGGACTTTCAGGATTTGTCCAGTACAACGTGAGTGAATCATAACAATGAGTTGAATATAAATTTTTGATTGAATAATAGAGGTTCTTTTCAGGTAAGAACTGAACAGAATCTTCAATTTCCAGCTTAAGATTTTCCTTTTGAAAAACACAGGCAACCATTGTCCCCAAAGCGGCTGCAACAACAAAAAACAAAATACTTCTTTTCAAAACAATCCCCCTCAAATAAGTTTCTACATAGTTAATTGTTTTTAATTGCATAAAAAAGGAAGTATTTTTTTATTTTTCTGCTAATTTTTTGTAATTTTTAAAATCCTTTGTTTCATCAATAGTATAAACGTTGTAATTTAACAATTTTTACGTTATTATTCATTTAATTAATCATATAAAGAGGATTTTTATGTCTACACCATTAGAAAATTATTTGGCAAATTGCGGCGGAAAACCAACAGCTGCAATGTGTGCCTATGTTGCAAATTTACAGCAGGTAGCAGCAGTTGGACCTGATATTGCTGCTTCAATTGTTAATGAAATTGATAACCAGCGCAGTCACTTGAAACTTGTTGCTTCTGAAAACTACTGTTCTTTAAACGTTCAGGCAGCAATGGGAAACCTTCTTACAGATAAATACGCAGAAGGATATCCAGAACACCGTTATTATGGTGGTTGTGTAAACATCGACGCTGTAGAAAACACTGCTGCTCGTGAAGCAGAAGCTCTTTTTGGTGCAGATTATGCATATGTTCAGCCACACTCTGGTGCTGATACAAACTTAGTTGCTTACTGGGCAATCTTAAGTGCTAAAGTAGAAACTCCAACTTTGGAAGAACTTGGCGTTAAATCATTAAATGATCTTACAGACCAACAGTTTGCAGAACTCCGTGTTAAATTTGGAAATCAGAAACTTATGGGTCTTGACTACTCTTGTGGTGGTCACCTTACACACGGTTATAAAATGAACGTTTCTGCACGTATGTTTGAATCTCATCCTTATGGTGTAGATAAAGAAACTGGTCTTTTAGACTACGATGCAATTGAAAAACAGGCAATGGAAGTAAAACCTCTCATTCTTTTGACAGGTTTCTCTGCATATCCAAGAAAAA
>JAKSTJ010000013.1 GCA_024402635.1 Treponema sp. | reverse complement strand
CATCACCATTCCAGAATTCTGTTTCTACGAGAGGTCCATCAAATTCCTGGAAACCTAAAGAACAAAGTTTATCTTTTACAGATTCAAGGAACTGAACATATGGATTTGTACGTCCAGGAATAATTCTTGCAGGTGGAATAGCAATATTGTAACCACGGAATGTACCGTTTTTCCATTCACCAGAAGCAAGCATTTTTGGTGTAATTTCACCAATTTCATTTCCTGTTACGCCTTCTTTTTTAAGTTCATCAACTACTTTTTCAAAACCTTCAACAAGTTTGTAGAAAACAGTTTCACGTTCAATCATCTTAAAAGGAGCATCTGCAGCACCACGTTTTTTTGCAAGTCCTGCAATTACTTCTGCTTCTTCTGCAGATAAATCATTTTTATTTAACTGACCATTTTCAGATGCAATTGCTTTTTTAATTAATTCAGAAGCAACTGTATATCTTGAAGGAAGTTCTTTTCCTGCATATTCAACTTTCTTTTCGGCATTCATTTTTACAACGCCGTCTTTTGATAAAGGACCAAATGCACTACCAATATCTTTCTGTTCAAGACCAAGAGCTGCAGCAACTTCTGGTAAAGTGTGAGCACCGTCTTTTTTAAGGAATTCTACAAATCTTTCTTCTACAGAACCAGTTTTTGCAAGAGCTTTACCATAATCTGTTACTTCATAGAATGTATGAGGTGTTCTTCTGATTTCTTTAAGAAGTTCTTTTCCAGAAAGCCATGAAAAAGCCTGATTTGCATGTCCTTCTTTATAATCCAATTCTTTCTGGAGTTTTTCTGATGTAAGTTCATCCTTTCCTGTATATTTTAATAATACTTTAATCTCAAGTGGATGAAGATTTTTAATTGTGTTTTTGATATCCATCTATATATCCTTTAGTCGTTTAGCGAAACCCTTAAGGGCGACGTTGTAACCTAAAAAAATAAAGCCGATATTTATAAAAATACCGGCTTATATTCTACTATATTTTGATTAAAATAAAAATACCTTATCTTGAAAATTTTAAGTAAGACATGTACTGAGCCTTTCTACGACCTTTATCGTCTTTGAAGAATCTTTCTTTGTCGTTACGAAGATATCTGTAACTATAATATTTATGTTCCTGCTGGAAATCTGCAAGACATTGTAAAACAGTATTCATTGCTTCACCTCTATCATATGTTACATACATACATTCATAATAAATTCTTACTTCATCATAAATTGGTAAATATTCAATTTTAACAACTGCTGACTGATCTGTTGTATGCTGATTTTCTGGAATAATGATTTCAGTCTTTGTCTTTCCTTCTTCGAATGTATCTGCATTCATTTCTGGAACGCCTAATGTTGCAGCCTGATTAACTGAAGCATCTTGAGCAATCATTAAGCTAGTAAAAGCTAAAAGACAAGTTAACGCAATTAAAATTTTTTTCATTTAATTCCCCCAATCTAAAAATGCGTATATTGCTTTATTCTACCGTATTCCAAGAAAAAATCAAGATTGATAACATATCTACCCTGATCAATTCCAAGTAATGGAGTTTTACGCATTAATACCGAACCAGTAATTTCTTTCGGTTTATTCTTATATTTACTTCTATAATGCTCCCTGATTGCATCTTTAACAGCTTCTTCTACAGCTTTTTTTATACCGTTAAATCCGTCTTCTAAAGGACCATATCCTCTTCCCCGTATAACGGGATTTCTGATTGATGACCAAAGATTGTAACTTGAAACTTCTATATCAGATCTTTGAAAATCAACCCAACAATGTAATTTATTATCTTCAACCCATGGGGAAGAATATACAATTCTATTTGCAATTTCCACCTCTGGATTAATTTCTATCAACTCAAAATATTCTTCAACTCCTCTAGCTTTATCGGCTGGAACATAAATAAATTTCCATCCATCCACCATTCCTTTCATTAAAAAAGGACCAAGTTCCTTTATACTTTTTACAGGATAGCTTTCATCGGCATTCTGTCCGTCATCATTTAATTCCCAGCCTGGAAAAGCATCAACATTTGCCCAGACAGGAAACCGGATGTGCTGCACTACAGAAGGCGTCTGACTAATAATAGAGAAATTTAAAATACAAAAAGTTACAAAAAAGAACAATTTTTTCATTGTGTATAGAAATAACAGCCTGAATTAAATTCTGTTACAGATTATTTTCTAAAAGCTGCTTTCCATACTCTTATCGGATGAATTCCCATACGAATTAACATATAAAGCCATGCAAATAAGAATCCAAACAAATGAGTTAAATGGGCAGTATTTGATGCACCAAAAACTTCACTTACAATTTCGATTACTGTATAAACTGCAACCAAAATTGGAGCTGGAACTGGAAGAATTCCCCAGATAAAAATAACTGAACGAGGAAAACCAACTGCATATGCAAAAAGAATTGCATAAATTGCACCACTGGCTCCCAGTAAAAATACATTAATTTTCAGGAAAGTAAAAATTAAAAATGAAAGCAAGCCTGAAAAAAATCCTGTAACTAAATAAAAAAGCAGAAATTCTTTAGAACCAAGCTGTTTTTCCAATGGAATACCAAAAAATAAAAGCCCAAGCATATTAAATAAAATGTGATTAAAATTTACATGGGCAAACATATATGTTATAAACTGCCAGTAATATCCACCGCCAATAATTCCAAGAGGACTTAAGGCCAGATATGCATTAAGATAAGGCATTATTCTTGATAGAACAAAAACTAAAACATTAATAATGATAATTGCCAGAGTAGCATGAAAATAACAATACTTAAAAGGTTTGCGAAAAAATAAAGGTTTATTCATAAGTTATAATTAAACTTCCGAGGATATTTAATTTGTTCACTCAAGCGAACATGTATATAAACAGATTTTTTAAGCTTCTTTAGAATCTTCTGGTTTGTAGACAGTTACCTGATTTCTTCCGTTTTCTTTGGACATATACAAAGCCTGATCTGCCTGACCCACCAGTTCATTTGGTGATTTTACAAGATTATTTATACTATCAAAAACAGAAACACCTACAGAAATTGTAACATGAAGATGTTTTTCATCATAAACAAAATCATATTCATCTATAGTTTTTCTGATTCTTTCTGCAACAATTAATGCTTCTTCAATACCCTGATTTGAAAGAACAACTGTAAATTCTTCTCCACCATAACGGCTTGCAACATCTGAATCACGAAGACTTTTTTTAATAAGTTCAGCAACAGTTATTAAAACAAAATCACCACATTCGTGACCATAAGTATCATTGAACTTTTTAAAGAAATCTATATCAAACATTAATACAGCAAGATTTTCACCATTAAAGAAAGCTGTATCAATTGCTTCAGACAGAATATTAAAGAAAATATACTTCAGTTTTAAATGAGTCATCATATCTGTAGAAGAAATTTCCATTAATGATGCATTATTTATAGCTACCGAAGCTAATGTAGCAATCGACATAATCTGTTCCTGCTCATATTCGGTATAACTTGTATCGTTTTCAATAACAATTCTTTCCTGAAGAATTAAGATTCCATTCAAATGGCTTTTTTGAATTAAAGGAACAATCAAGGTTGGGGAAAGTTTTTCTAAAATATCAATATGAGGTGAATAAGGAACTTCTTTTTTTAATTCTTCAAAAGTAACAGGTTTATTTAATGATAATAATTTGCTTGTAATTGGAGATGTAACAGGAATTACTGTTTTTTCGCCGCCATCATAATTATTAGCTGTTTCCAATACAAAATTTTCATTGTAAACAACATCTTTTACAAAAATCTCTGCTCCAAGTACATGCATCTGTGCCATACAGATATATACAATAGATTCAAGAAGATTTTTAAAATCTAATGTTGAACAAAATGATTTTGCAATATCCAGCAACTGTTCCAAATCATAAATTCTTTTTTCAAATTGCATTGCCTGTTCGAGAATTTCTTGATTTGTATTTTCTGGATTTTTTCTTTTTGGCAGTTTAATTCCCATTACTGTAACTCACTGTTGTTATTAATAATAACATAATTTTTCATTATTTCAAAATAAATATTCCAGCTAGGAAACTGTTGCTCCAAAAGATTAGTATTATCTCTATTCCTAGATGAGAGCATCAATGTTTTAAGATTTGTAATTACTTCACAAGAAGGTTTTTTTGCATCAGCCAGTAATTCTTCCAGATCAAAATATAGAGAGTGAAGTCCAGTTGTAATTTCCTGCATAAGTCTGTGAGCTGAATTATTTACTTCATCAATCATCATTTCCAGTTTTCTGTAAAAATCTTTATCTTTTTTACTATCCTGAATGTAACCCTGCATTACAGCAACACTGTATGGCTGGTCAGAACCAAAATAAGATTCAAATTCCTGAAGACGAGATTCAGCATTTATAACATAGTAAACTTTACTTGAGAATTCACTTTTATACGAAGGATTACTAAAGAAACCTTCAATAACAATATCATTTAATAAACTTTTAATGCCTTCTGTCATAAAAACACTGATAAAGGTTTTTACAATTTTCATTGGAAGAAGCCACTTAAATGAAAGAGAAGTATTTGTTTTTAACAGTTCATCAGTATCTTTATTATAACCAAATAAAATTTCCAGCTGATCTGTTCCAAACAAAGCATTTACATCACTACTTATCTGATCATTCTGAATTTCTGATTTAATTCTTTGTTCTTCCGCATCATAATTTGTCTGAAGCATATTAGCAAATTCCTGACGTGGAGAACCTTTATAAGAACAAACTGAAGGTTCATAATTTAAATCTTCACGGGCATAACGAATAAGAGTTTTTAATCTTTCTGCAGGAATAACTTTTGAAAGAATAAAATTTATCTTTTTAAGATAACCCATGTACATTTTGACTTCTGAATCAGAAATTACATCACCATTTTTCAACTGTAAAAGAGCAATTACCTGATCAGCAAGAGAAGTTGTAATTTTTAAATCGTAAATCTGATAATACAAATCTTCCAGCAAATTTACAGCCTTACTTACAGGAAATTCTGAATAAGTTGGTTTATAAGAAAAATCTGCAGGAATAAAATTATTATCAAAACTCTGAAGAAATGGAACAAAACTGAATCTACAGAAATCAACAAACTGGCGAAGCATAAGAATATCTTTGTCCATTTTTGCAAAATTTTCTGTATTCAGTTCTTTTAATAAAGATTCAAGTAATTTTCTCTGACGCATATAAATTCTGTCAGTATTTCCAGTTTCTGCCAGAATTTCGTTTTTTCTTTCTTCAAAAGACAATGAAGCAAGTTTATCCTGTTCATCTGGAGAATAACCAGTCAAAATAAGCTGAGCTTCAAATCTATGCTGTTTTGGAATATTATTTGGACTTACGGTTGCAGCAAACAAATCGTCTAAAGGCTTTGTATTTCTATACAGATTATAAATTGCATCACCAAAATTTGGCTGTAAAAAACCATTTTTTATAATTACAGGATTAAAAGTTTTTATCTCTACTTCCAGCTTTTTTAACAATTGTTTTTTTTGAGCTTCTGGAGAAGATTTTTTAAAAAGAGAATCAAATAAATCTGTAAAAAATTTTAATAAACTCATTTACAACTCTATATAATTTTAACAAATAATAATTCGTTATTCAACTTTTAAACTTCCCTAAAATTGTAAACCGCAAGTTATTTCAATAACTGAGGATTTACAATTTGTTCGCGAGAGCGAACATGTTAAATAAACAGAGTTTTTTTTATAAAACTCGAATTAAAATAAGCGGCGATATTTCAGCCGGTTATTTTAAAACTTCATCAAAAATATTGTGATAATCCTGAATTGATTCTGCATGAACAATTTGAGCCCGTAAAGCAGCCCCATTCTGAATACCTTTTGAATAAGCAGCAAAACGCTTTCTCATTTCAAGACAGGCATGTTTTTCGGAAGTTTCTTTTGCAAGTCGTTCCAATTCAGCAAAACCTGTTTGAACTCTAACAACTGCAGGAACCGGTTCATAACTGCCTGTTTTTAATAAAGAAGTTGTATCTCTGAAAATAAATGGATTTCCCATGGCTCCTCTGGCAAACATAACACCATCAGCACCTGTTTCTTCCAGCATTTTTTTTGCATCTTCAGGCTTAAATAAATCTCCAGAGCCAAAAACAGGAACTTTTCCATCAACAAATTCTACAAGCTGAGTCATTATATTCCAGTCTGAATGACCTTCGTATCCCTGACTTTTTGTTCTTGGATGAATTGTAATTGCAGAAACTCCAGCTTCCAGTGCGGCCTGTGCAGCTTCTTTCCAGGTAAGACTAGGTTTTTCCCAGCCGGAACGAATTTTTACAGTAACAGGAATTCCTTCTGCCACATCTACAACTGCTTTTGCAATTTGGAAAAGTCTTTCAGGATCTCTTGTTAAAGCAGAACCTGCACCAGTTTTAACGATTTTTGGTACAGGACAACCACAATTTATATCAATCACTTCGCAATGACTTTTTTCACGAACAATTTTTGCAGCTTGAGCCATAACATCAGCCTGTCCGCCAAAAATTTGAACTGAATAAACTTTTTCATTGTGAGCACGAGTCATTAAAATTTCTGTTTTTGGATTACCCCGGACTAATGCTTCTGCACTTACCATTTCCGTATAAGTAAAACAGGCTCCATTTTCAATACAAACTGAACGAAAAGCCGCATCACTATAACCGGCAACTGGTGCTAAAAAGAGATTTCCTTGTAATTCAACATTTCCAATTTTTACAGTATGATATAAATCTTTCATAAACCGTAAAAATTAATCTTCTGGTAAATTAAATGCTTTACAGCTGTTTTTCCACAACTGAACGCTTAATTCTTCTTCATCCATTTCAAGCATATCTGCAAGGAATTTTGCTGTTGAAGGAAGATAAGCTGGCATTGTTCGTTTCTTTTCACGATATTCAGCTGGAATCATAAATGGACTTTCAGTTTCAATCAAAATTCTATCAACAGGAATGTTCATTACTGTATCGTGGAGATTTCTTGCATTTCTATAAGTCAAATTTCCCGCAAAACTGAACCAGATATTTTTATCCAGACATTTTTTTGCATACTGACCATCTTCTGAATAACAGTGAAGAATTGCTCCTCTATCAGGAAGTCGTTCAGTTAAAATATCATACAAATCTTTTCCTGCTTCACGATTATGAATAATTACAGGAAGATCATGAGCCTGTGCAATTTCAAGCTGAGTAATAAATAATTCAATCTGAGATCTTTTATCACCAAACTGTTTATAATAATCCAGTCCTGTTTCACCAACTGCAACAACATTTGGATATTCAAGATATTTTTCAATAGTTCCAATAAAATCTGGACCTGGATTTCTAACTTCCGATGGAGCAACTCCAACTGCATGATAAATTCCAGAAACTGATTTTAAATTTCCGTATACTTTTGGGAAATCCATTAAACTATTATTTATACTGATAATGCGTTCTACACCTGCTCTTTTTGCCTGTTGTATAACGCGCAATTGTTCAATAGGGTCATCGTAAATCAGCCCGATGTGAGCGTGAGTATCAAAAAACTTCATGGCTTTTCATCCTGTTTAAGAAGGGTAATATTAAGTTATTGAGTAAAACTAATAACTAACAACAGATAGTCTAAAGATAACATAGGTTTATTTAGACGTCAACTTTAATATTTATTTTCTTCTATATTGTAACTTCTTCTATACCTTAATGGTTTGACAATAAGGAATACTGCATGATATACTTTCAAAAATATACACGGTATTTCAATAGTTTTTTTACGGAGCAATTAAATTGCCAAGAACTCAACGAACAGTTAAAAAATTTGAAAAAAGATTTGCATCAAACGTGTCTAAAGGCTTTGGAATTTCTTTACGCTCAATTGGACATTTGTTTGTAAAAATATTTAAGATTTTCGATAACAGACTCACTATTATGATTGTACCTCATTCAAAAAGCAGAGTCTTAAACTTCAGAACAAATGTATTTGCACTCATTCTCTCAATTGTTTTATTTTTTGGCGTAATTGTATCATTCTTCTATATCAACAGTCGTTCAATTTCAACTTCAATGACAATTTCAGCTTTGGAAACTCAGAACAGAGAAACTCTTGCTAGTCTTGATCAGTTCCGTGATGAAAACGCAAACCTTTTCCAGGCTGCAAAAAAATTCCAGGCTTCACTTTCACAGTCTCTTTCAATTTTAGGAATTGAATCAGTAGAACAGAAAACAGACAGTTCTTCTTCAAATGGTGACCTTGCATCTCTCTTTAGTACAAGAGAAATTGCTTCAGGTTCTTCAAAAGAAATTGCAGACATTCAGGAATTAACAAATTATCTTGAAGACGTAATTGAACCAATTGATAAAATGGGAAAAATGCTTAAAACACAGCAGTCTCTTTTCAACGAAATTCCAAGTATTTGTCCATTAAGAGGACCAAATCTTCATATATCAATGCCTTTTGGACCAAACATCCATCCTTTACAGGGAAACTGGTATATTCATAAAGGAATGGATATGTCTACATATCGTTCTGGAGATCCTGTAGTTGCAGCTGCATCAGGACAGGTTGTTACAACCTTCTTTGATTCTGGTTACGGATTAAATGTTATTATTAAACACAACCACGGATTCTATACCCGTTACGCTCACTTAAGTGTAATTGAAGTTACAAAAGGACAAATGGTTGAACAGGGACAATTAATTGCATACTCTGGAAACACAGGTATTTCTACAGGTCCACATCTTCATTACGAAGTTCATATTGGTTCTGATGTTGTAGATCCTGCAAAATATATTAATACCAGAACTCAATTTCGCAGATAAGGATATTTGAATTATGGCTCTTAAATTAGATGATATTTCAATCAATACATTAATCGGACACGGAACAGCAATTTCCGGTGATATTAAAATCAACGGATTTGTTAGAATTGACGGTGACATTGATGGAAATATTGAAACTGACGGTAATATTATTCTCAGTGAACATGCCAGAATTCGTGGAAATATTAACGCAAAATCAATAATTGTCGGTGGAATTATTCTTGGTAATATTCATTCATATGAAAGCGTAAAACTTTTACCAGAAGCTGTTGTTTTAGGCGATATTATTACACAAAAACTTCAGATAGAAGATAAAGCAAATTTCCACGGTCATTGTATTTCAATTAAAAATAAAGAAGAATTCGAAAAAGAAACAGATAAATATTTACAGACTAAAGCTCTTCAGGAAAAGGTTATTATTTAATGAGTGATATAAATCCTCTTGGAGCTGCCAGTTACTTTTCTGGCGTTCAAAATGCTTCTTCCCAGGCTGCAAAAACCAATAAAAAAGAAAAAGAACAATCAACTTCCCGCTTAAAATTTCAGGATTTTTTTGCAAAAAAAGAAGAACCTTCCGAAATAGTAAAAAGCGGATATCCAAAAGAAATTGAAAATCTTTCTGTAGAAGATGCCGCAATTTTCTTAAAAGACAGAATTGACGAAGCCGGTGATATTCTTAAAGAATCAATTACAGATGAAAATGTAGAAAAATTCAAACAGACTGTACAGCAATTTGTTCGTTTTGTAGTTGAAAACAATTATGAAGTTACAAAAAAACATATGAAAGGTTTTTCTTCACCGCTAAATGCTTTTTCAAATTACAACACAAAGATTTATCCAAAAAATCCCCGAGTACAAATTCAGGTAATTAATAAACAACTTGATGAATTAACTAAAGGGATGCTTTATAATCAAAAAGATAACCTTGCAATTTTATCTAAAGCAAACGAAATTAAAGGATTAATTGTAGACTTTTTGTCATCTTAACCTTTATACTAATAAAAGAAACGGAAATTTTTATGAGTGATATTTTTGAAACAGATATTGATGATGAAGATAACCTCTCTAATCTTGAAGATAATGATTCTGAAATTGTTGAATCAGAAAAACTTGTAATTGATTATCCTCTTTATCAGATAAAACTGGAATATTCCAGCGAAACTTTATATGCAAAAACAAACAATAATATTCAATTAAATCATGGAGATTATGTAATTACCCCAACCCGATATGGAAAAGATATGGCTTTAGTTTTAGGTCCTGCAAAACAACCAATCGGTATTAAACAGAATGATATTGTTACAATAGATCGTAAAGCTACTGCAGAAGATTTAGCAAAACGAGAAGAACTTAAACAGAAAGAAAAAGAAGCATTCCCAATTTTCAAGGAAAAAGTTGCTCTTCATAAACTTGATATGAAACTTGTAGAAACTCACTTCCTTTTTGATTCTCAAAAGGCCCTTTTCTTTTTCAGTTCAGATAATCGTGTAGATTTCCGCGAACTTGTAAAAGATTTGGTTTCTGTTTTTAAAATGCGAATTGAATTAAGACAGATTGGCGTTAGAGATGAATCAAGAATGACAGGTGGTCTTGGTGTTTGTGGAAGACCTTTCTGTTGTCACGGAGTTTCAGATAAATTAAAACCGGTTTCAATCAGAATGGCAAAAGATCAGAATCTTTCTTTGAATTCAATGAAAATTTCTGGACAATGTGGCCGCTTGCTTTGCTGTCTTTCTTATGAATTTGACTGGTACAACGAAGCCCGCAAAAATTTACCAACTGAAGGTGTTCATCTTCATTATGATGGAACCAATTTCCGAATCACAGAAGTAAACCCTCTTACAAATATGGTTAAAATGCTTGGTGATGATGGAAGACTTCTTGAAGTAAACGCAAAACGTTTTGTTCAGGATAACAATCGCTGGAAAATAAACTAGTCTTTATAAAGCCTGTAAATTTCTCAATTTTCTCTTATCTTTTCAATTTATGTAATATTCATTATAATTGAATTTATGAAAGCTTCTAAATATATAATTTCAACTTTACGCGAAGCACCAAATGATGCAGTTATTTCAAGTCATCAGTTAATGATGCGTTCTGGTATGCTTCGAAAATTGGGTAACGGACTTTATTCATACATGCCTTTAGGATTCCGTTCTTTTCAAAAACTTAACACTATAATTCGTGAAGAATTAGACGCAGCAGGTTTAATGGAAATGAAACCTACTGTAATACAGCCGGGAGAATTATGGAAAGAATCTGGCCGCTGGGATAAAATGGGCGAAGAAATGCTCAAACCTCAGAACCGCCAGGGACAGGATATGGTTGTTTCTCCTACAGCCGAAGAAGCATTTACAGCTTTAGTTCGAGAAGGACTTTCAAGTTACAAACAGCTTCCTTTTACACTTTATCAGATTAATACAAAATATCGTGATGAAATTCGCCCTCGTTATGGTGTAATGCGCGGCCGTGAATTTACAATGATGGATGCTTATTCTTTTGATAAAGATCAGACTGATTTGGATGCATCTTACGACAATGTTGCAGACGCATACAGACGCATTTTCAAACGTTTAGGATTAAACACAATTTCTGTAAAAGCTGATACAGGTGCTATGGGTGGCTCTGGTTCAGAAGAATTTATGATTGAAAGTGAAGTTGGTGATGATACTTTAATCTTATGTCCAAACTGTTCTTATGCAGCAAACGTTGAAAAAGCAGCTTGTAAAAAAGAAGTTCCATTAAACAATGAAGGAAAACCTCAGGAAAAAACTGATTTTGCAATAGAAGAAGTTGCAACTCCTAATGTTTTCTCTATTGAAGATATGGAACAATTCTTTAATGCAAAACCTACAACTTTCTTAAAAGCATTAATTTATAAAGTTTATAACTGTGCAATTGATCTTTCAAAAACAGAAGCATATAAAAATGCCGAAACTGTAACTGAAGGTAAACAGACATATATTCCAGAAACATTCTTCTGCGTACTCATTCGCGGAGATTTAGATGTTAATGAAACAAAACTTGCAGCAGTTCTTAAAGCAAGTGGTGCAGAATTAGCAAATGATGAAGATGTTCTTAAATATTCTGGTGCTCCTCACGGATTTGTTGGTCCAGTAGGAATTAAAATCCCAGTTATTATGGACGAAAGTACAGTTGAAATGCACGATTGTATTGCAGGATCAGGTAAAGAAGGCTATCACATTAAACATGTTGAACCAGGCCGCGATTTTACTGCATTTATGACTGCTGATGTAAGAACTGTAAAACCTGGTGATTTATGTCCTGATTGTGGCGGAACCTTCTACATGAAAAAAGGAAACGAACTTGGACATATTTTCAAATTAGGCGACAAATATACAAAATCAATGAACGTAACTTATCTTGATGACAGCGGAAAACCTGTTACTCCAATTATGGGATGTTACGGAATTGGTGTTGATAGAACTTTAGCTTCAATTATTGAAAGCCATCATGATGAAAATGGAATTATCTGGCCAATGACAGTTGCTCCATTTCAGGTTGTAGTTGTACCTGTAAAATATGAAGGTGCAATGAAAGAAAAATCTGACATGATTTATGATCAGCTTAAAAAAGCCGGAGTTGATGTTCTTTTAGACGACAGAAACGAACGCCCTGGTGTTAAATTTAAAGATGCCGATTTACTTGGTTTCCCTATCAGAATTGTTGTTGGAGACAAAAATCTTCCTAACGTTGAAGTAAAATTCCGTTCTGAACCAGATGCAGTTCTTGTACCTGCAGAAGATGCAGCTAAAAAAGCTGAAGAATTTGTAAAATCTGAACTTGCAAAATTAAATGCATAAATAAGTTTTTACTTATAAAGCGCAAATTAGACATTTTTTTTGTACTAATTTGCGTTTTTTTTTGTTTAATTAATAAAGTACTTAAAACGAGGATATTATGAAAAAACTTCTATTATCAATCTTATTAATCGGGCTTTCATTTTTTACATTTGCAATGCCAGGTTATACTTCTTACATTCCAGATAGTTCTGGTGAATATATTTTTTACAGAGATAATTCGTTTGAAAGAGAAAGCTACATTGGTTTTTTATACTACAATGAATCTACTTTCCAGATTAAATATTTTGCACCTGCTGATAATAAAAACAATCTCCCTGAAAAAACAGTTGCAATTGCAGTTTCAATAGACCCTTCCAGCAATTACTGGAATATGACAGGAGAAAGAATTCTTTCTGCAATAACATCAAATTCAGAAGACCTTGATATTTTAAATTATCTTCACGATCTTTTGTATGAATTTTCATCTAAACGTATTAAAGCAGGGAATATTTCTCCAGAATCAGCAGATTTTGTAAAATCTAATAAATTTATGGAAATTGGAAAAAGATATTCCTGTGACTATCCACAGTTTGGCGGAAAAGTTACTATTATTTATGATCCATTAATTCCAATGTTCAATGTAAAATCAATTATTGTAAGTGATGGTTCAACTGCTTTTGAATGTGTTGCAATCGGTTCTCTTGAAGATTCAAATGATTTAAGTTTTGATAATTTTAAGGGCATTCCAAAAAAACTACCTGAAACTAAAGCAACTACTATAAAAAATGCAGGTTCTGTTAAATACACTACAAAAGATGGTCAATCAATCACTTTAGATAAAAACTGGAAACAGGCAATGGATAATGGATGGGTTCTGGGAGATACTGCTTTTGCAACTTTGCTGATAATTCCTCATAATTCAACAAATCCAACCCAATATTTAACTTACGTAATCAGAAAACTTCTTGCAAATCAGCAAAGATACAATTGTCTGGAAAATCTGGAAATTATTTATAACGAAAAGACAAAACAGTGTAAAATTACATCATTATTGTTCAGTCAGAAGGAAAATAATGTTATGAAACAAACACAAATCCTTACTGACAAAAACAACAATTTTTATAATTTTTCATTAATTGCATATAATTCTGATTTTATTAAAAACCTGAATTACTTTAATAAGATTATCAAAAGTTATTCAATTAAATAACTAAAAAGAAGAACGTGACAGTGGAGAACCAATCCACTGTCCATCTCCTAAATAATCCTTCTTCTGACCATCAATCATGAATTGAACACTTTTTACTGTTGAAAAAGAAGTTGCAGTATAAACAATCTGCTGTAAAGAATAAATGTATCCTTCTACGCCTTCTGTATTTCTCATAAAACTATCATTAAAATTAAGATAAGCAACTCCATCCTGAACTCTGGCACTCAACAATTTTGTACCAGCTGGAATTAAAGTTAACAAATCTCTTTCCTGATTTTTGGTTGTATCCGGACCTTCAAGCAAAAGATTAATTGCTGTAGTTAAAGGTGAATCATTTTTAGGAACTGAACGTTTAATCATCTTTCTAAGAATTGAACCATCTGCATCAACCTGAATAAAACAAACTGTTAAATCAGTATACTTAACTGTACTGACAACAGTTGTTTTTTCCAAAGTTTCTTCAACTTTTGGAGTAGTTGTCTTTTCTTCAACTTTAGGTTCAGTTTTTGTTTCCACCGGTTCTACTGTTTTTTTATCTTCTGTTTTTGGTTCATCTTCAACAGGAATTACCGGTTCTACTTTAACTTCATTTTTCTTAGGAAGTGATGGAGTATCTGATTCAATCTGAATTATTAATTCACTGTCTGTAGTACCAATTAATACATCTTCATTTTCAGCTGGTTTTTCAACTTCATGATTCTGTACAAATTCTGGAGTTGAACCAAATACTCTATCAAAGAAATTAGTTTCCTTGAGATTTGTAAGCATATCATCTTTTTTTATAAGAAATAATATAAATATTACAATAATCCCAAGGATAAAAACACCAAGTGCTAAACCTGTGCTTTTTCTTTTAGAACTGCTTCTTTTTTTTTCTTTTTTATTTGCCATAAATATATTATCGGCTTATTTTGCTAAATATTCATTAATTGCTGCAGCAGCTTTACGTCCTTCACCCATTGCAAGAATAACTGTAGCTGCACCAAGAACAATATCACCACCAGCCCAAACTTTTGTTTTTGAAGTAGCCTGGTTTTCATCAACAGTAATATGACCTTTAGCATCTGCATCAAGTCCAGGTGTTGTAGCAACTAATAAAGGATTTGAACCGTTTCCAAGAGCAACAATCATTGCATCACAAGGAACATCGTGTTCAGAACCTTCAATTGCAACTGGAGAACGACGACCTGAAGCATCTGGTTCACCAAGTTCATAAGAAAGACAACGAACACCACAAACTTTTCCTTCTTCGTTACCTAATACTTCAATTGGATTTTCAAGGAATCTAAAATTAATTCCTTCTTCTTCCGCATGAGCAATTTCTTCACGACGAGCTGGCATTTCATTTCTTGTACGACGGTAAACAACATCAACTGTTTCTGCTCCTAAACGAAGAGCCATACGAGCAGCATCCATTGCAACATTACCTGCACCACAAACTACAACATGTTTAGCTTCATAAATTGGTGTTGCCGAATGTTCTTTATCATAACCTTTCATAAGGTTTGCACGTGTAAGATATTCATTTGCCGAGAATACACCAATAAAGTTTTCACCAGGAATATTTAAGAATTTAGGAAGACCTGCACCTGTTCCAACAAAGGCAGCATCAAATCCTTTTTCTGTTAAAAGCTGTTCCAATGTATTTGTACGACCAACAAGGAAGTTTAATTCAAATTTAACACCGATTTTTTCAAGATTTGAAATTTCTTCCTGAACAATTTTCTTTGGAAGACGGAATTCAGGAATACCGTACATCATTACACCACCAGCTTTGTGGAATGCTTCAAATACTGTAACTTCATGACCTGCACGAGCACAATCTGCAGCTACTGTAAGACCAGCTGGACCTGCACCAATAATTGCAACTTTTTTACCAGTTTTTGCAGCAATTGTTGGAGGTGTAACTTTATTATTTTCTCTTTCCCAGTCAGCAACGAATCTTTCAAGACGTCCAATTGAAACAGCTTTTTCTGCATCTTTATATACTTTACCAACTGTACATTTTCCCTGGCACTGTTTTTCCTGAGGACAAACACGACCACAAATAGCTGGAAGTAAAGATGTTTTCTTGATTGTATCAACTGCACCTTTAAAATCTTCTTCTGCAATCTGTTTAATAAATCCAGGAATATCAATATTTACAGGACAACCTTCCATACAGAATGGTTTTGCACACTGTAAACAACGATTTGCTTCTACAACAGCCTGTTCTGCACTAAATCCAAGAGCAACTTCATCCATTTCTCTTGCACGTTTTTTTGGATCTCTTGCAGGCATTTCCATCTGTGGAATTGCATTTCTATCTTTTGGTGATAATTTACCATTTGTTTTAATTAAATCTTTAATTTTATTATATTCTTCTTTTACATTAATTGCCATTTTTTCATCCTTTTGAGATCCCGAAACAAGTTCGGGATGACGTGATTTTTCGTCATGCTGAACTTGTTTCAGCATCTATTTTGCCAATTTATCAGCTTCTGCCATCATGCGACATTTATGATTATCTTCCTGTTCTCTTTCTTTGAAAGATTTCATACGCATCATCATATTGTCCCAATCAACTTCGTGAGCATCAAATTCTGGACCATCTACACAAACAAATTTTGTTTTACCACCAATAGTTGCACGACAACCACCGCACATACCAGTTCCATCAATCATAATTGTGTTCAATGAAACAGTTGTTTTTACACCATAAGGTTTTGTTGTAAGTGCACAGAATTTCATCATAATTGGAGGTCCAATTGCAATTACTTCTGCAGGAGGACACTGAGATTCACACATTTCTTTTACAGGAATTGTAGAAACACCCTGACGACCAGCAGAACCATCATCTGTCATAATAATAAGTTCATCTGCTGCAGCTCTCATTTCATCTTCCATAATAATTAAATCTTTATTACGAGCAGCAATTACCATAATAACTTTGTTTCCGGCAGCTTTGTGAGCCTGTACAATTGGATAACAAGGAGCAACACCAAATCCACCACCAACAATCATTACAGGGCGATCATATTTTTCAATTTTTGAAGGATTTCCTAAAGGTCCTAATACTGTTGGAAGACTATCTCCAACATTCATTAATGAAAGCTTATATGTTGATGCACCAACTGGCTGAAAAGCAAGAGCAATCCAACCTTCATCTGCGTTTGCATCTGCAATTGTAAGAGGAATACGCTCTCCAAATTCAGATTCAACCTGGATAATAACAAACTGTCCAGCTTTTCTATTACGTGCAATTTCTGGAGCTTCTACACGCATGTAATAAACACCTTCCGAAAGCTGTTTTTTTTCAATAATTTTAAACATTTTAAGTCCTCTTAAAAATAGATAGTGTTTACATTCTAGCGTAACTAATAACTTAGGTCAAATCTAAAAAAAAGGCCCTGGATTCCTTTAAATAACCCAGGGCCTTATATTATGTTTTTTTAGAAAAATTATAATCCAATGGTAAGATTAACAAATGCTGATAAACCGTCACCACGGAAACTACTAGCAAAAGTTGATGAACTTAAACTTGCACCTAAATTCAATTCAACAAATCGAATATTAATGCCAGCAGAAATAGAGTTTCTGTAAATCTGATCAGTAAGTTCTGTTGAAGCAGTAACATTAATCATATTAAGGAAATTCAATCTTGCTGCCAGTAAATATTCATAGTAAACACCCATTTCGTCTTTATTAGGTGCAAATGGATGTTCAACTCCAAGTCCTAATCCTCCAGTCAAAAGAAGCATGCCACCTGCAAGAGAAAAATCTCCATAAGCATTAATCTTAAATGGACGATTGATTATGTAATCTGCAGTTTGAGTTTCTTTTAATCCATAATCAAACTGACCTTCATGGATTTCACCAGTAGAAATTTCATTTACACTAGTTTCATATTCAGATGTTACATATGCACCTGTTACGCTGGTAAGATGACTAGGCATAATTGGAACTCTACAATTACCGCGAATATTAATCATATCAGTAATTTGTTTTGAAATTCCAAATCCACAGTCAAAACCAATGGCATTCCAAACTGCTGGATCAAGATTTGTATAATATTCAATAGTCAGCAAATCCTGAGAAATAGGAATTGGACTATAAATATCAAAATTACCGTTAACCTTATAACCAAAAGTACCATCAAGTCTATTAAATGCTTCTACATAAGAATTATCTGTTACAGCATGGTACAAAGTTGTAAACACTGCAGGTGTAGCTGTAATTTTGAAACCAGCCAGATTCAATCCTACATCACCCTGAACATAAACAAAGGCATCAGCAAAAGCACCAATTCCTTCTTTAATATCAAGGTCTTCTTCTACAGAGTTTCCGTGTCCAATAAATGTAAATACATCTTTTGATAACTGAAATCGAGTGTAAATATTAACACCCATTGTTGCTCCAATAGTACATAAATAAGGAACTCTTACTTTTACACCAACAGATGGATCTACGCTACCAGAAATAATCAAACCGGCATTTGGCATTCTATCTGCAAAATCACCTAAATCAATTACCAGTTCAGGTACAAATATATCTACCAAACCAATTGTATTATTTGAAATTGAAATTGGTAAATTAAGGCTTAATTCTGCAAGTCTTGAAGATTCTTCAGCAACAACTGGAGATAAACATGCAGATGCTACTAAAAGTGAAGCAATAATTTTCTTTAACTTAGTCATGATCAGCTCCTTGTTCTAACAGAGAAATTTCTCCATCTGTCTGAACTGTAATACGAACTGGTGCTATCAATGCAATATCTCTTGGAATTGCAAGATATCCTTCTGGAATTGTTAAATCAACAGTTGGCATAATTGGATAAATCTTTAATGCAGTTCTAGGATCCTCTAATCTAAAGGCACCACCATTTAAGTTGATTTTCTGAACATCATATTCACTTCCAGTTCCATCAATATCAACATTTAAGGAAATTGGATTATCTGAAATAAACAATTTTTTCTCTGGCCAGAAAGAAACTTCTGCATATTTTACAAGAGACAAAATTTCATCAATACCATTGTAATCAGGTTCCTCTGTTCTTCCGAAAAGATCTGATGATTCTGGACCAAATTTTTCAAGAATATTGATCTTCTGTTCATGTTTAATTCTTACAGCAAGTGGCAATTCAATAATTGCAGTAAGATTAATTGATGTTGCACCAATAGAAGAAATCTTATCTTTTTCAATAATGATTTCACCTGTTGTTCCTGTATTAAATTCTACATCACAATCAATACAAATCTTTTCTCCTTCTTTAGAATCATTTATTAAAGAAGCAATATCAGCTGTTAATCCGCCGGAAATATTTGAAATCAATGTTTTTTTATCATTAAATTTTAATACTGGGGCTTTTTCCAAAGGCATATCAGCATTATCAAGTAATTTCAGAATTTTTTCACTGTTAGAAGGAACAAGTGTATCAGCCTGTTCTGTTCCTACAAATGCTGCAATATTTCCGTGGAATTTTGGATTTGTAAAATAACTGTCCAAATCTGGAATTTCACAATAGAGATGAACTGGAATAGAATCAATTTCAAGATCTGTACCAATTGTAGTTCCTAACTGAGCATCAATATCTTTGAAAATATCTGCTTTATTAAAATCAATACCAAACTGAGTTTTAACAGATGTAACTGAACTATCAAGAGTAATTGATTTCCAATCTAAAACAGGTTGAATATTAATATCAACAGAATATTTTTTACCAGTTTCAATATTAGAAATTACTAACTTATCATCAGTTCCTGGTAATACTAATTTTCCAGAAAAATCAATTCTTGTAGAAGGAGTTAAATTTGTGGTTGTATCAGTTTCTGTAACAATACTAACTACCTGTTTATTTGAACCTGCAGCTAATGTTTTTGATGTTAAAGGAATTCCAATAAAATCTGATTTAACATTACTTAAAGTAAAATCATTTCCTTCTGGCAAAGAGTTTGTATAAGTAATCTTAATTCCGCTTCCCTTCTTCCATGCAATCTGCTTTAACATATCAGAAGCACCAGCAGGAAGAGCTTCATTAATACTGAAATCAGTTGGAAGTCCGCCAGCATTTATTTCAACTTTTTTAAGTTTTTTTGCTTCAAGTTTATAACTGAGAGTTGGCTGTTTTCCAAAAACAATTGTTGCATTATTAATTCTTGGTACCAGTGAAATTGCTACATCAACAGTTCCTGGAGTAAATACTACATTTTCAAGTGAAGTATCCAGATTTGTCAGTGTTTTATTAATTCCACCTGTTAATTTTGCAGTATATTCAATACTTAAACCTGACCAGTCAGAAGGATATTTTTCAATTAATCTGAAATTACAACCTTCTCCAAAAGTAATAGAAGAAACTACAGAACCTAAATCAGATGCATCTAATGATTCTGATAATTCAATTGGTGGGAACTCAGAATAATCAGTTAATGTTAATCCTACTACTTTTTTACAGATACTGTCAGGATCCATTCCAGCTTTAAATGGAATTGTCAAATCATCAACTTCCAGATAAATAATTGCATCATGAGGAATTGTTTTACCATCAAGCGGAATAACAAACTGTTTAGCTGAAGTAAGATCTGGTGATTTTGAAATCAAGCTTCTGTCTTGTTTTAAAAGTGAAACTGAACCAGTAACGCTGCTATCAAATATTACAACAAAATTTCCTGTTTCATAAGTAAGATTTGAGAATGTAGAACCTTCAGTTGTTACTTCAACTTCATCAGATCCACCTTCACTTAAAATCTGGAAACTACTGTTAATAATTGCGCTAATACCATCAGTATCAAGATTTTCTTCACCGCTAACATCAATATTTGGAACTTCAAATTCTTTGTTAAAGCTTATTGAATCAAGAAGATCTCCAAAATCAGTTGAGCCAAGAAATGCTGACATATCAAGTGGAATTTCCTGAATAGGTACTTTAATTGCATACTGCTGAATTCCTTTTGTATTACTTGGTGGATTGTAATCATAAATCTTAAAAGGAGAACTTTCATCAGTAGGAATTAATGTTGCAGGATCAAAATAATCTGCAAGTTCCATATTTAATTTTGCAACTGTAAAATTATAATTAGCTTTGGTTTTAAATTTTACACTTTCAGGTAATGTTAAATTACAGGACAAAACTAAAGATGTAAGTATAAACATTGGAATTAAACGTTTAGTCTTCATCATTAACCTCCGAAATCTAAAAACTCTATAAACAGATGATAAACTCCATATCATCTCTTCCAATTTACAAAATAATTTTGCATTTTCTTTCATAAAAGAAAACACACTAAGAAAAAAAAAGATACCTAAAGAAATGTTACTTCAGGTATCTTTTTTTATAGTTTAATTATAATATTCTTTTATATTTTTTCAATTGTTTTTTAGTTATTTATTGAAAAAAGCTGCAAAAGGATTATAACTCATTCCATCATCAGAACTATTTGAACTTCTGTTATCACGATTTTTATTGTAATCGTTAGATTTTACAGAATTTCCAGAACCGGCCTTTTTAACAACAACTACCCGTTTTCCAGTTCCATTTCCACTTGGAGTTGGATTTTCCCGACGAGGAGCAGATTTCTGACCAGTTCCAGCCCTTCCTGCTGCATCAGATTTTAATGAAAGACCAATTCTTCGACGATCTACATCCAACTGAATAATTGTAAATTCAAAAACATCTCCAACTTTTACAACTTCCATTGGATCTGAAACAAAGTTGTCACTTAATTCACTAAGATGAACAAGACCTGTTTCGTGTAAACCAATATCAACAAAGGCACCAAAGTCTACTACGTTTTTGATTTTACCAGTAACTTTCATACCTTCTTTAAGATCTTCAAACTGAAGAACACCTTTCTGCATAATTGGAGCAGGATATCCGTCACGAGGGTCACGATTTGGTTTCTGCAATTCTTCAACAATATCTTTAACTGTCTGAACACCAATACTGTACTTTGCAGCAAGTTCGTCAATTTTTGATGATGAAACTTTTTCACCATTCTTAATCATTGGAAGAACTTCACGGGCTGTTTCATAGTTTTCAGGATGAACCCAGGTATTATCAAGAGGATCTGAACTTTCTGCAATTTTCAAGAAACCTGCACACTGTTCAAATGCTTTTGGTCCAAGTCCAGGAACTTTTTTAAGTTCTTCTCGACTCATGATTTTACCATTTGCATCACGATAGGCAACAATTTTTTTAGCAGTAGAAACGTTAATTCCAGAAACATATTTCAAAAGCATATAAGATGCAGTATTTAAGTTTACACCAACATTATTTACTACCGAACTTACAACTTCATCCAAAGTTTCACCAAGTTTTTTCTGATTTACATCATGCTGATAAAGACCAACACCAATAGCTTTTGGATCAATTTTAACAAGTTCTGCCAAAGGATCCTGCAAACGGCGTCCCATAGAAATAGCACCACGAATCATAACGTCTAATTCTGGGAATTCTTCTGTTGCAACTGGACTTGCAGAATAAACTGATGCTCCCGATTCATCAACAACAGTATATTTTACATCCTGATCTGCATAATTTTCGCTGATTACTTTAGAAACAATAGCCTGAACTTCCTGAGAACCAGTTCCATTTCCTACAGCTAAAACCTGAATATCATATTTATCAATTGCTTCGTTAATTAAATCGTATGCTTCCTGAGGTTTAATATCCTGATAAATCTTAAAGAATCCAAGATATTTTCCTGTTTCATCAAGAGCTGCACATTTAGTACCATTTCTATAACCAGGATCAACACCAAGAACGCGACTTCCTTTAATTGGCTGAGTCATTAAAAGATTTTTTAAGTTTTCACTGAAAACACCAATTCCATGATTATCAGCTTCATCTGCTTCATCACCACGAATTTCGCGAACAACTGCTGGTGATAAAAGACGAACTACACCATCTTCAATTGCATCTTTATGATAATGATTGTTTATTTCTGCACGTTTCTGAAGCATTGTGATTGCTGAATCAACATCAACATCAATTGTTACTTCAAGAGCACCTTCTCTTTCACCACGATTCATGGCAAGAATACGGTGAGGTTTTACCTGATTTAATGGTTCTTTATAATCCCAGTACATCTGATATGTTGAAGTTTTCTGTGCAGTTTCTTCAGTTTGTCCAGCAGGAACAATACCTTTTGTTACAATGTTTCCTTCTTTTAAATAAAGATTGTGTACTGCTTCACGGTTTGAAGTATCCTGGCTGACTCTTTCTGCAATAATATCTTTAGCTCCTGCCAAAGCATCTGCTGCAGATTCTACGTTTAATGCAGGATCTTCGTTGTCAGTTTTAATAAATTTTTCTGCTTCTTTTTCAATAGAAGAATCGTCCATTTTAAGCATTGCATCTGCTAAAGGTTCAAGTCCTTTTTCAGCAGCAACCATACCGCGAGTCTTCTTTTTCTTTTTGAAAGGAGCCCACAAATCTTCCAATGCAGAAAGAGTTGTTGCAGACATAATAGCATTGTAAAGGGATTCATTAAGTTTTCCCTGATTAAAGACGCCTTTTACAATCTCAAGACGTCTTTCTTCAAGGTTTTTGTATGATTTGAAAAGGTGCTCACAATTAAGAACCTGAACTTCATCCAAATTGTCAGTCCTTTCTTTTCGATAACGGCTGATAAAAGCTACAGTACAGCCTTCGTCTAAAAGACTAATAACTGCACTAACCTGCTGCATACGAATATCTAATTCGGCTGCAATTTTTTTCATAATTTCGACTTCATTAAGAACTAATGCGTCAATTGTTTCCTGAGTAAATTCCATAGTGGAATCATTTTACGGAATAAATTAATTGGTGTAAAGAAAAAAATTAAATAAAATTCAATACAGAGTGACGTTCCACCATATTTGTCTTCATACCAACAATATATGAACCAAACATAGCAGTTGCAGTATCAAATAAAGCAGCAAAAGAACATAAAATTACTGTTGCAGGTTTAATTAATACAAAGCTTGTTTCAAAACCACGTCCATATTTTGCACAAAGGATTGTAAGTAAAATATATGCACCACCAGTTGGGAATCCTCCTAAAAGGAATGAGAAACCAAATGCAACTGTAAATACAAGCATAATATCACCCATTTTAATTGGCAAACTTGAATATGAACGCCAGATTAAGAAGAAAGCAACAACACTTACTAAAGCAGAACCACCTCTTGCAAAAATAGAGAATAATGGCTGAGAGAAACCATTTACTCTACGTTTAATACCAAGACTTTCTTTTCCATGTCTAAGATTTAATGATAAAGCAAGATTTGAATCACCACTAATAAAAGCCAGCATAAATGGAGCAATACTTGCAAATAAAACACGATATGGATGTTTATCACGACAAACATATCTGATAATAATTGGATAAATAATTCCTACAAGAATTGCAAAATCAATAATAAACATAACAATCATTGGTGTAAAAATACCGCTTGCTAAAGTTTCTCTTGAAGTTACAAGCCAGTTTGCCATAATTGCAATACTGAATACAGACATTATTTCAGTAAAGAACGACATGATATTGTAGAATAACTGTGAAAGTGAATCAGTTAAATTATATACAGGTCTAAATAATGTTGAATCAGAAGCACTTGCCCATCCAATTAAACATGCAAATAAGAAAACAACTAAAAGGAAAGAACCTTCACTTAATGCCATAAATGCAGAATCTGGGAAAAGGGACATTAACATACCTTTTACGTCAATTTCTACAATTTCTGGAGCAATTTCAACAGTAATTGGAATTCTTGGAAGTTTAAATGAAACAATAGAAAGTGTTCCAATTAAAGTAACAATTAAAGTTGAAATAATAATTATAGCAACAGTCCAAATTGAAGTTTTTAAGAATAATCTTGATGTTCTTAATTTATTAACAGAAATAATTGCAGTAAAGAAAATAAGAGGAATTAAAATATATCTTCCAAAATGTACAAATAAGTTAGTAATAAAAGATAAAATTTCCATTCCTTTTGCATTATTGAATGGAATTATAAACGCAGCAATTAAACCAAGCGCAATTCCTAATAAATATTTAAACCAAACTTTCATTCTTTCATTATAACACAATATGGAATTACATTCTATATTATGCTATAATGATTATATGTCTGATATTTTAATTGCCGGAAAAGAAATGCCGGATTCTGTAGAACTTGCAGAAAGCTTAGCTAAAACAAATAGAAATGTAATGTCTGCTGCAAAAGTAGATGTTGATTTTGCAAACTTCGAAATCGAAGGAATTTATGGAAGTACATGGAACAGATCTTCTGCCATTTCTGCACGATCTTTCCTTCTTAACGGAGAAACAAAACTTAGAGAATTAGATCAGTATGTAATCCTCTTTGATTCAAAATACTACGCTTCAAAATTCGAACTGGACAGAACTGAAAACGTATCTTCCGCCGTAGATACAATGATTGCCAGTTATCAGTTTTTAATAAACGAATTAACTCTTCGTCTTGATCAGAGAAAAGATCCTGTAACTGTAATGTTCCTTGAAAAATCTTATCCTTCAAGATTTGAATTAGTAAATTCTGGAAGCAGAAATGCAAATATTGTTGCTACAAGTAATATTGTAAACTGTGCACAGGCAGCATTTGAAGCTCTTGCTGAAAATTTTGCAACTTATGTAAACGAAAAAGCATATTTATCTGTTGTATTGGCAAAATGTGAACATACAAATGATATTTATGATAATGAAGCTGCAATTGGAGAATGGATTGCAAGAACTATGGATTCAGTAGCAGCCTCTAAATCAAAACAAACCTTAAAACAAGCTTGTACATGGCAAAAAGTCGGCGGAAAAGTTTCTTCAGGCTTCTCATTATTCAAATAATTTTTAATTCATCTTTGTAGGAAGCTGGTATGCAGGAATTTTTTTTGCAGAATGTTTACGCTGAATATGCATTACGTTTAATCCTAAGTTTAATCTTCGGATTCTGTTTAGGATTTGAACGTAAAATCAGACAGCATACAGTTGGAATCAGAACTTTAATACTAATAACAACCTCATCAGCATTATTAAGTATTCTTTCTGCATACATGGCCGACTCTCAAATAATAAAAGGTGATCCTACAAGAATAACTGCAGCCGTAATAACAGGAATTGGATTTTTAGGTTCAGGAGCAATTTTCAGACAAGGGTTAAACATCCGTGGATTAACTTCAGCCGCCATAATTTTTTGTGCAGCTGCAATTGGTTTAAGTTGTGGCGCAGGTTTATATATTCCATCTTTTATAACTTTTGCTTTTGCTCTTATAACTCTACTGGTAATGGGAAAATTTGAACATAAACTCTTCCCTGCAGAAAAACGAAAATTATTAAAAATTGAATTTTCTTCAATGAATGTTAATGAAATTAAAATTCGTGAAATATTAAAATCATTTGGATTAATAATTCATGATCTGGACATTCAATATTCCCTGGAAACAAAAAGCATCTGTCTTATTTATACAATTAAAACACCTGACAACACAGATTCTATTAAACTTGCAGATGAACTTTCAAAACTCGATAATTTCCTTTCATTAAATCTTTCAAGAAATTAAACTTAAATTTCAAATTCTACAAAAATCTTAAACCTTTAAAACAAAAAAAATCGTCATTTCAAAATATATGCTGATTTTAGTTCATATATCCTAAAATGACGATTATTAATAATTATTAGTTTTAACTCTTTATTACTACTCTTTTACACCACCAGCAGTTGCACCACTGATAATATATTTAGAAAGGAATAAGTAAACAATAATTAATGGTACTACAGCAAAACAGAGCAACATATAAATAATTGCCATATCAAACTGCATGTAGTCAGCGTTACGAGCATTAGCAATAACGATAGGTACAGTCCATAACTTCTTATTATTAATAACAAGAGCTGGCATGAAGTAGTTGTTCCATGAACCAACGAAAGCAAAGATTGCCTGAACTGCAATAGCAGGTTTCATCATTGGAATTACGATTTTATTGAAAGTTTTAAATTCGTTACAACCATCTACACGAGCTGCTTCTACAATAGAGAATGGAAGAGTTGCTTCCATTGACTGATACATATAGAAGAATACAACTGGTGCCGCAATTGAAGGAACAATCAAACCAATATAACTATCCATTAAGCCCAATTTTGAAAGTAAACTGATAAATCCAAGTGAAGATACCTGAGTTGGTACCATCATTACAGCCATAATGAATTTAAATGCAAATCCACGGAACTTGAATCTATACATGTAAATACCATATGCAGTCATAGAACTGAAGTATGTTGTAAATAAAGCTGTTAATACCGCAATAATAACACTGTTTAACATACCGCGAACAATTGGATAGTTCTCAGCATAGTTAATAATTTTTGTATAGTTTAAACCACTAATAATATTCTGCCAGAAAGAACCAGCAGTATCTTTATTAATTGCAAGGTTAACAAAGTTCTTCCATAAACTTCTACCAGGAATTAAAGAAAAACCTAACTGAATCTGTTCATGTGATCTTGTAGCATTTACTATCATTAAATAGAAAGGAAATAATGATACGATAACTAATAAAATCAATACCAAATAACAGAAAAAACGTTTAATTGCTAAAGTTTGACTCTGGCTTTTAAAATTATCCATTTTCTACTCCTTATCCTATTTAGCCTGATATTTTTTCATAGTTGTTTTATATACTAATGCACTTAAAACACCAGTAATTGCAAACAACAGAACCGAAGTTGCACCTGCAGGACCAAAGTTTCTACTACCAAGATGTTTATTAAGTTTCATGATAATAGTCATAATTGTTCTGTTAGGGTTACCGTTACCATTACTTAAAATCTGTGGAACATCAAACATCTGAATACCACCAATTAAAGAAGTAATAAGAACGTAAACGAAAATAGGTAAAAGTAAAGGAATTGTAATCTTAAAGAAAATCTTTGTTGGACTTGCACCGTCAATACGAGCAGCTTCAAACAAACTGTTATCAATTCCCATAACACCAGCCATTAAAAGAATAGTTGTGTTACCATACCACATTAAAAAGTTCATTATAGCAACAATAGCTCTTGTCCAGCCTACAGAATTAAAGAATCTGTAAGGTTCTGCACTTCCTGTTACCTTCATATAAATTCCACTGATAGGACCAGCTGGAGAGAATAATGTAAAGAATAACATAGCAAATGCTGCTGCCATAATAAGGTTAGGCATATATATTACAGTTTTAAAGAACTGCTGACATTTCAATCGTAATTCAGTATTTGTAAACCATACTGCTAATAATAAAGAAACTAAAATCTGAGGAATAAAACCGGCCATCCACATTACAAATGTATTCCAGAAATATTTAGCAAGGTTATCATCAGCCTGGAAAATATTAATGAAGTTCTGAAATCCAATAAAATTAGGACCAACTTCCAGAATACCTACACGGTAATATTCAAAAAAACTATAAACAAATGTTGTTAAAAGTGGAATTAAAGAAAAAACAATGTAAACCAAAAAGAAAGGAGCTATAAAGAAATAACCCCATCTATCGTATTGTACTGTATGACGCTTTTTAGCTTTTTTTGCAAGCTTTTTTTCTGTCTCTGCCATAGCATCCTTCCTGTATTAAATTTTATTAAAAAAAAAGGGGGAAGGCTTAGAGCTATCCCCCTCTATAACTATCTAATTAATTATTTAGATAAGTTTGGATATGTTTCTGTTACTGATGTGTAGAAGTTAGCCCAAGCAGTATCAATGTCAACCAATCCTTCGAAGTAGTCTTTCATAGCAGACTGGATTTTTTCATTCATACCCTGGTCATACATAGACATACAACTCTTATCGATTGATTTAGCAGAATCAAGGAAGAATGCCATGTGGTTCTGTCCAGCTAAGAAGTCGTTACCGTAGTCAGAAGCTGCAACAGCTGCCATAGCTTTTTCGTTGTTAGCGAAGTCACCTTTTTCTTTTGCGAGTGTTGTCATTGTATCAGCATCACATGTGAGTGTTAACATAATGTCTTTGATAAGTGCAACGTTGTCTGAACCAGCTGCACCACAGAGCCATGTTCCACCCCAAGAGAATCCCTGTGGACCTTTACAGAATGCCCAGTCACCGAAAGCAGAACCTTCGTCATGTGGCATACAGAAGTCGATGAACCAAGCTGGTCCGAAGTAACCGAATACTTTACCATCTTCCATCATACCCTGTGTTGATTCAGCAGACCAAAGAGAAGCTTTGTTGTTGTATCCTTTGTCTGTGTATTCTTTTGTCTGATCAATCCAAGCCTGGATCTGTGGGTCAATAACGATTTTGTTATCAACAACCCATGGCTGTGTCATGTTGTCAGAGAATGCACGGAATGCATCATCATAACCAGAAAGCATGTAGTATCCAGCAGCTTTCATATCTGCAGCAACTGCATTGAATTTAGCCCAGTCAGCGAGTTTTTCCTGTACTTCAGAAGGTTCATCTGTTCCGAGAACTTCTTTAGCATAAGAACGACGATAGAGGAATCCACCTGGACAAGCCTGCCAAGAAACACCTTTAAGATTTCCTTTTGAATCTGTCATGATGTCTTTTGTATATTTGTACTGATTAGCGAGATCAGCGTCTGTAAGACCAATGTCTTTCTTTACATCTAATGTGTAAGGTGTATCAACATATTTCAAAGCATAGTCTGCTTCTACTAAGAAGATATCGATTTTTGCATCAGCTGCAGCTTTGTCCTGAACTAATAAAGCTTCATCAAGTTTGTTCTGATAAGCGTTATCCTGGTTAGGAGTCTGAACAAAATTTACCTTTACATCAGCTGGTAATTTTGCTGCATAGTAAGAATTGAAACGATCAGCAAATTCATCATTCCATACATAAATATTAAGAACTTTTCCTTCTTCTTTAGCTGCTGTTGGTTCAGCTTTATTACAAGACATCAAAGTTACGAGAGAAGCTACAGCTAAAGCAGCTGCTACTAACTTTTTCATACAATTCCTCCTGTTTTTTAATTGGTGTATGAATAATACAATTATTAACGCTATATATTACTACAACGTTGTAGTTATAATTCTAAACCATAATTTTGTTTTGTCAATAATTTTTACTCTATTTTCTCAAAAAAACAGAATAAAAGTCTCACTTTTTTTAAAAATTTTAATCATATTCTATATTAAACTTGTCGCAGAAGTTATTTACCATTATAATTAAGATGTGTCAGTACTATATATAGTTGGAACTCCAATTGGAAATCTTGGTGATATTACTTACAGAGCAATAGAAACTTTTAAACAGGTTGATTATGTTGCGGCTGAAGATACACGCCATACCTTGCAGCTTTTGAATCATTTTGAGATAAAAAAGCCTTTGATTTCCTGCCGTTCCCAGAATGAAAAATTTGCTGGTGAAAAAATTGTAAAAATCCTTGATGAAGGACATTCAGTTGCATATGCCAGCGATGCAGGAACTCCTGGAATCAGTGATCCTGGAGCAGTTCTTGTTGATCTGGTTAGAGAAGCCGGACATGATATAGTACCAATACCTGGAGCATCTGCATTTGCAACATTAATAAGTGTTGCCGGTTCAGGTGGAAAAACATTAATTTTTGAAGGATTCCTTTCTCCAAAACCAGGAAAAAGACGAAGCCGGCTTAGAGAATTAATGGCAACAGGAGATGCAATAATTATTTATGAATCTCCGTTCAGAATTACTAAACTTCTTTCGGATATTTCCGATATAGATAGTAAGAGACGGATTGTAGTTGGAAGAGAACTAACTAAACTTCACGAAGAAGTAATTAGTGGTTCTGCTGAAGAATTACAAAAAGATTTTGCAGAAAGAGCCTCGGTAAAAGGTGAATTTGCAATTTTTATTTCCGGTACAAAAAAAATTCAACTTTCTGAAGAATCTGCCGATAATTAACTATAAGATGTTAGTTACCTAGGTAAATACCACAGGTAGAGGGGTAGGACGTATGATGATAAACGGTGTAAACAGTATTAATCCTCTGAACAATGTTCAGAACACCCGCAAGACTGAAAACGCAGCAAAAGTAAGCTATGATTCAGATTCAATTTCGGTTTCAAAAGAAGCTGTAGAAATGGCTGAAGCATACTATTTAGACAAAGTTGCAGCAGAAACACCAGATGTTCGTGCTGATAAAATTGCCGAAATTAAAGCAAAAATTAAGGATCCTTCTTATTTAAGTGATGCAATTATTCAGTCAACAGCTGAAAAATTTATGACAAGCATTGGTCTCTAATTTTTTTGATTTGTTGAAAAAACTAGTCATCTAAGATAAAAAAAGGCGGAAGGATTTTCCGTCTTTTTTTATTTATTTAAGGTTTATTAAAATCTTAAAAACGGCGAAGTCAAAGCTTTAAGCGTAAGCGTGCCTTGATCCGGCGTATTCAATATATTAAAAATTATCAGGAAAGATTATGTCAGACTTTGTTTTTAGAATTACTCCAAACATCATTTTGGGTTCATACACTTTATCAAGATTAGGTCAGCTGGTTCAGGAATGGGGAACCAGATTTATGGTTATTATTGATCCTGTATTAAATGAAATGAAAGTCCAGGATAAAGTTGTACAAACATTAAATGACAGAAAAATAGAAAATTTTGTTTTTAACGAATTATCAGAAGGAAATACAACTAAAACTGCTCAGAGAGCTTTAGCATTAGCAAAAGAAGGTCATGTTCACGGAATTATTGCCGTAGGTGGTGCAAAAGCAATGAACATTGCCAGAATAGTTGCCGCATTATATAACGAAGTTCATGATTTTTATACTTTCGTAGACGGTGCAAATCCTACAACCAATTCTTTACCTTGCATTTGTGTTCCAACAATGTATAGAGTTCCATTTGTATTTACAAACGAAGTTCCATTAACAGATTCAAGAAGCCATCAGGTAAAAATTCTTAAAGTTCAGAACAATCTTACAAAACTTTTGATTGTTGATCCAAATTTAATGATGACATTAACAGAAAATCAGAAAAATACAATCACAATCGAAATTCTTAATATTGCGGTGGAAGCTTATCTTTCACAAAAAGCAAACTTCTTTAGCGATATGTTTGTTGAAAAGGGCCTTGAACTTTTATATTACGCAATGGACGGTTCACCATCTTTAGATATAACAACTCCAGAAGAAATTTTACTGGCAGAAGCAGGAGTAATGATATCTTTAGCTTCAGCTTCAAGTTCAGTAGGATTAAATTCCGCATTAGCACTGTCTATCAATTCAAGATACAGACTGAATAAATCTTTAGTTGCAGCAATTTTATTATCTTATTTTCTTGAAGATGCAGCACAATTTAAAAGTGCTCGCCTGGAACAAATTGCTCATATAATGAATATTGTTCCGGAAGAAGTTACAGGACCAGAAGCAACAAAAGCCTTTATTGACAATGTAAGACAAAGAATTGCAAAAGCAAATTTACCAACTCGTCTTAAAGATTTACAGCTTACTATTGAACAATTGTCTCTTTCTGTTGAAGATATAAGAGAATTTGATACTTTAAATAAACTTCCAAGAAGTATGACAACAGACGAAATTTTTGACTTTGTAAAGCAGGCTTATTAATGATAGAACCAGGAAAACTTTTTCAGCTGGAAGGCGGCCAGAAACGCAGAAAACTTGCACTTACTTTCGGTGCATTGGAACGTGACATTAAAGGAATTGCAGAAAAAGGAACTGAATATTCTTTTACAGACTTACCAAGAGCTGAATATGTAAAAAAGATTACTCAGGTTTTATTAAAAGACCCAAAGCTTTCTCCAGAAGCTGCCGAAGAAATTGAAAGATTATTAAAGGCAGATCCTTTTGATGAATTACGTCTTTGCAATTGTGCAAGAAATCATCTTTTAACAATTATTGGAACTTTTCCGGCAGAATGGGATCTTGTAATCGCACCACATTCAGCACCAACAGATGAAAACGGTGTTGTTATAAAAAGAGATTTTTTTCCAGGTGTTGCAGTTTACGCAGAGGATATTCGTTCACCTTTTAATTTAGGTTCTATTTTCCGCAGTGCAGAAGCAATGGGTGCTGAAAAAGTTTATATTTCTCCATTTTGTACAGATCCAACACAACCTCGTGCTATAAGAAGTGGAATGGGATGTATAGAAACTTTAGGCTGGGAACGTTTATCTTTAGATGAATTACCAGAAGATTTACCTGTTTTTGCTTTAGAAACTGGTGGAACTGATATAAATGAATTTGATTTTCCAGAAAAAGGAATTTGTATTATAGGTTCTGAAGAACTTGGAGTTAGCCCGGAAGCATTAAAAAAAGCAACATACGGAAGAGTCACAATTCCTATGAAAGGATTAAAAGCTTCTCTTAATGTAGGGGTTGCTTTTGGAATCTTAATGCAAAAATGGGTTGAAAGTCTTGAATCAAAAAAATAAATTATAGAACTTCTTTAATTTTTCCAATTACAAGTTTAAGCTGTGCTTCATTTTCAATGCCCACTGATTTTAATAATTCTTTATCAATCTGATAATATTCAACTTTTCCTTCATCATAATATTGCATTACATCAGCAATATAGATAATTAAGGCAACTTTTTTAATATTATCTGGAGCTTTAGCTGGATCCTTATAATTTTCAATAATTAAAGAAATATTGTCGCTTAATCCCCATTTTTTTACCAGCATGCTTCCACCCATACTATGCCAGCCATTATTATAAATCATATGAATAACATCGTTTGAAATTCCTAATTCACGATAATGAGTCTGAAATTCTTCTCTATGAGTATTTGAAACAGCTTCAATAAGAACACATTCTATATCATGGAGTAAAGCCGCAAGATAAATATCATCTGCTGTAAAAGTATCTTCATTGTAGAAATTTTTAGCCAGATTGTAAGCAAAAAACGCTACATTGTAAGAGTGTTCCCATAATTCAGATTTATCAACAGATTTTTTAATAATATTAATTTCAGTATTTTCTTTAGAATAAAGTTTTTTTACTCTTTCAATTCCAATTAAATCGTAAGCTTCAGATAGATTACAGCAGGATTTATTTAAATCTGCAGCCGCTTTAATTAAAAGAAGAGAAAGGGTTACATCTTTACTAACAACTTCAAGAATATTGTTTTTTGTAAAATTTGTCTGATTAAATAAAAATTCCAGCTGATTAAAAGATGATTTAATTACAGGAATTGTTTTTTGATTCTTAGCAAAATCTTCATAAAGATGAACTACATCAGATTGAATTTTTTCGTTTAATGGCAATTCAATATTAGTAATAGTTTCTTTATCTGTTGAATAGATTTTAAAATTTTCTTTAGAAAGACCAATTTTCTGGAGCATTAAAACAATAATTATAATTCCAAGTCCAGCACCTTCAGTCTGATCCAGTACATTTTTGTATACATCATCAGGATTATTGTATTGTTTTACGCTATCAAGTTTTTTCTGAATTCTTTCTCTTTCATCTTCACAAAGAATTGCATTATTAATAATTTGAATTACAATTCCATCGTTTTTAAGCTGAAGTAAAAGTTTTATGTATAAACCAGCCTTTTTCTGCTGTGTAAGATAATAGTTAAGATTTGCCATTGTATCTTCTTTAAAAGTTTCCATACCTTTGGCGTAATCATCTCTATTATTTATATCAAGATTTTTTTCTTTAAAATAAACACGTTTTATATTTGCTTTTTTTGAATTTGATAAAAGTTCACCAATACAGAAATTTAAATATTCATTCATATGTTCCTGATGACATTCATGCAAAAACATTGTCAAAATTTTATGAATATAAATTTCCATTTGACGAGGAATAGAATAACTTGTGATTTCTATTGGAGCATGTAATCTAATAGCTGTTCTAATTTTTTCTTTATCGATTTCTTCTAAAGATGTATAATTCTCATCCATTACTATTATTTTATTCTATATCAACAAAAAATTAAAGTTAAAAATAGTAAACCATTTATTTTTATACTATTTTTTCCAGAATGCAGGAGTAAAGAATAGTATCATTGTATAAAGCTCAAGACGTCCTGCTATCATTGCAAAACAATACCAATATTTTACAAAACCACTTAATGCAGCATAATTTTCAGAAGGACCTAAACTTCCAAAAGCAGGTCCAACATTTCCAACCATTGAAACTGCACCTGTAAATGCTGTTGTAATATCCAGTTTTCCAATACAACCTACAAAAGTAGTAACTGCAATCAACAGGAAATATGCAGTTAAAAAAGCTGCAACACTAAATACAATGTCTTTTCTACCAACTTTATTATTTAATCTTACAGTAAATACTCCATGAGGATGTAAAATACGTTTTACTTCATTTTTAAATTGTTTCCATAAAACAACCCATCTTACAACTTTAAATCCACCACCAGTTGAACCTGAACATCCTCCTATAAAGAATAAAATAAACAGGAAGAATTGAGCTGTTGAAGGCCACAAAATATAATCGGCAGTACCAAATCCAGTTGTAGTAATAATGGCAAGAACCTGGAAAAAGGAATATCTTAAACCTGTACCAATATTTTCATAAACCGGAATAACGCACAATGTAATTGCAATTGTACAGATAACTACAATAGCTATGTAAGATTTAAATTCTGAGTTTGAAAAAATATCGTTAAATTTTCGGGTAATCAAATAGTAATAAAGACTAAAGTTTATTCCGGCAATCAACATGAAAACAGAAATGATAATATCAATTGCAGGAGAATTAAAACCACCAATGCTGGCATTTTTTGAAGAAAATCCGCCGGTTCCTAAAGTTGAAAAAGAATGAGCCAAAGCATCATCAAAAGACATTCCAGCCCAAAAAAGAAGTGCTGTTTCTACAAGAGTAAATCCTGTATAAATAAGCCATAATACTTTTGCAGTTGTAGTAATTCTTGCAGTAACTTTACCTTTTTCAGGACCAGTTGTTTCTGCTTTAATTAATTGAAAACCACCAACTCCCAGCAGAGGAAGCATTGCAACAGTTAATGTTACAACTCCCATACCACCAAGCCAGTGAGTTAAACAACGAAGCATATTAATTGAATGTGGTAAATCTTCTACAGAAGGACAAACTGTACATCCAGTTGTAGTAAAACCACTAACACTTTCAAAAAATGCATCTGTATATGAAGGATATGCACCGCTGAAATACAGTGGAAAAGAACCTAAAATACTGATTGCAATCCAGGAAAGAGCAACAATAGCAAAAGTCTGTCTAATGCTTAATTTAACCTTTGTTTTTCTTGTTGGAATATTAACTGCCAGCATAACAACAAGTGTTACAGCCATAGGAATTATAAGTGGCAGATAAGTAGAAGGTTCATCATAATAAATTGCAACACCTAGAGGAATTAAAAAAGTTCCGCCAACAATACTACAGAGGATAGAAATAATTTTAAGACAATTTACAAAAAACATCAGAACCTCTAATTAATTGTTCCAGCAAAGTATGATAATAATTTTTTACTGTTTTCAGATTTAGTAATTAAAACCACATGATCACCAGGAATAATTTGTGTATTACCTGCAGCAATTGAATATTCTTCAATTCCAGATTTTCTGTGAAGCATTACAAGATAATTTCCAGGATCCGAAATTTCTTTTAATTCCTTTCCAGAAATTTTTGATTTTGCAGTAATTTCACATTCTACAATTTCCAGTTCACCGGATGTAACAGTGTGAATTTCTTTTACAGCTTTTCCTCGTAAATGACTCATAATAGAATCAACTACAGAGTCTCTTAAAGGAACTGAAACATCAACGCCAAGTTTTTCTGCAATTCCTGCAAATGGTGCACTTGTTACAAGACTGATTGATTGTTTTACACCAAGAGATTCAAGATAAGCGGCTAAAACCATGTTCAATTCATGATTGTGAGTTGCACAGATTGCAAGATCGAAACCGGTAATCCCTTCTTCATTAAGAAAGTTTTCATCAGATGCATCACCACATAAAACTTTAGCCTGTGGAAAAGCTTCTGAAGCAACTTGAGAACGATCTGGATCAGAATCAATAATTACATAATCCTGAGTTTGTTTTTCTTTAATTTTAGTCCAGATTGTTCTGAATTTTTTAGATTTTCTATTACTTAAGATTTTTTCAGAAACAATTGTACCGATTCGTCCCGCACCAATTAATACAATCTTTTTAATTTCTTTCTGGACGAATCCGCAAAGTTCCGATAATTTGTGAAAGTCAGATTTTGAAACAAGAACACCAAGTGTATTTCCTGCAGAAATAATTGTATTTCCAGAGGGAAGAGAAGAAACGCCATTCTGTTCAACATAAGCAACAAGAAATGGAAAATCAGTTTTTGAACGAACTTCTTTTAGACATAAACCATCAAATTCGCTGCCTGCACCAACAATTATTGAAGCAAGTTCCAGATCAGAATCATCAAAAGTCAGGATATTTCCTAAAGCACCATTTTCAACTGCCTGATAAATTGCTTCTGCAGCTTCTACGTCCGGATGAATCATATAATCAATTCCATACAACGGACGATGTTTACCGCTGAAACTTTCGGAATGTTTTCGTTCAGCTTCAGCAGTATTAACATAATATGAATAATTTCTTACACGAGCAATTTTAATAATATCAGGATAAACTGCATCTACTAAAGAACAGGTTATCATATTAACTTCATCAGATGGTGTAAGACAAACTAAAGCATCGGCCTTGGCAATTCCTGCATCTTCAAGAGTGTCAATATTATTACCATCTGCACACATTACTGTACAATCCAACAGATTTTCTGCATGGCGTAAGATTTCCTCATTGTTATCAATAAGGACAACCTGATTTTTTTCATTAATTAAAAGTTTTGCCAGCTGAATACCAGTAAATCCGGCTCCTACAATTACGATTTTCATAGGTTAATTATACAATAATTTTTCTGGTTATTAAAATATTTTGTAAGCAATAACAATTATTTTTTAGTCTTCAATATTTGAAATTTTTGATTTTCTCTTTGTTGAAACAAAAATTCCAAGGAATACTACCACAGTAATAATTGTTGCAGCTGCAGCTTCCATTGAAGCTTGAGGAAGAAGACTACCAATAAGTACCCAGTATCCTGTACCACCCATTGCAACTTTAACAGCTCCACCCTGGAATATATAAAGACAACCTATTACCATTAATGTATGTGCTATTGTAGAAGCAAAAGCTGTAACACCAGAAGCAACTACACGAGGTAATTTTGGAATCATATTTAATAATTTCCAAAGTCCCCATGCAACAACAGCAAAAAGAATACGTGGCAAAACAGAAACAAGAGGGTTTACGAATAATGGATCAAGAGCACCAGTTGGACGTGTTGCAGCAAGAATCAATGATAAAATACCAAAAGTTGAACCTACAAAAACACCAGACCACAAGCCAACAAGACAAGTAGCAATAATTACTGGAATGTGAAGAATTGTTAATGAAGCAGCTCCAAGCGGAATCATTCCTAATGGAGTTGTTCCTAAAATAATAGTTAATGCACTTAATGCAGCTGTTAAAACCAATTTTTTTACTAAAGAGAGAGAATTATTTTTCATTTTTATTTTTCCTATAAGTTAAATGTAATTTAGTTAAGATCGATTGCGCATTTTATTCCGTAATGCACGAGTTCTGGTACAATCTGATCAAAAAGATTGTAATCGGCAAATACTCTGGAGAAACCGCCAGTACCTAAGATAAATGGTTTTTCATTATTAAAAACATTTTTCTGATACTTATAGCAGATTTCTTTAATTGAACCAGCTGTTCCATAATACAAACCAACCTGAATTGCTTCAGTTGTATTAGAACCATAAATTCCTGCAGGTTTTGCAATTTCTACAGAAGGAAGTTTTGCAGTTCCAGATGCAAGCGCATCAATAGAAATTTTCATTCCAGGTAAAATTGAACCACCAAGAAATTCCTTGTTTTTAGAAACCAGTTCAAGAGTTGTAGCAGTTCCCATATCAACAATAATCATGTCTTTATCTGGGAAAAGATTAATTCCGCCCATTGCCGCTGCAATTAAATCAGCACCAATTTCTTTTGGATTTGCATACTTAAGTTTTAAACCAGTTTTAATTCCCGCCTGAATAAAAAGCGGCTCCTGATTCAAATACTTAGTACAGGCTCTTGAAAGGGAATAATTTACAGATGGAACTACACTGCAAATACCGACTCTCGATATTTCCTTCCAGTCAAATCCGTTTTCACGTAAAACATCTCTGAAGAAAATACCAATCTCATCCGAACTGGAATGAATGTTTGTTTCACGTCTAAATGAAAAAACAATCTTATTTCCGTCGAATAGTCCACAAGACGTGGATGTGTTACCAACATCGATTGTTAAAATCACGATGAGTACCTGTCCTCCTTTTTTTTAGGATCAAGTCTTTTTAGAAAAGCTTTTATAACGGTACGAATACCACGAAATCAAATCCCAACGGGTATCTGTTTCTATGAATGACTATAATGAATTTTTAATTGAAATGCAAACAATGAAAATCAGAATTATTTTTCTGTATCTACGCCAAGACCAAAAAGTGCAAAATCTCCTCTGGAAGGGTCCCCAGGAAATACTTCATTCATTTCATTTGTAAGTTTAATTGCAGTTTTTTTTGTAGCGCCCGCATTTTTCGGTAAAAGTCCCAGTTTAATTCCTTCCTGCATAACATGAACATCTAAAGGAATTAACAGTTTTTCTTGAGAATACCAGTTCCAGATTCCTAAATCCACAGAAGAATTTTGCCGAACCATCCATCTTAAAAACATATGAATTCTTTTGTTGGCAGAATTTTTACCTTTTGGAACAATGGAAGATTCAGGAAAAGCTTGTGAAATTATTGAATCCAGAAGCAAATCTTCTTTGTTTTCCTGCCATTTTTTCTTAAAAAAATCGCCCATAGAATTATAAGATTCCAGAATTTGTGCCATTTCAGAAAAAAGACAATGCATATCATCATAAGAATAAAAACGATAGAACTTTTCTTTTCCTTTTGGAAAATCTGGACAGGAATGTTTTAACCATGAAGAAATACAGCCACAGGTTTTATCTGCAGTTTCAAGAATAATTTTTATTTTAGGAATAAATTGTTTTCTGTTTCCAAAAGCCAGCATTGCCGCAATAAAAGAGGCACATTCAATATCACAAACTCTGTCCCTTTTGTACCATCTTAAAAATTGACTTGGATCTTCATTACAAAAAGCAGGAATTTCGTATTTATCTGCAAGAGAAACAAGATAAGCTTTTTCAATATTCATTTTTAATCCTGAGAATTATTTTCAGGTTTTTTTCTTGTATCAATAGAATTTCTAAAAACAAAAAATCTGTCGTATAAATATTCAAGAACGAAATTTGCAATCATATTAATTGCTGTAACTAAAAAATCATTCCACAACAAATCTTCTGCAAGATAATTTCCCAAAATAGTAGAAAGAGGTGTAAAAATTAAATAAAACAAACCTACTTTTAACATTGCAATTGGAATATTATTTGCAGATTTAAAAGTAATATTTCTATTTAAAGTAAAATTCCATAAAACAGAGAAAATTAACGCAATTAAATAACAGGGCCAGTATTTAAGATTTGTAAATAATTCAAGTAAAGAAAAAACTCCAATTTCAACCAGACCAGCTGAAATTGAAAATAGAGTGAAAAATATCATTCTAAAAAGTTCTTTCTTTTTACTTGTTTCCATTAATACCTATCCGATTAATGATTTCTGTTTTTTGCTGACTGGTTCGCAAGTTAAATCAACACCAAGCTTTTTGAAAATTTTTCTATCAACTTCGCTAAGCATAACTGTTGTATGAACCTGACAACCCTTAAATTTTGGAAGCTGCTCCAATGCTTTTTTACAGTTTTCATCATTTTTTGAAAGCATAGCCAAAGCAACCAGAACTTCATCGGTATGAAGACGAGGATTGTTTCCGCTTAAGAATTCAACCTTCATTTTCTGAATTGGTTCAATCATTTCTTTTGGAATAAGCTTAATTTTATGGTCGATTCCTGCAAGATATTTTGTAGCATTTAAGATTAATGCGGCACTTGTTCCAAGTAAATCTGATGTTTGAGAAGTAATAATTGTTCCATCAGGAAGTTCAATTGCAGCACAAATAGTTTTAGCTTTTGCGGCTCTTTCTTTTGCAGCAACAGTAACTTTTCTATTATCAGTAGAAATATTTTCCTGCTGCATAATTAATTCAATAGTTTTAATTTCGTCTTCAGAAGCATTTCCTTCAACAAAATTATTCAAAGTTGCATAATAACGGCGGATAATTTCCTGACGACTTGCTTCTTTACATGCATCATCATCATAAATACAAAGACCAGCCATATTTACACCCATATCAGTTGGTGATTTATATGGATTTGAACCGTAAATTCCTTTGAAAATTGCATCCAAAACCGGGAAAATTTCAATATCACGATTGTAATTTACAGTTGTTTTTCCATAAGCTTCCAGATGCCATGGGTCAATCATATTTACATCATTTAAATCTGCAGTTGCTGCTTCATAAGCAAGATTTACAGGATGTTTAAGAGGAATATTCCAGATTGGGAAAGTTTCGAATTTTGCATAACCAGCTTTAACTCCACGTTTATTTTCATGATAAAGCTGACTCAAACAAGTTGCCATTTTTCCAGAACCAGGACCTGGAGCTGTAATTACAACCAAAGGACGAGTTGTTTCAATATAATCATTTTTACCAAAACCTTCATCACTGGCAATTAATGGAACATTTGAAGGATAACCTGGAATTGTGTAATGATAATAAGCTTTAATATTCATTTTTTTAAGCTTATTTCTAAAAATCTTTGCTGCTTCCTGACCAGTATAATGAGTAATTACAACACTACCAACCATTAATCCGCGATTTTGAAATTCGTCTCTTAAACGAAGAACATCTTTATCATAAGTAATACCCAAATCACCGCGAATTTTATTTTTTTCAATATCAACCGCACTGATTACAATAACAATTTCAGCCATATCTGCAAGCTGCATTAACATCTGCAATTTGCTGTCCGGCTTAAAACCAGGTAAAACTCTTGATGCATGATAGTCATCAAATAATTTTCCACCAAATTCAAGATAAAGCTTATCGCCAAATTTTGAAATTCTTTCTCTAATGTGTTCTGACTGAATCTTCAGATATTTTTCGTTGTCAAATCCTTCTTTCATAACGGATTTAAATATTAATACTTTTTTATTGATATGTAAATTATATAAAAAAGCAATTTTCTAAAAATCATTCCAATAAAATATTTAACCGCAGATAAACGCGGATGCACGCAGATGATTTTATTTTTTTATTAATCTTAATTAAAAACCTCAAATCATTACAGTTATTTCTACGTTTATCTGTATACATCTGCGATTCATTATCCCTTTCTATCTGCGTTTATCTGCGTGCATCTGCGGTTTATTATCTAAATCCAGATAAACCCGAGTTGAAATCTTTCTTTCAAAATTATTAATTTTGTGCTAAAACAATATCTATGAATTCTAACTTAATCACAATAAATAATTGTCGTATAGAAAACAGTCGTGAAACTGTAATTTCACAAATCAACTGGAATTTTCAGCAGAATCAGGCATGGCTTGTAATTGGACCAAATGGCGGCGGAAAAGCTGATTTTATAAATGCATTAGCAGGTTATTCAGGACTTAAATTTATTCCAAACGAAATCAATCAGAATAATATTCAGGAAGTTCCAATGTATTCTTCAACTTTTGGAAATTCTGTAGAAATTGTTTCATTGGAAAGAGCTGCAAAATTAATTCAGGAAGAACGGGAAAACGACGAAAGTGATTATGTAGAAGGCGGTGTTGATATTGGTAGAACCGGACGTATTTTTATTGCAGAAGGTCTGGTAGAAAATCCAAAGAAAAATCCAAAAGTTCTGGAACTTTCAAAAACAATCGAAAATTATAAAGAAATTGAACTTTGCGGAATTCAAAAAATTCTGGACCGGGGCTTAAAATATATGTCCACTGGAGAAATCCGCAGAACTTTACTTGCACGAGCTTTAATTTCCGGAAAAAAATTAATTATTCTTTCAGATCCATTTGCAGGACTTGATGTAAACAGTCGTGGAATTCTTTTGAATTTTTTTAATACAATTGCAGAAAATCAAATAAAATCTCCAGAAAGTTCAACACAAATTATTTTAGGAATGGAACGCTGGCATGAAATTCCTGATTCAATTACAAATGTAATCGAATTTAGAGAAAAACAGGTTTCATTTATTGGAAGCAGAAAAGAATACGAATCATTACGAGAAGAAAGAAATAAAGCACAACAGGAAACTTCTAAAAACTTAAAAGAAGAACTTTCGGTTGAATTAAACGAAACTGTAAAAGAAACCTTTGTTTTGCAAAATCAAGATACAATTCAAAACGAAACTCTTGTAGAAATGAACAATGTAAATGTTGGCTGGGACGATCATAAAGTTTTACGAAATTTAAGCTGGAAATTAAACAAAGGTGAACACTGGTTAATTCAGGGACCAAATGGTTCTGGAAAAACCACATTTCTGGAATTAATTACTGGCGACAATATGCAGGTTTTTAGCAACGATGTAAGACTTTTTGGAAACAGACGTGGCAGCGGCGAAACAATCTGGGACATTAAAAAACAACTTGGAATTGTTTCGTACAGAATGCATGTTGAATACAGAATGCTTGGCGGCACTTCCCTGTTAAATGTAATTGTCAGTGGTTTTAGAGATTCAATTGGTCTTTACGGTGCAGCAACCGATGTTGAAATTGCAGGCGCAAAAAAATGGTTAAAACTTGGTGGATTTGAAGGCCGTGAAAATGAATCTTTTGGTAATTTAAGTTACGGTGAACAGCGGGCAGTTTTAATTTTGCGCTCGGCAGTAAAATGCCCAAAAATTTTAATTTTAGACGAACCATGCCACGGCTTAGATGAACAAAACCGTGAAATGATTCTTAATCTTATAAGTTTAATTGCAGAAGCAGGAACAACTACCCTTCTTCACGTAACACACGATCCTTCTGAAGTATTAGATTGCGAAAAACATATTTTACAATTAATACCAGATCAGGATCCTATGTATAAAGTGATAGTGAAGTAAGACGGTCTTAGATTAATTGCATAGACCGTATATTACTTCTTCATATGTTTTTACTTCTTTTTTTAATTTACTCATATCTAACCATGGTAAATTTCCATCTGTTGTCTTTGGTGTAATTTCTATCCCAAGTTGAACTGTAAATTCTGTACCATTCTCAAGAATTGATTTTACGTCATCACTCAAGGAATAACCAAATACTTCAGTATCTTCTTTGATTAAATTTATCTTTTCAGTATATAAAGTAACACCACTATTATCTTTTATAGCCGATATATAATCAGTTACTTCAAATAAATCTATATTCGCTTTTGTATGATTTTCATCTGAATAATATCTGACACATTGTAAATTAGGAATGTCACCCCATACAGAGTTTGTACAATAATTATAAGATCCTTTATTTGGAACATATATTTCATAGCTTGGACCATCAGATAATTCAGACCAAGAGTCTTTATATCTGTACCATTTCTGTTCTTGCTTGTTATAGTATCTTTCTCCTGGTGATGACTGAATCAAGTTATACTCAAAATCTGGAATTTTTCCTAATTTAGTTTCTACCCAAATAATTCTGTTTTCAATTTTTTGAGTTACTGGATTCTTTTGAAAGCATACCAGTGAGGGTGTTGTTTTATTTGTATCAATTGGATAATATTGATACTCAAAATTAACAAGATAAGGAACGTAACCGACAGATTTATCATAATCTGGTATATTTGTAGTTCCTTCCATTCTTTTGAACTCAATATTAAAACTATCCATATCATAAAAATATAGAGTATATTTACTCGATACATTCGCCGCTGTTCCAGGTTTATAAACATTCCATATTTCCTCTACACGGAATAAAGAAGGATCTGGTAGAGATTCACCATCATATATAAAAGGTTCCGTCTGAAACAAAGAAACATCAGTTGCGTTTTCTATTAAAAAATTATGATTTGTTGCATGATCATTTTTTTGAGGATTATACTCAATTAAAGTAGCATTAATTGTATCTACACTTCTTGTTGTTTCACCATTGAGGCCACCTTCATTATCAACATTAGTAATTGTACAATAAAAATAATGTTGATAAATACTACCTGGATTATTGTAAAAACCTGGATTATAGTCCTTATAGTTTGGTCCTAGATAACTATTATCTCCATAGTTATTTGGAATTTGTATATCACCACGTATTTTCCATTCGTAATTAATATTTCCGTAGTTCTCACTAGAATCATCTAATACAACATCAAAACTATATCCTAGTTCACTTGTTCTTTCATCTTCTAAAACAACAGTCTTATACAAGGTTGAACTTGGTTGTTTTATAATCACAGGTTTTTTAGCATTTAAAATAACAGGTACCGCAGTATATTTTGAGTCAGACCACGAATTATTTGTAAATCCAAATTTTATAAAATAGTAAAATTTTTCTGCAAATTCTGAAGTTTCTCCATCCATTACAGGCACAACATTATCTGGATCAGACACATCAGCTTCAATAAAATAATGATCTTCACTATTAATAACTTTGGCTGCTTCCATTTCCTGTACAGAATATGTACGTGTATAGCCATTTTTTAAAGTAACATCAAAATCAAGATTTAAATTATTTTTGTTAATTTCATCTCCCAAATCATACTCAAGAGGGTTATAATTTTTTGAAATTTCAATTTTATCTATACTTTCAATTGTATTAAAACTAAGTGTTAATGGTATTGAAGTTTCTACACCTTTTTTAATTGCACATACTTCTGAAATAGCAAAAGCAAATTCTTCCTTACCATCAATTGAAACTGTACAATCAGCTTTCCAATTACCAGGCATAACATTTTCAAAAATTACCTTTCTACCGCCACCAGTAATAGTTTGAGATAAAATTTTTCCTGTTTCAGGTATTAATCTGACAGTAAACGATGCTTTTTCATAATCTGCAACTGTTGGAGCTTGTTCATAAATATTTCTTGAAGAAATTTTTGTTTCTTTACCAGGTATTTTTATAACAACCCTATTTCCTCGCTGCAATTGACCGTCAAATAAAGAGCTGCATGAAAGAAACAATAAAGATAAACTTAATAAAAACAGAACAAAAGTTTTTTTCATTTCTAATTCTCCGAAAAATTTCTTTAAATAATTTTTTTTATTATTACACGAATAAATCTTTATAGCAATAAAAAAAGTCTGACCCTTATAAGAAAACAGGAATCAGACTTTAAAAATTTATTCAAATATTAAAACAAATTAAATCTTAAACTGATTAATTTTTTCGTCAATATCAGCAACTTTTTCGCCTAAATCATCAGAAAGATTTTCAATCATATTTGTAGAATTCTGAATATTTTCAATTGCAGAAACAATATTTTTTGAAGATTCATCAAATGATTTCTGGGCATCTTTTAATGTAGAAACAGTCTTCAAAATTGATTCTGAACCATTTTTCATTTCAGCACTTGCATTTTTTACATCAAGAGAAGAATTGTTCATTGAACTTAAAGCTTCAAGAACCTGTTTTGAACCTTCAGCCTGTTCATCAATTGCATTTTTAATATGAATAATTAACTGACTGTTAGTTTCAATTTCCTGATTAACCACATTATAAGATTCTGTTGATTCTGCAGAATATTTTACAACTTCACCAATCTGTTCATTAATTGTTTCAAGTTCGTGACCAATATTTTTAGACTGTTTAGAAGAATCTTCTGCCAGCTTACGAATTTCATCAGCTACAACAGAGAATCCTTTTCCAGCCTCACCAGCATGTGCTGCTTCAATTGCCGCATTCATAGAAAGAAGGTTTGTCTGTGAAGAAATATTCGAAATTGTTTTGTTAGCTTCCATCAGAATTGTAGAAGAATTGCTGATTTCTTTAAGAAGATCATTAAGAATAGCATTTTTACTAATTCCAAGATTTGCAGCTTCCTTTAATTTTTCAAATTCCTGAGAAACTTTATTTGTAGAATTTGTAATTGAATTAATATTTCCAATCATCTGCTCAATAGAGGCAGAAGCTTCTACAATCGAAGCAGACTGATTTTCAATTAAATCATCAAGACTATTAATATTACTACTGATTTGAGTAACTACCGAAGAAGTTGAATCAATTGATTCTTTCTGAATATCAGTAGTTGCAACATAATTCTGCATTTCCTGATTAACTTTAACAAGATTTTCTTTATTAGATTCAATATTTTCTTTTAATGATTCATAAGTCTTTTCAACTTCATTTTTAGAATCATTAATAGAAATTACAGTAGAATGAACATTTTCAATAAATTCATTTACAGAATTTTTTACAAGAGAAATCTGATCTGTAGAAGTAACATCAAGACGTTTTGTTAAATCTTTATCACCAGAATTAATATCATCCATTTTGATTTTAACAATTTCAATCTGTTTAATTAAAATATGAATAATTAAAATAATTGCAAAACAAAGAACAATTCCAATTACTAAATAGATGAATATTAAAAGCATTGTAAGATTTTTTGTAATGGAAGAAATTTCGGAATTTGAAACATATGTCTTTAAATCCCATTCTTTATTTTCAATAGTTATTTTCTGTGAATAAATGTTGTTATCCATTTCATTTGGAAAATCACCAATAATATTTACATGATCTTCAATAATACAAACTGCGCCTGTAGTAAAGAATTTAATATTAAATGTTTCCAATGCATTTGGAGATAAGAATCCTACAATTACACCAGTTTTATTCTGTCCAGAAGCTTCATCTTTATAAGTAAAAGATTCCATTACAGGCATTGCACGAATACCACGGTTATTTACAGAAATATTTCCAATAAATAAATTTTTTCCAGATTTGTGTGCTAAATAGTAAGGTTTTTGATTAATATCAGAAGTTGCATTATAGCCATCTTTAGAACTGTAAGTTCCAACACCATTATCTTCATCCCAAGACAACATAATATATTCGTATCCACTTGGTATTTCTAAAGATGTAAGCTGCTTAATTACATTATCTCTCGAATCTGTTTTATTAATAATGTGATCTTTAAAATAAGACAACATATTAATTTCCGATTCAAACCACTGATCAATATGATTTTCAATTAATTTTGAAGTACTTGAAAGTCCATTTTCATAAACGTTTTTAATTGGTTTTTGGACAGAAACTACGGCAAGAGTATTTCCTATTACAAGCAGAACTAAGATGATTAAAAAAGATAAGAAACCGTATTTAAATTTTAAATTTACATTCCTTTTGTTTTTTTTCATAAAAAAAGGTCCCTGTTAAAATTTTTAATACTCTCTCTAACACTTTACGTGCAATTCTTTATTTTAACGTAATTTAAAATAATTATCAAATTTTAATAGGGAACAATTTTTTATAAATTATTTCTTCATTCTAAATTCTATAGAGCCTTCTGATTTAAAAGCTCTGTCACTTGAATCCACAAACCAGTTTTTATAATCTTGCTTTATTCCTGTAATGGCTTCAATCTTTACTGAAATGCTGGAATCTTCATTTGAACAAATATAATATCTATCTTCCAGATTAAAAACTGCAACATTGTTTTCTTCTACATTATCAAAATCTATAATTCTATACGGTCTACGTTTTCCATTTTTATAAAAATAAGCTTTATATCCCACAGGTTCAAATAATTCATTTAATTTCCAATCAGGAAGGGTATTATTTGTTGTAGGATAATATAAGTATTTTTGATTATCAAAAAAGTTAGGCTTTGGAAGATAAACGTATTCTTTTGAAACATTTGTTCCATCAATTAATTCAACAGTCAAATCATTTTTTTTGATTTCACCATTTTCTTCATAATACCACTGATCATTTTGAACTTGAGCATCTGGGTCAAAATATCTTACTGCAAAAGGATTATTATCAATAACATTATATAACTCATAAGAACTGTCTGGAATCTTATTTAAATAAGTCTTTATTTGAAAAGTTTGAATTTCTTCTTTCGCTTCTATAGTTTGAAAACTATAACCTGTAGCTTCATCGTATACTCGACCTACATGTTGTGGAACTGTATATCTAACTCTGTATGGAACATAGCCAAAACAATAAGCCCCATCATATTTAGATAGTATTTCTATAGTAAGATTGTAATTTTCCACAGCATAATCATCAACACATAAAGCTTTGGAAGAATCATTTTGATTAAATCTTGTAATTTCAATATGGAAATCCTCTGGTGTTAAAAAACTTTGTCCAGAACTTGTAATTTCAGAAACAAAAGAACTTCTGTCACATACTACTTTATATGAATAGTCATAATACTTTTGACCTTCTTTAGTAGAATTTGGAACTATATATTCCAAATACACATTTCTACTTCTACAAGTTCTTTGTGTATCTCCGTTTAAACCGCCATTAGTATCTGTATTTCTAACCACGCAATAGAACATTTCTTTAGAATAGTATATAGAAGTTGATGATTCCTCCTGTTTCAGTTGACCTACATAATTTGATTTAGTCCAATCTCCTTGACTATTCTCTCTTTTATTTTCCCCTGACCATAGATAAATAATATCTCCATAATATTCATTTGGTTTTATTTTTATATCAAATTCAAAATCATAATTGTTACTTTTAAAAAGTGTATTCTTAGGTTGAGTTTCAATAACAGGAGTTTTGGCATTTATTCTAATTTGTTTTTCATAGTCATCTAATAGTTGATTTGTATTAGGATAAAACAAACCATCTGGTGTATTTAATTTATATCCTATATAGAAAAAATATCTTTCTGCTATAGAACTAGTTTCATTGTTATTATCAAAAACTAAGATTTCTTTTTCACCGTCAAATTCTTTTTTAGCCTTCATAAATTCTGCTTGAGGCATTTCATTTACAATACACAATTCATATAAATCATTTTCGCTTAGTTCAACTTCATAACCATTTGTAAGTTTTACACTAAACATTGCACCAGAAGAATCAATAGAATCGCCTAATTCATAAGAAGTTTTATCAGGAGCTTTAGACAAAACAATATTTTCAATTTTATTAGTTTCCGAAATTATATTATTAGATAATGCTAATGTTACAACATTATTTTTTCCAGCTTCCAGAATTTTTGTATCCATTGCAAAAGCAAAATCAGGCTTTCCTTTAGTAGAAAGTACACAACTAACTGACCATGTACCTGGAGTAATATTTTGAAATTTTACTTTGTTTGATTTATCTGTGCATTTTTCAGTTTTAGTATCTAAAATTTTAGAAGGATTATTTTCATCATATTTTGTAATTGTAACTACAATTTCGTAATTTCTTAAAGTACTTGCATCTGGTATTTCATCTTCATCATAAATTGCTCTGGAATTTGATAATTTGTTTTTTGGTAAATTGATTGTTAAAGAAGTTTTTCTATCCAGTTGACCTTCAAATAAAGAACTACATGAAATAAAAAGTGTTGATAAAGTAATTAATAAAAGGAATTTTTTCATTTGAAACTCTCCTATATGTAAAAAGTCTAAATGAAAAATATTAAAATGTATAGTAACAAAAACGCAATCATAAATATCTGTTTAATTGTTTGTAAATTGTACAATTACCAAGATTCTATTTTTATGATATAAAAATGTAATTATCATTTAAGAGGTCGTTTTATGCCAGAATTATCAAATAGAACTTCAACATTTACAGATTCAGTTATTCGTCGTATGACAAGAATTTCAAATCAGTACGGAGCAGTAAATCTTTCTCAGGGATTTCCAGATTTTGAACCACCTGCCCCTATTCTAGAACGACTTACACAAGTTACAAAAGAAGATTTTCATCAATATTCAATAACCTGGGGATCTCAGAATTTTAGAGAAGCTTTGTCTGCTAAAATAAATCATTTTTCTGGTATTTCTGTTGATCCAAATTCTGAACTTGTAATTACCTGTGGCTCTACAGAAGCAATGATGGCAGCCATGATGAGTGTAACAAATCCTGGTGATAAAGTAATTGTCTTTTCCCCTTTCTATGAAAATTACGGCGCTGATACAATTTTGTCTGGCGCAGAACCAATTTATGTTCCATTAGTACCACCAGAATTTAATTTTGATGTAGATGTTCTGGAATCTGCATTTAAACAAAAACCAAAAGCCATAATAGTTTGTAATCCATCTAATCCTTGTGGAAAGGTTTTTACAAAATCTGAACTGGAAATAATCGCCGATTTAGCAAAAAAATATGATTCTTTCGTAATTACTGATGAAGTATACGAACATATTCTGTATAAGCCAAATGTTCACACCTACATGGCAAGTTTACCAGGAATGAAAGACAGAACTATTACCTGTAATTCTTTGTCAAAAACCTACTCAATAACTGGCTGGCGTTTAGGATACACTCAGGCAAATCCAGAAATTACCGAACGCATTAAAAAAGTTCATGATTTCCTTACAGTTGGAGCCGCCGCACCTTTACAAGAAGCAGCAGTTACCGGCTTAAAATTCGGAGATGATTATTACATTGATCTGCAGGAAAAATATACACATAAAAGAGATTTATTTCTAAAAGGCTTAGACACAATCGGATTAAAACATACAGTTCCACAAGGCGCTTACTATATTTTGATTGATATTTCAGAATTTGGTTTTGCTTCAGACATGGAATTTGCTGAAATTCTCGCAAGAGATGTAGGAGTTGGTTCTGTTCCAGGTTCTTCTTTCTTTAAAGAACCCGAAAACCGGTATGTTCGTCTTCATTTTGCCAAAAAAGACGAAACTTTAAACGAAGCCCTCAATCGTCTTGAAAGCATAAGACAAAAAATCAGAAAATAAAAATTTTATATTACTTTTAATTATATCCTGAACAACAGTACGTTAAAAAGAAAAAGGCATTCTCATTTCTGAGAATGCCTTTCTGATTAACAGTCTATTTTAGCTTATTTAGAAGCCTTGATAACTGCCTGAGCACGGGTCAAGCCTGACGGCTTGCCCTACGAGTTTTGCAAAGCAAAACTCGCGTGTACTTATTTAGAGGCCTTAATTACAGCCTGGGCACCGGCAAGACGAGCTGCAGGTACGCGGAATGGAGAACAAGATACGTAGTTCAATCCGAGTTTGTAGCAGAGTGCGATAGAAGCTGGGTCACCACCGTGTTCACCACAGATTCCTAAGTGGAGGTCAGCTTTAACTGAACGACCTTTTTCTTCTGCGAGACCGATCATTACACCAACACCATCTTCGTCCAAAGTCTTGA
>JAKSTJ010000125.1 GCA_024402635.1 Treponema sp. | reverse complement strand
TCGGGAATCTTTGAATCTCTGGTAAAAGCTGGGGATACAGTAGAAGAAGGAACTCCTTTGGCTCATATTGTAAATTCTTACGACGGGGAAATTCTTGAAACTTTGTATGCGCCTGTAAAATCTAGAGTGTTCTTCATTCATAATGAACCGCTTACATATGCCAGCACAAATGTTTTTAAGCTAATTGAAATTGAATAGAAAATGAAGCAGATTCCAAAAATAGGGCTTCGCATAATTAAGTCTGCGGTGGCGGTTTTTCTCTGCTATCTGTTTAATTATTTCAGGGGCGAAAACGGCATAGTTTTTTACAGTCAGCTTTCTGTTTTGTGGTGTATCCAGTCGTATATTTCAACTACAAAGCAGAACGCAAACCAGCGTATTGCAGGAACCTTTATTGGAGCAGGTTTTGGTCTTGTTGTTCTGCTTTTCTTTTTACTCATTCGAAATGCAGAATTGCAAGTCGGCGATTTTTCTATGTATCTTATAAAAGGATTGATTACATCCGTAGTAATAATTTTTGTTCTGTATGCAACCGTGATTTTAAACAAAAAAAATGCCTCATATTTTTCATGCGTGGTTTTTTTGAGTATTGTCGTAATTCATGGTGGTGACAACAATCCTTTTATTTTTACTCTGAACCGAGTAATAGATACAATGGTTGGAATTCTTATTGGTGTTGCAGTTAATCTTTTTCATCTTCCAAGAAAACAGCATAAAGAAATCCTGTTTATTTCAGGGCTTGATGATACGCTTTTGGATTCAGATTATCACCTTAATGATTACTGTAAGGTCGAACTTAACCGAATGATCGAGGAAGGGTTGAATTTCACTTTGTCTACAATGCGTCCACCTGCAAGTATTATTGAACCAATGGCGGATATTAAGCTGAAGCTTCCTGTAATAGCTATGAACGGCGGAGTTTTATACGATACGCAAAGTAAACGATATCTTGAAAAAATCGAAATTGAAAAAAAAGAGGCCATTGAAATTGCAAAATTTCTTGATGAAAACAATATCCTGTATTTTGCCAATGTTGTAGTAGATGATACTTTACTTATTTATTATAACCGCCGGCCGGCATTAGATTTTGATGAAGTGCAAATTGGGCTTATAAATACCCTACGAAAATCTCCTTACAGAAATTACATAAACAGGCCTTTGCCATCTGAAGAAAATGTAGTTTACTTTATGCTTTTTTATCCTACCGATTCTACTGAAAGAATTTATTCAATCCTAGAAAAGAAACAGATTACGAAATTTTTCAAAGTTTTGAACTATCCTTCAAAAGATTATCCGGGTTACAGTTATATAAAAATATTCAATGAATATGCATCAAAAGAAAATATGATTGAATTGTTAAAGCGCAGGGTAAAGCCCGAAAAGATTATTACTTTTGGAACGATTCCTGGAAAATATGACTATGTTGTTCAGGAAGGAAACACAAATGAAGTGGTGCATAAAATGAAGAAGATTTTTGAGAATTCCAGATAAATTACATATTC
>JAKSTJ010000124.1 GCA_024402635.1 Treponema sp. | reverse complement strand
CTAACCGATCTTCTTTCATTGTCAACGCAGACTTTGGACAGGCGTTAACGCATGCTTGGCACCCTGTACACAGATCTTTTTCGGCTAACATTTTTTCTCACTTTTTAAATGCTCTAATAGATACTTATAATAAACATGAGCTTTTCTATATGGATCAGCACCAGTTTTTACAAATTCACGAACATAAATAACGTCTGGATATAAAGTTTTATATTGTTCTTTCACCAAAAATAGTTTTCTGTACGGAAGTTTTGCAAAACGAGCAACCGTTTCTTCAGTACAATTTCCTTGAGCTGCCGCAATCACAAACAAATTATCCTCATCTATTCGATTACAGCGTCTTTTCCATTTTTCTTCTGCTTCTTGTTTTGACGTGTAATGCAAAAAATGTATTTCCAAGTCGCCTCCGATAAGGGCTATTGGATACCAATGTTTCCAAGATGTTCTCATACTCTCTCCACGTGGATACCGAGATTTTTCAACCCACATGAGTGGAGCCGTTTTATAATATGATAAATTTTCTAAAAAAGTTATATAATCAGGATACAGGATAGTCAACCCTGCCGTAGGGCTCAAATACGATCTATGTAAATCTTGATAAACACGACCAGCAAAACAATTATTGCTTAAAATAGACAATCCCTCAGGAATATATTTTTCTAGTTCCGGAATAAATGACAATCGTAAATTTTCATACTTTTTGTCACGATGTTTTATGTATAAATTTCTTAAATTTCGGATTCCAAATATTTCGCAATTTTTTATCCAGTTAATAATTTTTCTCATTATTTTTTCAAACCTTCTTGAGGAATTCTAAATGTAAAGCCTTCCATTTTTCCCTTTAAAATGGAATATGATTTTTTCGCGTCATAAATACGAAATTTCAACAAATTAACGACGATTCCTCCAAACGGACGGAAATACTGAAAAAACACATATTTTTTTGAGAACCGATGTTTTTTTATTAAATAACCTGCACCACGAGAATAACTATAAAACTTATTTAACATATGTTGTTTTCCATACACATCTGTCTGTACTGGATGATGAACAACTAAAGAAACATCATAATAAGCTTTATAGGAATGAGTTTCCATTAATGTCAACATGTAATCCGTTTCCTCACCCGCACCTAAATTATAAGGAGAACCGACACCCATATTTTCGTCAAAAAAAACAGTTCCCATATATTTGAAAAACATTGTATAAGAAATAGCAGCACAACGTTTTTCAGAAGTAATTTCAGAACTATTTTGAGGGAATATTGATGTAGGAATTCCTTTTTCATTTGTTCCCATTCCTGAAATTATCTGATATACTCCATCTTGCAGAATTTCCAAAGCCTTTTTCAAAGTATCAGGTTCATACCAACAGTCATCGTCAGGGAAACAAACGTATTCACCCTCAACTAAAGGTAATCCCAGGTTTCTTGCATGGGATAAAGAGCAATGTTCTGTTTTTACATAAGTGAATTTAATTAGAGGATTAAGATTATCGAAAGCAGACTTAT
>JAKSTJ010000123.1 GCA_024402635.1 Treponema sp. | reverse complement strand
AACTGTCACCCTGAACTTGATTCAGGGTCTCACCAATGATTTATAAAAAAAATTCTAACCGCAGATAAACGCTAATGCACGCAGATGAATTATAATATCCGCGTTTATCTGCGTGAATCTGCGGTTTTAATTATCCAAAAACTTTCACTTATACTCTAAACATTTCTTGATTTACGATAATATTTCAACTATACTCTAAACTATGCAGGAACCAATAATTTTTAGAAATCAATCTCAGGAAATTCTCCAGCTTTATAAAGATAAAAATATTATAAAAATTCTTTCTGGAATCCGGCGTGCTGGAAAATCATTTATGCTGCGGCTGCTTCGGGAAAATCTTCTAAAAGATGGGATTAAAGAAAATCAGATTTTATACATTGATTTTGAAGATTATGAAAATGCAGTGTATCTGGATTCAAAAAAATTATATGAATTTGTAAAAAATCAAAATGAAATTGTAAATGGGAAAAGACTTTATCTTCTCTTTGATGAAATTCAGGAAGTTCAAAACTGGGAGAAATGTGTAAACAGTCTTTATTCATCGGAAAAAATTGATTGTGACATATATTTAACAGGAAGCAACGCAAATCTTTTATCTTCTGAACTGGCAACTTATCTTTCTGGCCGTTATGTGAATATTTCTGTTTTTCCATTGTCCTATAAAGAATTTCTTGAGTTTTATAATGAAACTGATTCATCAGAAAGTTTTTTTAAATACATGAAATTTGGTGGTTTCCCAGGATTAAAAGAACTTTCTGGTAGTGAACTTTCTCTAAAAGCTTATATTGATGGAATTTATTCTACCGTTTTGCTAAAGGATGTAATTTCTAAAAACAAAATCCGGGATACAGCCGTTCTTGAAAAAATAATCCTCTATATAATAGATAACATTGGAAATATTTTTTCTGCAAAAAGAATAAGTGATTTTATGAAATCCAATGGTCGTTCTCTGGCAGTTGAAACCGTTTATAATGATTTACAGTTTTTGCAATCAGCATTGTTTTTATATAAAGTTCCCCGTTATGATCTTAAAGGCAAAAAAATTCTTGAAACAATGGAAAAATATTACATTGCCGACACAGGATTCCGTTTTCAGCTTTTAGGCTTTTCAGATTCAGCCATAAACGGACTTTTAGAAAATCTGGTTTATATAGAACTTTTACGACGAGGCTACAAAGTTTACATAGGAAAATCCGGTGATTACGAAATTGATTTTGTGGCAGAAAAAAATGGAACTGTAGAATACTATCAGGTGTGCTATCTTCTTTCGTCGGAGGAAACCCGATTACGAGAATTACGTTCATTAGAATCTTTGGATGATAATTATCCAAAATATATTTTAACTTTAGATGATTTACCCCAGTCAAACACAAATGGAATTATCAGAATGAATTTAAGAAACTGGTTATTGGAAAAATAAATATAACCGCAGATAAACGCTAATGCACGCAGATGAATTATAATATCCGCGTTTATCTGCGTGAATCCGCGGTTTGTTAATACATAATATTGGTGAGATGCCGAAATAAATTCGGCATGACGAAAAAAAAACAGTCACCCTGAACTTGATTCAGGGTCTCACC
>JAKSTJ010000122.1 GCA_024402635.1 Treponema sp. | reverse complement strand
CCTATAAAACCTTATAATCCTATCTTCTTTATCCAACTTTTAATATCAGCCTTTTCACTATGGGCCTGACTCAAGCCTTCCTTTACTTTTTTAGAAGTGCTTAACTCTCCAATAGCCTTTAAAGTTTCCTTATTTCCACTAGACCAATATGTACAAAATGGTACCACAGTTTTTCCAGCAAGATTTTTCTGTTCGCTTAAAAGCCAGGTTTCCAGAGGATTTGCAATATAATCATTCCACACAGGAGTACCGGCAAAAATTGTGTCATATTTAGAAAGATCTGGCACAGATTTAATTTTTCTTGGTGTATTATTTTTTCTGTCAGCTTTAGATTCCTCACTGCATTTTGTTCCATTTAAAGAATATGGATTTTCCAGCTGCAGTTCAAAAATATCGCTGCCAGTTTCTTCTGCAATCCGTTCTGCCATTGCTTTTGTTGTCCCAGTAAGACTGTAGAAAACCACAAGCGATTTTGCATTTGCAGAAATTAATATAGAAAATGACAATAAGATAGAAAGAAATAATTTTTTCATATTTGCCTCCTGATGTTATAAGAATTATATTCACCACAATCTGATATAGCAAATACTTATTTTAAATGATTATCCATACCATTTTTCTATAGTTATGTTATAATCAGTTTATGAGATTGAATTTTCAGGTTTTGATATATTTTCTTGCTATTGCAAATGAAGAATCCATAACAGCCGCATGCGAAGTTCTTCATGTAACCCAGCCAACTGTAAGCCGCCAGATTTCGGATTTGGAAAAAGATTTGGGGGTAGTTTTATTTGAACGTGGGCCACGGAAAATCACATTGACCAAAGAAGGCATTTTATTTAAAAGACGGGCGGAAGAAATTCTTTCTCTCATTAACATTACCGAAACAGAAATTGCCCAAGATTCTCAGGAGCTGGAAGGAACGATTACCATTGGAGGCGGGGAACTTAAGGCGGTGGATTATGTCTGTGAAAAAATGGCAGAATTTCAGAAGCTTCATCCAAAGGTATTCTTTAACTTTAACACCACAACAAGTGACATTATAAAGGATCAGATGGACAAAGGTTTGCTGGACATTGGCATTCTTCTGGAGCCCATTGAAATTGATCGCTACGATTACTTCAGGCTTCCGGTTACTGAAAACTGGTGTGCCGTTATTCACCCAGACTCAAAGCTTGCAAAAAAGGATTTTATAGAGCCTTCAGATTTACTGAACGAAAATATAATTCTCCCACGAAGAAACAACATAAAAAATGAACTGTCTTCATGGTTTGGAAAGGACATTACAAAGCTCAATACTGTGGCAACCCACAATCTTAATTCCAACACAGCCGTAATGGTTTCAAAAAACGTTGGGACTGCTCTTACCATTGAAACCGAACTTATAAATAGTTTTTATGGAATAAAAGTCCAGAAACTAAAACCCGAACTAACAGCCAGAACCGTTGTTGTCTGGAAGAAAAATATCCCTATGAATACAGCAACAACAAGGTTTATAGAATTCTTAAGGGAATAGTTCCTTAATTTTATAAACCGCAGGAAGTTTCAACTTCCGAGGATTTATAAAACCGTCCGCGGAAGCGGATATGTATATAAACAGAGTTTTTGCTAAAAACTCAAGTTAAACTGGACGGCGCTATTTCTGCCGTTCAGTTTAAACCTTTATTTAAATTTATTTTTTGCACG
>JAKSTJ010000121.1 GCA_024402635.1 Treponema sp. | reverse complement strand
TAAAAAGCCTCTCAAAATCAATCCTCGTGCGTGTTTTTAAAATTGTAAAATTTCACTATAAAATATAAAGTAAAACACTTTATATTAAAGTAAAAATAAAGTGTATACGATAGTATTATATATAGTGTATATTATACAAAAACACTTTATATTAAAGTGACAAAAATTAAAACATATGATATAATTTTTGTAAGTTTTCAAAAATGGGAGGATTTTAGAAATTGAAAACAATCTGTATTTATAACAATAAAGGCGGTGTTGGTAAGACATCTGTAACTGGAGCTTTGGCTGTTGAACTTGTAATAAAAGGGAAAAAAGTCCTGATGGTTGATACAGATTCCCAGGGCAACTTATCCACTCAATTTATGAATAAAGCTCCTATCGAAAATGAACTTGCAGACTATTTGAATGATTATTCTATCGGTTTAAATTCTTGTGTTTACAAAACTCGTTATGACAATCTTTACATAATTCCATCAAAAGAAATGATTGCAGGCGGAAAGCTCAACGATTGGTTTACAAATGGAGCTGTTAAAACTGAAAACTCTGATATTGCAAAATATCTTGTAGAGGATGCTGAAAAACTCGGCTTTGATTATCTGATTTTTGATACAGCACCAGCTTTTTCAGAAGCAAATAAAAAGTTTATTCTTGCTTCTGATGAAGTTATTCCAGTTCTCCAGGTTGCAAAAAGTTCAATGGATGGCTTGCTGAATTATCATGTGAGCTTGCAGAAATTGAAGGGAAGAAATACAAAACCTTTAAGCAATAAAATTATTTTCAATCAGTTTGAAAAATCAAAGGCTGTTCAGAAGGCTCTTTTACCAACTATTGAGGAAATGGAAAACAAGAAATATTTAATTCCAGTAGACCAGGCTTTTAGAAAAGCTGAATTAGGTGGAATTGCAGCTCAGGAAATTGGAATTAAACCTGAAACCCAGGAAGTTTTTAATCAAATTCTTGCAGATATAGAAGGGTAGGAACATGAAATTAAATCAATGGGAATTAGCTTGTATTGAATACGCTTTAAGAGATTATATAGACAAATTAAAGGATTCTGATCGCACTGATTTAATCAGTGGTTCAGAATCCGCTTATGAAAAATTGGTTGCTTTTATTAAAGATTGCGAAAGTAAATGTGATGTTGGAAATTATGCTTATACAACAGAATTAAAATTTGATAAAAAAGATAGTCCAATGTCCAAGAATACAAAAACTTCTGTTTATGAATTGATGGTATTTTTCAAAGATGAAGACCAACCAACTGAAACAGAATATTACGAAAAGAAATCTGATGCAGAAAAACGAAAGGAATTTATATTAGCTGATAAAGATTCCTGGTTTCGTGCAGAAGAAGTTGAAGCAATAGAAATCAGTGATGAACCTCAAGAACGAGAGTTTGTTTAATTTTGGGAGATTATAAAATGGCAAAGAGTACAATTAAGCCTAGTTCGGCAATTGCAGAAGGAATTTCAGATTTTAAGGAAAGAGCAGAAGCTATTTCCCAGGATATGACAGAAGAAACAAAGAAGGAAGAAGTTAAGGCTGAAAAATCTAAGAAGGAACAGCTCGTAAATTTTAAGCTTCCGATTGATAAATACGAAGAATATAAAAAAATGTTTGGTGCAGAAGGATTTTCTTTTTCAAAGGGAAATAGAATGTGCCTGGATTACATTTTAAGAGAAATTCGTGATGGAAACCTGGAA
>JAKSTJ010000120.1 GCA_024402635.1 Treponema sp. | reverse complement strand
TGTAAAGGCTGTAGGCCTTTTGGGTGATCGGGGAATATCTCGACTAACTAACTGACTTGGTTAGTTCCTTTATTATCGGTAATTATTCCCTTTTTAATAATTACAAAGGGCAAGAGTGAAGCGAAGCTTCACCGCGGCAGGTGGGGTCCAACATCATCAACTTAAGAGGCTATTTAAAAAATAAAAAATGAAATAAAATTTTCTCGGGTGGAATAGAATGAGAAAATTTTTAAACAAGAGACAAGACAATGAACATTTAATCACACATGAATCAAAAATTGTTGAGATAGCAAGAGGAAATAACGAGAGAGCCTTTACACGAAACAGAAAAATGCCTGTTTGTGATATACTTACACATATTTTAACAAGTAAAAGGCAGACAGTATCAATGGAACTCAGAAATTATTTTGCAAAAAAACATCAGAATCCCATATCAAAACAGGCATATTTTAATGCAAGACAAAATTTGAATCCCGAGGTTTTTCAATATCTGAATGATGAATATCTGAAAGGTTTTTATAACGAACCAGAAGAAGAAATAATAAAATGGAATGGGTATCTGGTATTTGCCGTTGATGGAAGCAAGGTTGAAATTCCCAATTCAGCAGAAAATCGCGAGAAATATGGTGTTTTAAGTAACCAGAATGAAAGTACAAGTCCTGCAAGAGCAATGATCAGCGGATTATATGATGTGCTAAACAAATTTTTCATTGACTTACAGATATGCAGTGTAAAAGACAGTGAACTGGATGCAGCTGAAAAGAATCTTCTTGCAATACAGAGAATCGGAATCATGGATAAAATCCTTGTAATCTTTGACCGAGGATATCCAGGATTTGAGATTCTGTATTATCTGGAAAAACTAGGATTTAAATACATAATTCGCCTGACAAAAGATAAATTCAACAAAGAAAGAGAACAGATAAAATCTAATGATGAAGAAACAGCGCTGGAAATCACACGAAAAAGACTTGAAAGAGTGAAGGAAAGAAATCCGCAATTGTATGTGGAAATGAAAGTTCTTAAGGAAATCAATACAAGATTTATAAAAGAAGTTTCGCCATCTGGAAAGGATTTTTATATAATGACTAATCTGGAATCAGAAATAAGTGCAGATGAAATTTGTAAGGCTTATTTCTTAAGATGGAAAATAGAAGAAGCTTTTCATACGTTAAAGAATAAGATGAAATTCGAAAGCGTCACAGGACAGTCAAGCATCTATGTTGAACAGGATTTTCTGGCACAAATTCATGTCTATAATATGATGGAAGACATGGTTATGTCTGCAGAAGAAGAAATAAATGATGAAAAAGAAATGCCTGAATGCAGGAAAAAAATAAATGAAAATATGGCAATCGGACTCTTCTCACAGAAATTCATAGACATTCTAATTACAAAAAGTTCAAGAAAAAGAAGCCGCCTTATGAACGAATTAATGACCGAAATGAAGGAATATTTATTTCCTGTAAGACCTTCAATTTCCAAGAAAAGAAAATTTACACAAGCGAATAAATATTCCTCAAATCAAAAGAATAGTTTTTAGCTCTTAAGTTGATGATGTTGTAGCCCGCTACACGCCCAGGTCGGCAATGGAATATTCTCAAATTGTAATCATAAAAATACTACCGCTCAGTGTAGTTCGACGGTTGTCGAACTACCGAGTTTGCTTTATGCAAACTCGCTGCCTTCCTTCCCGTATTTTTATAAACCTTTTCTTTAATGTCCGTGAGGGTATATTCTCGAAAATAAACTTCAGTTACCGGATTTGATTCCGCTCATGGG
>JAKSTJ010000012.1 GCA_024402635.1 Treponema sp. | reverse complement strand
TCAACTTCCGAGGATATTTAATTCGTTCGCGAAAGCGAACATGTTCAATAAACAGAGTTTTTCTAGAAACTCAAGTTAAATTAAGCGGCGATATCTTAGCTGTTTATTTTAAACCTTCATTTTTTATTTCTTCTTCAGCTTCTTTCTGAATATCTTCAAAAGCAGAAAGCATTGGTTTTACATCTTTATTATGAAGTTTTCTGTCTACATAATTCTTTGTAATTTTTGCAACAACAGGACAAAGAGCAAGTACACCAATTAAGTTTGGAATCATCATAAGACCATTGAATGTATCTGATAAATCCCATGCTAAATCAAGACTCATTGTACAGCCAAAGAAAATCATTACAACAAATACAATTTTATAAATAATTGCAGATTTATCTCCGAACAAATATCCCCATGCAGTTGTACCATAATGACTCCATCCTAAAACTGTGGAATATGCAAAAAGAAGAATTGCAATAGCAATAAACATTGGTCCAACCTGTCCAAAAATTGTTCCAAAAGCTTCACCAACTAAAGCAGATTTTACATTTTCAGAAAGCATTGTTCCTGTTTCAAGATCAACAAGACCACTTGTAAGAACAACAAGAGCTGTTAATGTACATACAACAATTGTATCTGCGAATACTTCAAAAATTCCCCACATTCCCTGACGTACAGGTTCTTTTACGTTTGAAGAAGAATGAACCATTACAGAAGAACCGAGACCTGCTTCATTTGAGAAAGCACCGCGTTTAAATCCCCATGTAATAGCAAGTTGAACACCATAACCAACAATACCACCAGTTGCAGATTTTAACTGGAATGCACCTTTGAAAATAGAAGCAAAAGCAGCTGGAATAGAAGATACGTGAGCAAAAACAACAACTAAAGCTCCGATTATGTACAAAATTGCCATAAATGGAACTAATTTTTCTGTTACAGAAGCAACTCTTTTAAGTCCACCAAGAATTACTACTGAAGAAAGAATTACAAGTCCAATACCTGTTACCCATGCAGGAATATGGAAAGCAGAATCCATGTTTCCGGCAATAGAGTTTACCTGACTCATATTTCCAATACCAAAACTTGCAAGTAAACAGAAACAGCTGAATAAAATAGCAAGAATAATTCCTATCCATTTGAAACCTTTATAAGCTCCAAGACCATCTCTAAGATAATACATAGCACCACCGTGCCATTCACCATTTGATCCTTTACGACGATAGAAAATACCAAGAACATTTTCAGAATAGTTTGTCATCATTCCGAAAACAGCCATAATCCACATCCAGAAAATTGAACCAGGACCACCCATTACAATAGCGGTAGCAACACCAACAATATTTCCAGTACCAATTGTGGCAGCTAAAGCAGTACATAAACTCTGGAATTGAGAAATAGCCTTGTTATCTTTACCAGTATGAGCAGTAATAGATTTTTCTTTAAAGATTGCACCAATTGTTTTTTTCATCCAATGGGCAAAATGAGAAAATTGGAATCCCTTATTAACAATAGTCATAACAATACCGGCAATCAGTAAAAGAGAAATACCAAATGTTCCCCAAACAACTCCATTTACAGCATTATTAACGTTTGTAATTGTCTCAAGCATGAGAACCTCCTGAAAAAAGAAAAAAGGGGCAGAATTTGCTTTTAAACAAATTCTGCCCCTTTGCAGTTTATTAAATTATGAATTATTTTAAATAAAAAATCTATTGTAATTTTTACAAATCTTACATATCCGCGGTTAAATCTGTAAATTTCAAAAGAGTTTTTATAGAACTTTCAAAAGCCATAGGCAGCTTTTCTACATCCTCTTTTCTTTCAACTTTCGAAATAACAAGTTTTTGAACCTCTGATTCCTGAATGGAAAGTTTTGAAACAAGATCTTCCAGACTTTGATTTTCAGGCAATCTTACTATAAAAAAAACATCACAGGTTTTATAAACAATTCCTTTATATTCGTATGTATTAGGATATGAACACAAAAATTCAGGCGATTCTATTTCAGTTCCAATTTCTTCTTTACATTCACGGATTATTGCTTCTTCAAGAGTTTCATCTGCATCAACAAACCCTCCTGGTAAAGCTAAAAAGCCTTTTCTTGGGTCTTTTGCTCTTACTTCAAAAAGAACATTTTTATTTTTATCGCAAATAATTGCTCCTACAGCAGCGGCAACATTATTATGCAAAATAAATCCACAATCCTGGCAAAACCATTTTCTGTCACCCTGATTCTGAATTTTTTTGCTTCCGCATTTTGGACATAAAGAAAAGTCGTTTTTCATTTAAAACCCCTCATTGTAATAGCTTCTGCTAAAGCCTCTGATTTTCGAATTGTCTGAATAATCAATGGAACAAAAAGAGGAAGTACATTTTTGATTTTTCCGAAAAATCCTTTAGCAGCTCCAAGCCCACCCCGAATAATCTGTGTTTTTATAATTAAATAAGCTTCTTCCAGTAACAATGGAATAAAACGGAACATAATTTCAAAAATCAAAATTAAATAACGCACAGGAATCTTAATTATAGACAATGGAAAAAGCAGAACTTTTAATCCATCAATCAAATCATATTCAGGAGTGGAAATAAAAAATCCACAGATACATGCCATAGCTGAAACAGTTTTAACAAATCCTCTTAAACAAATAAAAAGTTTTGAAGGAGTTACTAAAAACCATTTCCATTCTGTAAAATGAACTTCTCCTTCCAACGGAGCTTGAAATATCATCTGAAATATTGCAAAAAGAATTAAAAATGGAACAACTTTAAGAAAACCTTTTAACAATTTTAGAATTGAAAATCCACACAACTTACAATAAATAAAAGATAAAACCCCGATTATTCCATAACCAACAGGAGCGTTAATTGCAAGAGAACAAACAAACAAGGCTAAAAATAAAATAATTCTTAAGGAAGCAGGAAATTTTGTTATAAAACTTTTTTCCTTTCGATTTTCGCCGGATATGGATGAAGTAGATTTTCTTAAACCTTCCAGCATTCCAATTCCGCCAAAAGATTTCATTTCTTCTAATTCTTCCGCCTGCTGATTTTTACAGGTATCAAAAACAATTCTACCATCATGAATATTAATTTCTCTGTCAGCAAAATCTGCTTCATCCCTTTTGTGAGTACTGAATAAAACAGTTTTTCCTTCATCTGCAAGACTTCTCATTAATTTAATAACTTCAAATCTTGACTGCCCGTCTAATCCGGCTGTAGGTTCATCTAAGATAATAATATCTTTATTCAGAGCAATAATTCCTGCAATTGCAAGTCTTCTCTGCTGTCCACCACTTAATTCTATTGTATGACTATCAGCAAATTCTTCAAAAGGTAAATTTACTTTTTCCATTGCATCTACAACTCTGGCTTTTAATTCTTTTCCACTAATTCCCTGATTTTCTGGACCAAAAGCTACATCATCGGCAGCAAATGGACGGAATAATGCATCTGAACAATTTTGTAAAACAATTGAGGGTTTTGAAATAGATGTAACTTTTGCTTCTGGATTAACTGGTTTTAATAAACCTGTACACAATTCCAGAATAGTTGATTTTCCTGCACCCGAAGGACCAGTTAGCGCAGTAACAGTTCCTTTATATAAAGTAAAGTTTATATTACTAAGAGATTTTTTATCTTGATTTTTATTGTATTTAAAATCAACTTTTTTCAGAGATAAAACAGGTTCTGTTTCGAATATCTGAGATTTTTCTTTAAAAGGAATTTTAGGGCCTTTTATTAAATTTACTAATTCTGTTTTGTTTTTAAAATCTTCCCTTGAACCTTCAAATATAATGTTTCCTTTTTCAATATCAATTATAGAATCAGCTTCCTCTATTGCATCCATGTCATGGGTAATATGAATAATTGTTCTACCACGTTTGTGCCAGTATTTTAGAAAATCAAAAATATTATATCTTGAAATAGGATCCAGCATTGCAACTGCTTCATCAAGAACCAAAACATCAGGCCAGATTGCAAGCATCCCACTTAATGCTACTTTTTGTGTTTGCCCCAGCGAAATTGATGATGTTGATTTATTTGCGTTTTCCAGCATTCCTGTAATATTAAGACATTCGATTGTTCTTAATTCAACTTCACTTTTATGTAAGTGTAAATTCTGAGGACCAAAAGCTGTATCTCTATATACGATTGGACTTACAATCTGATTTTTTGGAGATTGGAAAACTAAACCAACAGTTTTTCCATCTTGAATCTTAATTTCTTCTTTTTTTGAATTTAAAAGACCGCAAATTAATTTTGAAAGAGTACTTTTTCCACTTCCATTTGAGCCTACAATTGCCGTATAAGATCCTTCCTTAATATCAAAAGATATATTATGAAGAACTTCCGGTTTACTATTATCATAAGAAAATGAAAGATTTTTAACTGAAATTATACTCATGATTTGACTATAATGAAAAAAAGCCTGAAAGTAAACTTTCAGGCCCTTAAATAATTATTTATTTTATGTATTTAAATTATGGTAATTCAATTTTAATTTCAATATTGATTCCAGGTTCATTTCTTATTGCTGCTTCTCCACCAGCATCAAGTGCATCTTTTTCAGCAGCAGTTGTTACATAAGTTCTTGGTTTAGTTACATTATCAGCAGCATCATTCATTGGTTTTTTAGGATTTCCGCTGGTTGTTAATTCAGTACTCTGTCCCTGAGTAACATTTACATCACCACCAAAACTCCAGTCATCAAAATCAATTCCAAGAGCAGCAATGTCTGTTAAGTTTCCTAAATCAGGAATTACACCCATATCTTCAATATCAACGCCAGATTTTTTAGCTTTATCAACTACTTTCTGAACATAGGAAGCATATTTTCTTCTTGACCATACAGCAACTTTACCATCAGTACATTTAACAGAACCATCTGCAGTTACAATAAAGTTTGTTCCACGAACAGACGCAACGGCAACTGGAGTACCTACTGTATATTTTGCCTTAGAACCGTCAGAAGGTTTAGATACTTTTGAACGAACGGCTCCTGAATTTACTGTAATAGAAACTTTGTTTTCAGAAGCAACAAGAGAATCAAGTTTTACACGAGATAAAGCAGCAATTTTAAATACAGAACCATTAAATTTTAATACAGCTTCCGAATTAAAACCTGTATTAATTGTTTCCGACTGTTCAACACTATCAGAAACGTTTAATGGAACCCATTTTCCACCACGATTTACTTCAACTTTGCCAACAATATGTGTTACTTTAGCAGATTCTGCAACCACAGGAGAAACAAAAACAATTGCAGCTGCCAGTGAAATTATAAATGCAATAATTCTTTTTTTCATAAACTAAACTCCTATACTATAATGAAATAGCTGTTCCTAAAGAAGCGGAATAATTTGTTTCGCCACCACCAGTAATATCATAATATCCATCAACACTGATGTTTACTTTAATATCACTTAAAATATTAAACTGTGACATCAAACTTAGTTCTCCACCTGAAGGAGTAAATGTATTATCAGGCCAACTGAAAAGGAATTTTCCTCCGATACTTGTATAGAAAGAACCTGTAGAAATTGTAATTGCTGCATTTGGAATAAGAACTCCAGATAATGCAGGATGACTATTAGCAGAACAAGCAACCTGAGATGTTACTGGATAGAATGGATTTAAAGGACCAATTTTTCCAGATGCATATTCAACACCAAAATTAATCATCATAAAACTAAATGGATATGAGAAATATGTCAGGTTTGTGTAATTAGAAAATTCCAGACTATTATTAAATCCAACAATTGTATCAAACTTATAGAATACAGAATTATTTAAAGGTCCGGAAATTGACAATTCACCAAAATATCTGCTTATTTCGAAATCTCTTGTATCAAAGAATCCCAATGCTTCTAAAGATAAAGTATTACCCATGAAATATGGGAATTCAATTTTTGTCTGACCAACAAGATAAGGAATATTTACAGAATATAAAATTGAATTTGGTTTTAAAACAATACCGTCAGCTTCCATCATTGGAGTTACATGGCTGTTAATAAATCCTGTAAAACCACCAAAGAAAGACAATCCAATCCATGGGAAACTGAATGTCATCTGTCCACCATCTATTAACTGTGAAAATAATTTTCTTGTAGAATCAGAAACATAGAAACGTCCTAAAGACATATTGATTGATGATGCCTGTCCAACTTCAATATTACCTGCAATTTTGAAAATATCCACATCAATAATATTTTCCATTGTTGATAAGCCATTATTATCAAAATCAAAAATGCCTTTATAAACCAATTCTCCTACAAGAGAAAATGGGGACTGTTTTCCAAAAGGAACTTTACCCCAGATATAAAGTTCTTCATCCTGGGAAATACCATACTCTTCAAAATCAAGAGTTTTTACATCTGTATTATTTTTTACAAGACCACCCCATTCCAAAGCGGAAGCAGAAAAAGTAACAAGGAGCATAAATGATACTACACTAAAAAAACGTTTTTTCATTTAGCTAGTCCTCCATTCCATCATCATTAAGTGTCATTCTTTCTTCTTCTGGAACATAGGTCATCATACATTTAGTAAGAATGTTAAGAGCTTCAAAACCTGATACTGTATTCCATGGATCGGAATTTTTTGGAAGAATACCATCTTCCTGCAACTGCTTATAAGCATATCTTGGAGCTTTATTTGTAATTCGACACATGAATCCACCTTTTACCGATGGCCACATTTTCAGATATAAACAAGACAAATCTTCTAAAGTAATAACAGTTTCTGGTAAAACAGACTTTGACAAATGCTTTACATTAAGCAATGCAGTTAAAGCTTCTTCTTCAGTTGCCTCATCTCCGACTAACTTCTGATGAACTGCAGATAAATAAGAAATCTGACCGTATGTTACCTTGTCAGCTTCGATAATCTGGTCCATCATTTCTGCTGATTGAGCAAATGCACAGAAAGCAGAAAATAAAATAAAAATTACTGAAATAAACTTCTTCATGCAATCATATTACAACAACAATTTTTCAATGTCTACAATGATTCTTTGTATAATAGAAAAAAATTATTCAAATAATATGGAAGAAACATCAAATTTTAATAATTCAGATTTATTGCACAAACGCTGAGCATGCAAATACATTCGTTCTGCTTCTATTCCACCGTAAAGTTTATCTCCAGCAATTGGAAATCCTGCTTCGCTTAAATGAACTCTAATCTGATGGGTTCTTCCAGTATATAAACTGCATTTTAATAACCAGGCTTTTTTTCCGGCAACAGAAGTTTCTTTTATAACTTCAAAATCTGTTTTTGAATATTGCCCGCCTTTTGATTCTGGAACACTTCCCCATTTTCCAGCCTGACTTTTTCCTGAAATTCTTCCCATGAATTTTTCAACAGTAAATTTTTCTCCCGAAGAAAGTTTTTTTGAAGGATCAGAAGGAACAACTACAGCTGAATATTCTTTAATAAAACTATGAGATTCAAACATCTGCTGAACTTCTTTATTTATAGAACGATTTTTTGTAAAAAGAATTACACCTGAAGTATCTTTATCAAGACGATGCATAATTCCTGCATATGGAGGATTTCTAAGTTCCGGATTTCGTTGCCACAAATATTCAACCAGTTTATCGTGAAGATTATCTCTGTTTCCTGTTATAGTTTGTTCTACTGGAAAATTATAAGGCTTATTTATGAAAATCAAATTTTCATCTTCATACAAAATATCTTTATCAGTAAGAGTAAATTTTATATCATCAGGCTGTTTTTCAAAGAAAAAACGTTCTCCGTCAAATTCAACACAAACTGTAGAATTTCCCCTTAATTCAAAGGCAGGACGAACAATTTTTTTTCCATTTACATAAACAAAACCTGCCGCTATTAATCTTCTGATTTTGGAATTTGAAATTTCTTCCTGGGACTTTTTTAATTTTAAAGGTAATTCATTTCTTAAAAAAACATCAATTCTGATAGTTTCTTTTGTTGTAAAAAACAGTTTTTCTATCATTATTCAATACGATAATCAGGACCTTCTTCTGTCATAAACACATGAACATTACATTCTTCCATACAAACATTTTCCGCAAAAGAAATAATTTCAAGTGATTCAGGTCCAAATAAATCATCAGGATTATAGGAAGTTTTTACAAAGGATTCTTCACCCTCGCCAACCAGTCTTGCCATTGCACCATTAATTTTTACAATATCATGTACCAGTGAAAGTAAATCTGAACAATGTTTTTCTTCATATTTAACATTCAAAAACAGAAGCTGCATTTTTTCTATAGAAAGATGATTTTCTGATTCTGGATTGAAACCACTTTTAAAATCACAGTTATTACAGCGCTGCCATTCAGCAAAATCTGCAAAAAACCGTGATGGATAAATTTTAAGAGGCCGTAAAATCGAAAGCATCCAGGGAACAGCTCTTCCTGATGAATAAAAAGTTCTGCAGGCAAATGCCACATCTCTACAATATCGAATGTCTTTAGCTGAAAAAATTCCTGTTACTTTTGCAGTCTGAGCATTTTCTTCATTTTCTGTTTGAGGAAAATCTATATGATTCGGATATTGTTGAACAGCAAAATCCAGTCGTTCCATAAATGACTTTAACGAATCTCCATCCAGCTGACCATATGTTAATTGAAATCCGAAAACAAGTCCAAAATCATTTAAAAGACGGGCTTTATTTGCGTAAAGTTTTTTATCAAAAAGAATTTTTCCACCTTTGGCAGAACAATTTAAAGGAATATCAAGTGAACAGAAAATTTCAGATGCAGCTGATACAACTTCTCTGTCAATTACAGAAACATCAGTTAAAATCGAAACATAAACTAGTGGCGCATACTCACTGATAAGGCTGAGAATTTTTAAGATTCTTTTTTTATCACGAGAAATTCTTTCATCATGAATAGAAAATTCAGTGATACCTTTTTCAGTGAGATGAGCAATTTGAGATTCAATTTCTTCCGATTTGAATTTGTATTCAGTCTGCATGATTAATTAAAGAAGAACAATTCCTCTTTTTTCACAGTCTTTTTTGATTTCATCGGTCCAAACACTAACCTGTGTTTCACCAATATGAGCTTTTCTTAAAAGGAACATACAAAGACGAGACTGTCCGATTCCACCACCTAAAGTCTGAGTCAATTCACCTTTAAGAAGTCGAGAATGGAAATCAAATTTTTCTCTTTCTGTCATATTGCGTTCTTCAAGCTGAGCTTTAAGACTTTCAGGACTTACACGAATACCCATTGATGAAAGTTCAAATGCTGAATTTAATACAGGGTTCCATACAAGGATATCACCATTTAACCCTTTATGTCCGTCACCTGTTTCTGTAATCCAGTCGTCATAATCTGGAGCACGTCCATCATGAATTGTACCATCAGCAAGTTTACCACCAATACCTGTAATGAAAACTGCTCCATATTCTTTAGCAACTTTGTTTTCACGTTCTTTTGGTGTTAAATCTGGATACTGTTTCTGTAAATCATCTGCATAAAGAATTTTTATATCTTTTGGCAAAATTGGTTTGATTTCTGGATATCGGTCATAAAGGAAGAATTCTGTTCTCTGAATACATCTGTAAACTTTTTTAACAATTTCATGTAAGTAGAAAACAGTTCTATCTTTAGGATCAATTGCCATACACCAGTCCCACTGATCTACATAAATAGAATGAATTGCATCTAAATCTTCATCTGGACGCAAAGCATTCATATCTGTATAAATACCAAATCCAGGTTCAAGTCCAAGGGATGTAATTTTTAATCTCTTCCATTTAGCTAATGACTGAACGATTTCCATTTTCTGTTCGTTTAATGCTTTTACAGGAAATGAAACAGGGCGTTCAACACCGTTTAAGTCGTCATTAATACCAGTTCCAGCCCCTACAAATAATGGAGCTGTAACTCTTGTTAAATTCAATTCAGTTGATAAAGCAAGCTGAAAGAAATCTTTTACTGCCACAATAGCGTGTTCAGTTTCTTTTGTATTTAAAATTGATTTATATTTTGATGGTAATTTAAACATATATATCCTCTTTTTTTATTCACCAGCGTAATTTAAAAGTGTTGTTACTTTACAAGGAGCAAGAACTTTTTCATAATTTAAGTCGGGAAGACCGATTACACCAAAGAAATCAGTAACTTCCCCGCCTCCTTGCTCAATAAGGTTTTTAGCAGCTGCTAAAGTTCCACCTGTTGCAATCAAATCATCTACTACTACAAATTTCTGACCTTTTTTTACATCAGCCTTATGAACTTCTACAGTTGCAGTTCCATATTCAAGAGAATAACTGCATTCATAAGTATCTCCAGGAAGTTTACCTTTTTTTCTGATTAAAACTAAAGGCACCCCAAGAGCCTCTGCCAATGGAGCACCAAAAATAAATCCGCGGCTTTCTACAGCAGCAACGGCATCAATTTTTGAATCTTTGTAAATCTCAATCATCTTTTCAAAAGTAAATTTTAAAGCTTCTGGATTTACTAAAACTCCTGTAATATCATAAAAAAGAATTCCTGGTTTTGGAAAATCAGGTACACGGCGAACAGCCTTATCAAGCATCTCTAAAGTCATTTTTTTACCTTAATTAAAAGTCTAATTTTATAACTTAATAATTTTACTACTATGATTTATTTCTAGCAAGATAATTTTAAAAAGAAAAAAGGCTGCCTGAAGGAAATCTTTTTTACAGATTTTAACAGACAGCCTTTCTTTAATATAGAAATACTACATTAATTTATAGAATACACCTAAACGTACACCAAAATAATGAGCCAACTCATCCATCTCAGGACTTAAAGCATAAACTGGAGCAATAGAGAATTCCATTTTTCCATCAAGAATATTCTTTGGTGCATATCTTACATTCAAAGAAAACTGAAACATTTGATCCAGATAGAATGAATTAATCATTTCTGAATAATAATCAGTTGGTGTTACAAAATAACCTGCCATTCCATAATCAAGTTCTGGCTGAATAATAAGACTGCCATTCATCATTAAGAAACGAGCATAAATTCCTGAAGAAAGCTGGAAATTCCACATTGACTGAATCATATCAGTTTTTGGAATAGAAACATTTGCTCCAAGATTTACAGGAACACCAATTTTGATCCAGTCTGGAAGAGATATTGGTAAATCAATTTCAGCAGCAGCCCCTCCACCAACGTTTAAAGAAACATAATCTGCAAAATCTCCTACAACCGGTTGAATATTGATATTTGCACCACCCCTAACAGCCATTTCAGAAGCTGAAGTTTCCTGAGCAAAACCTGCTCCCATAAAACAAAGGGATACAGCTAATGTAATAAGTAATTTTTTCATATAATCTTCTCCCTTTTATTAATATGAAGCTTCCTGCTTAATTGAACCTTTTGTAGCTTTAGATTTTCCATAAACAGTTTCATATGGACTGAATTCTACAATGTAAGAAGTTACTGTATCATCTCCACCATAGCGGTCCCAGTTAAAATCATTCCATTTTCCGTCTGTCTTGAAGTGGATACATTCTTCTGAAGTTCCACTTGCAAAGCTGTCGTTTGGTTCACCAGAAGCCCAGTTTGCATACATAATATTTTTCTTACTAGTATAACTTCCTGTTCCAGTTGTACAATAACCAATATATTTTGGTGTTCCAGTATAATTGCTTGAAGTAATAACCAATGTATAACCTTTAGTCATACTTCCACCAGAAGTACCTGTAACTGCAGTTCCAATCTTAACCTTATTTGCATCCAATAAATCTACAGTTTTATTTGCATATCCAGAGTAAGAAGAACCATACTTTGCTGATGTAATTTTTGTAGGTTCAAAAGTAGATATTGCAGCTGTATTATAAGGAATTGTACCTGTAGAAATAATATTACCTGCTTCTGGACCACACTGCCAGCGATAATGAGGAGTATCAATTCTGAATGCAGCACCTGGTGATGTTCGACTAGTTGAATCATATACAACATGGTATGTTTCATCCAAATGACATGCAAAACTTCCGTCATTATGATCTTCTACAGAATCATATCTCGCACCACCTGTCCAGGCTTTTCCAAGTCCCATTCTGTTGAAAATATAGTCATTTTCTACATCAGAAGTAATATTAATTAAATAACCTCTCATACCATTGAAAACAATTTGTTTTGCACCGTTGTAAGCTTCAATCCATGTACAACCACCATTTGTTGCTGTTGATCTTACACCAAGATAGAAACTTCCGTCATAATAACTGAAAGCTTTTGAATTACCTGTATTTGCGGTGGCTTCCTGAACCATTGCAGCAATATCAGCATAATCTACAGCTTCAAGATTAAGTTTGATTTTTATTTTTGATGATTCACTGTTTTTTATAAAGTGAATTGTTTTTAAGAATTCAGTTGCAGAGAAAGGTGTAAGAGAATTCTCTTCAGACATCATATGAATATAAGTATATGTATCTGTTGTTGTAAGATTTTCAGTATAACTCTGATTATTAACCTTAGTTTTATATTTACCAAGATTTGAAGTTGAAATATAAGCACCTGCATTATTTTTCATCTGAGTTTCTGATAATTTCATAGAACCATTTTCAACTAAAATAGAGAATACAGAACAAGCTTTATTAATTACTGTAGTGTCACCAAGAGTAAATTCTGTTTTTGAAATATTTCCGTCTGGTTCTGTTATCCACAAAACTCCACCAGGAACATTTTCGCCAGGAACAGACAGCTCTTCACTTGGTAATCCAATTTCTTCTGGATTTCTGATATATAAATAGTGAGTACTATTTCTTGTATCATCTCGTAATTCAAGTTCAATTTCTTTTTCAAATTCAACTTTTGAAGTATCTGTTCCAACATAGAGACAAGTAACTTTTCCTAATTCAACCCATTTTTTATCTTCAATTTTTACAACATCAATAAATGGTTTTCTTGAGTAGTAGCTGTTTTTAGAAAGTATTGTAAGTGCATATTCTCCACTTAACTGACCTGCAATGTTTATGCATTCATTTTTGAAAGTTGGAAGATTTACACCAGTTTTTCTACCTTTTACAGTACCACCAATTACAGTATTTGTTCCCTGAATATTTACAGTAGAAATATTTGCAGCATCAGCACCAAGACCTTCGATTGCAGCAAGATGTCCACCATAAATTGAGAATGTAAAGTTTGATGCAGGTTTATCTGAACTATTTGGTTTTTCAGCCTTTAAGATATAACCAGTAAAGTCTTCTGTTTTTGGATTAGCAGAACCTGTAACACGATAATCACCATCATCAACATCAATTGCGCCGTTACCATTCATATCAAGCCAAACTTCAGTAACATTTGTTGAAGGATCATCATTCTGCCATTTTACAATCATTGAGAAACCTGAAGCACAGATTGAAGGATAAATTGTAAAGTCATCAAAACTACCAGCTTCAGCATCATCTGGAAGTTTTTCAGAAGGATCGTTTGTAAGACCGATTTCAATAGTCTTATAGCAGGCTGTAAATAATTTATCTCCAGTTGTACCTTTTGAAATTGTTGACAATCTGTTTCCTTGAGCATCAATCCAACCGTCAAGAACTTTATTTTCTACAGGTCCCTGAACAGCGGCAATACCTGGAAGATCAACAGTGTCTTCTACTGTATAAGATGTTTTAAATTTTGATGTATCTTTTTGTGAACCACCACCCATGTCATAACGAATATTATAAATCTGACATGAAACACCAAGTACAGAAACCATTTTTGAAGATGTTACAGGGCCAATCACAACATTAGAATTATTCTGATAAGATTTTCCTTCAATATTAACTGAAGTATTGCTGTATCCTTCTTTAATGTTAATTCCTACTGTTAATGACTGATTTTTTGCAACATAATACATGTCATTTCCATCAGAATCCTGACCACCGTAAATACCACCTGAAACATAATTATAATTTAATCCTCTTGCAGGAAGTGTTACTGTGTTCATTTCATAATTTGAAATAAGACCGTTTACAGATGGCTGATATTCAACCATTGTATTGTAACCATAAGCTGGCTGATCATCCAGTTTATTATCTGACAAATCTTTTACATAAATATAGTATGGAATATCTGCAATATTACCTGTAAAAGTTGCAGTTGCTTTTACTTCAGAAAGGAAAATTGTTCTTGGGTTTGGATCATTAATATCTTCCTGAGGAACTAGAATCAACTGTTTCTTTGAATCACCCCACTGATTTCCTTCCAGTTTAAGAGGCATTTGAACATCATATTTACGATAATCGTTTGCTGATAAAACAATCTCGCTTGTAGACTGTAAACCACCAACGATTACAAGACTTTCCATACGGCTGGCAATACAAGTTCCATTTACATCATTAAGATAGAAAACGGCAACTGTATCATAACCTGGAGTCAAATCTGAAATTGCATATTCAACAACATTATAATCACCTGAAGTTGAGAAAACTGAAACTGTTTTCTTGTTGCTTTCTGCATTTGTTTTAATATTCTGTGTACAGCAGGAAACACTCTTTACATCTTCACCTTTTGGGAATTTAAGAGTAATTAATGCACTTCCTGTTTTTGTTCCAGCAGGATACATAATAAAACTTACAGTTGAAGTACCATTTGAAAGATCAACAGGAACATCTGCACTCTGGAAAACAAGAGATTTGTTAGAATCATAAGCTTCGAGAGTAAATACATAACTTGTTAATGCTAATTCGTGTCCTGTAAAAATTTCAGATTTTGTAGCATAAGAATTATCTTTTGGAACAATTACTTTTCTTTCTGAACTTCCTCCAACTTTAGCATACAATCTGTATGTAAAATTATTCCAATCATAAGAAGCAGTTGCAATTCTGGCACCAGAATTATCTGCATCCTTTATATTGAAATATACATAACCTTTTTTAGCTTCAACATTTTGAGTCACAAAGTTTTTACAACCGGAAAAAGTCAGTAAAACAAGAATAAGTCCGGCTAATATTGAACTAATTTTTTTCATAATTGCGCCTCCTATTTAAGTTCAACTGTATGAGTTTTGATATATGGAATGCCTTTGTAATAAGCAATCAATTTAACTTCATATTTCAGTTTTGCAGTACCAGTATAATTCATAATATTTGTTGTCTGGCCAGAAACAATTCTGTCATTTACCTGCCAGATAATTTCCCAATCCAGAGGATTTGTTGCAGCTGGATATGTAAATGTTGAAGTAATTTTTGTTCCAGTTACATCATAAGCAAAATCAACATTTAATTTTGAAGGGTCAATTGGATCTGACACGTCACCTGTATCAATCTTTGACTTCCATACTGCATAATAAGTTTTATTTGTTAATCCGGCAGTTGTATCTGGAGTTGTAATTGTATCAGCAGTTGAAGTTGTTCCCCATCCTGCAAAAATCAAAGTACCAAATTCAGGTCTTTCTGGAACTGAAATAGCAGCACCATATCTTACACTGAATGATTTTGTTGTATCTCCATTCCATCCACCACGGTTTCCATTAAATGTATAAGTTACAAGTTTTCGTTTGTAATAAACATTTACAACAGTTCCGCTTACTGCAAGAGTTTTATTTTCAACTTTATCCCATTCAAAACCTTCTGGCATTGGAAGATGAATTGTTGCTAAAGATTGAGTTACTTCAGTAGTTTGTCCAATTGAACCTGTTGTTGTAAAACTTTTAGCTTCTACAGTTGGATAAGTTCCATCAACTTCCTGTTTATAGATTTTTACAGTAAATGATGCAACAGTCTGATTGTATTTAGCCTTATATGTAATATTTGTTGCAGGATAAACTGAAGGCAATGCAGAAGTATCTGTATCACCGGCTCTTACCCAACCAACAAATTCCCATCCGTCTTTAACAGGAGCGGTTGCTGGAAGAGAAACTGCAGCATCATATTTTCCTGTATAGGTTACTTTATCACTACCAGGAATTGCACCACCATCAAGATCAAGAGAAATTGTTACAGATTTTCTATCGTAATAAACTTTTACTACTGCACTACCATCAGCTGTTACAGTTACAGATTCAACAGGTTTTGCATTAAATCCAGTTACAATAGGTGCTGAGGCTGTTACAGTTTCACCAATTTTAGCCTTTTTAGAAGTATCTCTTTCTGAAACGGCTTCTGTATAACTATCATCAGTTTTATTCTGATACCATTTTTCAATAGTGTAACCAGCATATTCCTGTTCCCAAACAGCTGTATAAGTTACAGGAGAATCAGGAACTGTAAGAATTGCAGGAAGAGCAGGAGTCCATCCTGTAAGTTTATAATCTATTCTTACTGGAACTGGAATTTCGGTAGATGCAACTGTAGCACCGTATTTCTTAGATACAGTTTTTGTATTACCAGAATCAAAACTTCCATTTTCACCAGCGTTGAAAGTAATTGCTACAACTTTTCTTGAATATTTAACAGTTACTTTACTTGTTCCATCTGCTCTGATTGCAGTTATGTTTTCAATTACAGGGTTATTAAAGCCATCAAAAACAGGAGCCTGAGCAGAACCACTGGTTATTGTTGTTTTTGAACCAACAATTCCGTTTCCTTTTGTATTTTCTTTTATTGAAGAATCTGAATGATAATCACTGGTTGCAATATCTTCAAAGAGATAAATAATATCGTAACCGGCTGTATCTTTTGCATTCCATTTAGCATCAAGAGAAAGATTTCCTGTTCTTCCAGGTTTAATTTCTGAAATAACAGTATTTGTTCCTGAAATCTGCCATCCACCAAAATTGTTTTCAGCTGTATCGCTAATTACAGGAAGTGCAAAATCACTTTCAATTGTATATTTTTTATATTTACTGTCAAAATTGCTTAAGATAAATGCTCCGTCAGAATATGTAATAGAATATTCAATTGGAACAATTCCTGAAACAATTATTTCTGAAGTACCGATTTCTCTCTGATTTAATGTTACTGAAGGAGCATAAGCTTTTCCACCGATTGTAGCAGAACCTTCAATTTTATAACCTTCGTTTATAGCAACATCAACAGTAAAGTTTCCATTCTTAGGAACAACAAGATTTCCTCTTTCATCAGAAATTACAATTCCACTATGTTCGGCAGGAGTTAATGTTACTTTTGAAGATGGAATCTTAATTGTATACAAATCTACAATTGCAGATTTACCAGCCTCTACAACTACGCCAGAATTTACATCCTGAATATTAATTGTATAAGAATCAGCAGGAACATCACCTGTATAATAACCAGAAGAATCTTTCGCTAAAGAATAAACTTTACCATTAGATTCAACATCTACTTTAAGAACTGAATCAGAATATACAGTACCATCTTTTTTTACAGAAACGGTTACAGGTTTTCTATAGTAATATGAATTATCAATTGCTATTGTAGAAATAGAAGTTTGACCGCCTACTACATAAAGACTTTCTGCACGTCTATAAACAACTGCTCCCTGTGCGTCATACATTTCAAAAATAATATACTGAACTGTACCTGATGGAACATTTGTTTTCTTGATTTCAAAAGTTTTTGTTCCAGCTTCTCCGGCTCCGGAAACAACTGATTCTACAGGAACTGCATTTCTTGAAGAAGAATATACATATTTTATAGTTTTAATTACACCATCATCAGGATATGTAACAGTAACTTTTGCGGTTCCTTCAAGTCCTTTTAATGGAAGCAACAGAATAGAAGCATTGTAAGTTTCACCAGAAAGATTTTCTACAACTGTCTGACCTTCAAGAATTTTTGATTCTCCAGACCATGCGGAAATCTTAAATGTATAGTTTTTTCCACTTCTCAATTCTTTTCTAATAGAATTAAGTTCAATTAATGATTCTTTTTCACACAAGGCTATTTCTTCTGAAGAATCTGCAGCTTTGTATGAGAAATCATAAAGATAATTATTTAAATCATGAGCAGGCAATGCAGTTCTTGAAGCAGAAGAAAGTGCACTTACATTCACTTTTACTAAAGTATTACCCGGTTCTACTGTTACCTTTTCATCTTTTTCATTCTGAGCAAGACCAAAATTACATGATGCCAGAATTAAAGAGGCTGTTACTGCAATACTAAAAATTTTTGATACTTTTCTAAAAATATTTTTACTCATCATAAGCCTCCTCCTTAGTTAATCGATAAAGTTGTATCAGATGTGTATTCAGCACCATTACAAGATGCAACTACAGAAATCTGATGATTACCTTTTTCAAAATCCATTGTTATAGATGGCAGAGTTGATTCAACACCATCAATTGTCCATACAAAAGTCCAGTTTCCTGCATAAGGAACCTTTACGTGCAATAAATAACTTGATTCAACAATATTTGTTTTTATAATACCAATATCAGTTGCACCTGCATCAACAATCCAGCTTCCGTTATTTCCGCCAACTTCTGTTGATTCAATCTTGTTCCACTTAACTTTATAAACTACATCTTCTGCAGGGAATGTTGCAGGAATCAAAACCTTATCTTCAGATGCACCTTCTTTTGCCAGCATCCAGCCGTCATATTCGTAAAGTTCGTCTGAAATAAGATTATTTGTATTAGGAGCAGTTACATTCTGACCATACAAACCTGTAATAACTACAGATGGTTCTTCATTACTCCATTTACCATGATCACCTGGACCAAATGTAAGTTTTATTTCTTTTCTGTCGTAATAAACTTCAACAACTGTTCCACCATTTGCAGCAATCTGTTTCTGTTCTACAGTTTTTGTTACAAATCCAACTCTAGGTTCTGGTGTTACAGATGTTTCATCACCAGAAGCACCACTTAATGTTTCAGAACCAATTAAACTATAACCTGTTCCATTTATATTCTGTTCATAATATTTAACAACATATGGAACACCTAAATCATCCCAGATAATTCGATAGATAGAATCATAAGCAGGGAATGTTGATGGACGTTCTACAGGATTCCAGGTTTTTCCATCATCAATAGAAACTTCTCTATGATTTACACTGTGTAAATTCCATGTACTTGTAGGAATATTCATAACAGCACCAAACTTACCAATATAAGATTTTGGTTCCTTTGTACCGTCTTCCCAAGTTGCACCATTAACATCAATTTTTACATTTACAATTTTACGTTTAAAGTAAACATTTATTTCTGTATCATCTTCAGCTGGAACAACAATATCAAAAGATTCTGGATTTGGAGAGAATTCGAAACCTTCAGAAAGTTTTTCTCTTATTGATTCATCAATACCAGTTGTTTTTTCTCCAATAAGATCAATATGAGTTTCTGTAATCAACTTATTCTGAACATATTCATCATCTTCAATATTCTGATACCAGTATTTTACAGAGAAAACAGATTTAATTTTCTTCCATTTTGCAATATAAATCTGACTGGTTGCTGGGAAAGTTGATGGTAAAGAACTAACTTCCTGACCTTCTGAAGTTATCCATCCAACTAATTCTGACAAGTCACTGCTTACAGGAAGTTCAGTAACTGGTCTTCCATATTTTCCGCTAATATATTTAGAAGTATTATCTCCATTACTCCAAACTCCTCCATTAGGATCTAAAGTAATGAGAACATTTGCACGTCGATAGAATACTTTTGCAACTGTACCAGTTTCTTCCAGAACTACATTTTCAATCTTATCAACAGTAAAGCCAGGAGTTGTTTTATATGGCTGAGCATTTGTATATTCGCCAGTAGTATTCTTTTCTATTCTGTCTGCATATTCAGCAAGTTTTACAGGTTCAGCATCTTCTTCCAAAGCTTCAAAATAGTGTTCAACTGTATATTTTGAAATTGTTTTTTTCCATATTGCATAGAAAACTCTGTCTTTTAAGAAAATTTCATCAGGAGAACCGTTTACTTCATTCCATCCGGCAAATTCCCAAACTTCACCGTCGATTTCATCATGAACAGGATCTTCAGGAAGTTTTCCTGCAGCAGATGATTCGTAACGTCCAGAGATAACCTTTACCTGATCTTCTATATCATCTGGATCTTCTGTCCAATGACAATAATCCACTTCTTCTTCATCATGAGATAAATAGAATGTATAAGTCATTTCTTTACGATTGTAATCAACGAAAACAACTGTACTACCGTCTGCTGTTACAACCTGCTGAGTAATCTGTAATGGAACAAAGCCTTCTTTCTGAGAAGCATAAATTTTTGTTTCTTCCCCTACTTCACCCATATGAATATTTTCAGCAATTACTGTATAACCATCATCATCTTTATTCTGTAAACGAGTCTTTACAGTAAATACAGCATCTTTGTTATTATCAACGCTGTTCCACAATGCATAATAATCACAATCTTCTGCTGGAAAAGTATATGGAAGATTTATAGAAGCTCCATTTGGTTCAAGACTCCAGCCTGAGAATTCAAAATCAGTTTTAGCCATTTCCAGATGATCTAAAGGATAGAAAGTTGCTCCATATTTACCAGATTTTGGGACATCAGTTTCTGTTACGTGTTTGTATACACCACCTTCAAGATGGAATGTAAGGATAACTTCGTTTCTTTTGAAATTTAAAGTTAAAGTATTTGAAGCCTTATCATAATTTCTTGAATCAAGAGAAAATCCTTTTTCTTCTGTTATATACTTAGAAGGATCTCCCTTAATAAATAATGTTTCCTGAAGATTTAAATCATACTCTTCTGTATCAACTGCTTCATAATTTTTGATTACAGTAAAATAAGCATTAGCAGCATTTTTAAAATCTTTTATCATGTAAGAACATGAAGTATATAAAATAAATAACAGGGAAATAGAAAGATAAGAAAATATCTTCTTCATAATCACTCCTTTTTTAAAATTTGAATACTCCCTGATAGAGTTACAAAAAACAAATCTAAGCAAGCTACGCAATTAAGAATAAAGACATTCTTAAATTAATTAGAACAGACCGTAGTCCAATCACATTATCGACAAGAATACTATTTTTGTCAAATTTTATAACATTTTATTATATTTGTCAGGATTTTCTTGCAAGAAAATAAATTGAAACTAATAAAAGAAGAACTATATATACTATACTTCCTGCTGCCAGTGCAGAAAGAGAACCTGTCATACCAATTAATGCATAATTAATAAGTCTGTACTGAAACATCATTACTGAATAGAAAACATATTCAATAAGAATAATCAGTGGGAAACTAAAAAGCCATGAAAATTTAAAGAACTGATCAGAACCAAGTCTGTTATTCCAGCCAAAAGCAGCAAGGAATATAAAAAGAATCAGCAGAAATAAAGGATAAAGAATTCTGTTCAAAACAATCTGACCAAATACAGACTGAGAATATCCAAATCTTTCTGCATTTGAAACAAATTCTATAAGAGATGGCGCATATGCAGTTTCAGGATTTATAGTTGAATTTTCCAGCATTAAAAAGTCATCAAAAGCCATTGGAAATAAAAGATAATCATTTTCAAGATGTTCTTCATTATCATTATAAGAAAAATCAGGAGTATAAATCTGATTTGCGTCATCACGACCAATTGATTTTAATAATAAATATGGAACGTATTCTGTTGAATCGTCAATTTCCAGAAGTTTTTTTGTTATAGAATTAATATTCTTAACAGATACTGGCATCATTTTTGCATAAGGACAATGCATGGTTTTTATCCAGTTTCCCTGATAGTCAAAATTCATAATTGTAAGACCTCGTAAATACTGAATAGTCTGACCTGTTTCTTTAACTTCTGTCATTCCTTTAAAATAAACAATATCTTTACTGCCGCTTAAATGAGTATGTGAAAAATAAACATCACTGGCGTTTTCAAAACTTTGAAGTTCAAAAGTTTCATCTATAAAGAAATATTTTTGTTCTATCCGTTCTCTGGCAATTTCGTAATAAAAAAGAACATCACTGTCATGTTTCATTTCTGGATCTTCCAGTAAAGATCTGAAAATATAATATGCCTGAAGATCATCTTTGTTCATTAAAGCTTTGTAGCCTTCATATTTTTCATCATACTGATTCTGTTCTTTTGTTTTTTCAATCTGATGATCTGATTCAAGATTTGTCCAGGATTGAATTGAAAGTTCTTGTAAACGGTCATAATTTGGATCTTTTGCAGAAACAAGTTTTTTGCCTAATTCAGAATAGTAATGTGCATAGAACCATTGACCATTAGTAAATGCATCTTCTGCCTTAGTTAAACATTCTTTTACCTGAAGCATTGCATTCTGATCAATTTTTAAACTGTTATCTTCTTCTTCCAATGGTTTTGCATTTGCCAGATCAAATCGTAAATCTTCAAATTCAATTCTATTAATTTCCAGTTCAGCCTTACCTTTTAAATCTCTTGCTTCCTGAGAATTTGGTTCTAACTGAAGAGTGGCCAACGCATATTTTTGAGCTCTGTCGTACAAACCTTCATTAAAAAGATTATTTCCAACTTTTATATATTCTTTTATGATTTTTGGTCTGTTTACAATTTGTTCTTTTGACTTTTTAATTGCAACTGTAAAAACTTCCTGAGTTAATGTTAAAAAAGCTGTACAAATTAAAGATGCAATCATAACAGATTTAAATCTTTTAAACATTGCATTGGAAAATCGTTTAATACTTCCTTCTGCATTATGGCCAAAATAAACAGAACAACTGGCAGTAAAACCTGTAAGTATAATATATGGAAGATACTTAAAAAAATATTCAAAAACCGTGCAAAACTTATATAAAAAAACAGAGGATGATGGAATTTCCACCTGAATCTTTGTAACAAAACCTACAATTATACAAACAACAAGTTCAATTCCTAAAAAGAGAGAAATAATTCCTAAAATTTTTTTCATCAGTTAGTTCCTCCCTTTCGTAATTTTTTTCGATAAACGAAGAATCTTATAATTCCAGTAATTATAAAGCATAAGCCTGCAAATAAATTAATAATTACAAGAACCGGTTCATCTACAATAAAACCAAACTTTTGAATTATATCAATTTTCCAAAGTCCAAGATTTTTAAAACCATTCAACCAGCCACTGTAAAACGCCGTATTAAATCCTAAAACTAATAAAGTTGAAATCATTACAAGACAGGCATTTATTAATTTCCAGTTAAAGAAATTTGAAAGCCCATAGATTGAGCATAAAACAAATCCTAATGATAAGAATCCCAGCCAGAATGACCAGCCCCTTGTCCAGTTTGAAGAAGCTTTTTGTAATATAAGTCTGAAATTAATAAATCCTGAAAAATAATTATCAGTTTTAACAGTATCTGCAATCAATACATCTTTATAAGGTTTTGCAGCATTTTTTAATGGGAGTTCATTTTGTTCTTCTACAGATTTTATAGAAACTTTTCCATTTTGACTTTTATCAATCTGAATATAAGAATTATTTCCGGAACCTTCAGATTTTTTATCAAGAAAATAATAAACTTGATTTTTTACTTCACGAAAATAACCTTTTGAAAGGTCTCCGTCTGTTACAACTGTATTTTCAATTGCTTTATTTCCAAAATTGATTACAACCGGCAGTGCAATTCCCCATGCAATAAAAGAAATGATTATAAAAACAAAAAGCTGAGTTAAACCACCTTTATATCTGATTCTTGAATAAGCAACAACTGATGAAATAAAAAGAATTAAACAGCCTGCAATATAAAAAAATGAATTCCTGAATATTTCCATATCGAAAAAAACAAATTTATTACCTGCGACGTAATTTAAAAGGTTCTGATAGAGAGAATATAATAATGTTCCAATTAAAAGTCCGGCAATTGAATAAAGAAAAAAAACTGCCAGTAATTTAAATGCTTTTTTCATTAGTTAAACCTATTTTACATTATATTACAAAATAAGTCTTTATGGGAAATTTTATTATTTAAATGAAAAAAGACTTAAAAATATTTGCTTATTTCTATTTTTTATAGTATCATTTCATCTATATTGTAGTTTGTATTTAAATTTCTATCGGAGTAAATAAATGGATAACAATAACGCCTTAATTCCGGGTTTTGATCAGGAAAAAGATGATAGTCTTACTATTAACCTCAGAAAGGCTGATGGTGTAAAAAATGGACTTTCTATCTATTTAAGTGGTTATATTGATACTTATAACTCAAGTTATTTCCAGAAAAAAGTATCACAGATTATAGAAGCTGGATATATCAACCTTATTTTCAATTGTTCTTCATTAAACTATGTTTCATCAACTGGAATTGGTTCTTTTACTGTATTCTTAAAAATGGTAAAACCAAAAGGTGGAGATATTGTTCTTTTGGAAATACAGCCAAAAGTTTATGAAGTATTCCAGTTATTAGGATTCTCTCAGTTCTTTAATATTAAAAACAATCTTGAAGAAGCTGTACAGTTTTTCTCAGAAGGTTCTATTACTGCATCTTCTGTATTCCCATTAGTAATTTCATGTCCTGTTTGTACTAAAAAATTACGTGCAACAAAAGCAGGAAGATTCCGATGTTCTGGTTGTAAGTCTATTCTTGCAATTAATGATCATGGAGAAGTAACATTAGGATAATGTTAATAAATTGTGGATAAGTCCTGAATTTTGTCCACTTTCTTCTTAAATTAAAATATAAATTAGATTAATAACTAAAAAAAGGTGAAAGCAAAATTAAATTGTTTTCACCTTTTTTGTTATATTATAAGGAATTACAAAATTAAACACATAAAATCACTAAGTTTTTATAAATAAAGGTTTATCCACCAGATAACAAAATTGATGGTTTATTTTTGTTAAATTGTGGATAACTTGTGAATAAACAGTGTTTTTATGTGCATGAACTGTGAATTCTATGTTTATAAAATTGGAATTACAGGAAAAGTTTTGGATAAGATTTAGCTTTTTCAACAGCATCTTCCAAAGTCATACCAGTAAATCCCTGAGCTCCAAGATTTCTTCCGCTGATTTTATCATCAATAAACGCACCAACACAAATTCCTGGAATAACACTGTCAGGATCATTAGGAGCATTTGGTCCACCTAAATCTGTTCTACACCAGCCTGGATCTGTAAGATTAATACAAACATCAGTACCGTCAAGTTTACCGGCAAGATCATTGGTAACTTTATCTAAAGCAGCTTTACTTGCTGAATAACCAGCCTGCTGAGGTTCATTACGGATACCACTTGTTGTATTGATTACTCTACCCCAACCTCTTTCAATCATTGGTGGAATAAATGCATAACAAAGCATCATTGGAGCAATTGTATTTATATAAAAACTTTTTTCGTAATCTTCAACAGGAGTTTTATAATAATCAACTCTATAAGCAATCTGAACTGCAACATCATTAAAAAGAATATCAACCTGAGTTCCTTTTGCATTAATATCATCAATCATTTTCTGTACCTGAGCAGGTTCTGAAAGTTCTGCTGCTATATCGTAAGCTTCTACACCCATTTCACGAACTTCTTTAAGAACAGCTGCAGTATGTTCAAGTGAACGACTATGTAAAATAAGATTACAGCCTTTTGAAGCCATGAATTTAGCAATTCTATAACCAACTCCACGGTTTGCTCCAGTAACAAGAGCCCATTTACCTTTTACATCTACCATTTTTTTACCTCTTTAAATAATTATAACAGTTGAAAAAAATAATAATGTAAGAAAACTCTAAAAAAATGGTAAGATTAGAAAGAAACAAGGATGATTTACAGGGATGCTGAATCAAGTTCAGCATGACGACAGCCCTGTATTTTAGCCTATCCTTTTAATCCATCATCTCTTTCGAAAGTTCCATTATCATATTGTAGATTGGCTTTCCTCCTGGTACCTGAGAAGAGGCATTTATGCCTCGTGATTTATCGAAAAGCGTTAAGAAAATTGCACTGCAATTTTTAGCTTATCCTTTTAATCCATCATCTCTTTGGAAAGTTCCATTATCATATTGTAGATTGGTTTTCCACCTGGCACCATCGGTAATACCATTTCATCTTTATCTACAGTAACTTCTACAATGGCTGGTTTTCCTGATTTAAATGCCGATGCAAATGCCTTTTCAAACTGTTTTGCATTTTTTGCCTTATAACCTTTAATTCCATATGCAGCAGCGAGTTTTACCCAATCTGGTCCAAAATCTAATGTTGTCTGACTGAATCGTTTTCCATAGAAAAGTCTTTGCCACATTCTTACGTTTCCCAATGCATTGTTATTTTCTACAACAATTACAATTGGAAGATTATAATGAGTAATAGTAGCAAGTTCGTTACAATTCATACGGAAAGATCCATCTCCGGCAATGTGAACAACTCTTGCTTCTGGTTTTGCTACCTGAATACCAATTGCAGCTCCAGTTCCATATCCCATTGTTCCAAGACCACCGCTAGTTACAAAAGTTCTTGGTTTTGTAAATGGATAGAATTGTGCAGTCCACATCTGATGCTGACCAACTTCTGTTGTAATAAATGTATCTTCACCTGCAATTTTATTTACACACTCACAAATAAATTTAGGATTTACTGAATTAACAGGTTTTTTATCATAACAAGCAGGATATTCTTTTTTCCAGTTATTGATTTTTTCCAGCCATTCAACACGTTTCTTTTCTTCAATCAAAGGTAAAATTTTTGTCAAAACAGCTTTTATATCACCAATAAGATTTCCATCAGCTTTAATATTTTTGCTTATTTCAGATGGATCTATATCAATATGAACAACCTTTGCTAATTGAGCAAATTTCGAAGCATCTCCATAAACTCGGTCACTAAAACGGGCACCAATTGCAATAACAAGATCACTTTCTGTAATTGCCATATTACTTGCTTTTGTACCATGCATCCCTACCATCCATGTACAAAGAGGATGAGTTGCAGGGAAAACATCACGACCCATTAAACTTTCAGAAACGGGAATTTCAGCTTTTTCTGCAAATGAAAGAAGTTCTTTTTCTGCTCCAGAAATTTTTACACCACCACCGGCATATATTACAGGCTGTTTTGCATTATTAATAATTTCTGCGATTTTCTTTAATTCTTTTTCAGATGGTTCAGAAACTTTAATTTCTCTTTTATAAACTTCTTTTTCAACCTTCTTTAAAAGTTTAGCTTTTTCTTCATCTGTAAGTGGTTCGTAATCAATTTCTGCTGCAGTAATATCTTTTGGAATATCAATCAATACAGGACCTGGACGACCAGTTGAAGCAATGATAAAAGCTTGTCTGATTGTAGAAACAAGATCTTTTGGATCCATAACAATAAAATTATGTTTGGTGATAGGTTTTGTAACGCCACAGATATCGATTTCCTGGAACGAATCTTTACCAAGAAGAGAGCGTCCAACATTACAAGTAATTGCAACTACAGGAATAGAATCCATATATGCAGTAGCAAGTCCTGTTACAAGATTTGTTGCTCCTGGACCTGAAGTTGCCATACAAACACCAACTTTTCCAGTTGCTCTTGCAAAACCATCAGCTGCATGAGAAGCACCCTGTTCGTGAGCGGTAAGAATATGTGTAATTCTTTCCTGGTTTTTATATAATTCATCGTAAATATTTAAAATTGCACCACCTGGATAACCAAAAACTCTGTCTACACCCTGTTCAACTAAACATTCAATTACTATCTGTGAGCCATTTAATTTCATATTTCACCCTGTAAAAATTTTATCTATTTTGATGATAAAGGAATTTTCAGCTTTTTTCAATAAACAATCTTTATAAATACTTAATTTATTTAATATTATTAATATCTTTTAATCCCTTTAGTTTCATTTTTTTGATTTTTATCTGTAATCTTTTTTATTATTTGTTGTTTCTATATTACTAACCCATAAGGAGGAAAAACTAATGAAGAAATCTTTTGTATTCGCAACATTAGCTGCAATTCTATTTACAGGATGTACAGGTCAGCCAGAAATTACTGGAAACTGGACATGTTCTGAAATTATAATTGACGGGAACCTTATTACAGGTGCAAAAGCAGAAATAATCATTGAACAAATAAATAAATATGATTTTACTTTCAGAGGAAATTCTGGAGTAAATTCTTTATCAGGAACTGTTACAGTTAATAAAAATATTTTCAAACCTTGGGATAATTTTGCCAGTACAAAAATGATGGGAGAACCAGTTGCACAGACTTTTGAAGATAATTTTCTTATCTGTTTAATGAAAGCTGATTCCTGCAAAATGGAAGATGAAAACACTATCATTATAGAAAACTCTGTTACAGGAAATAAACTTAAGTTAATTAAGAATTAACAATATTTTCAAAAAAATCATAACAGAAATTATAAAAAAAGCCTGTCTCTAAAAAAAAGAAACAGGCTTTCTTTATTTACATATAATGGGAAATAGCAAACTTGCAAGTATCTATTGTAAAATTGCTCCTTTATCTGGTCGCAACCTGCGGTTGCTTACCAAGTTTGCTATGCAAACTTGCAAGTATCTATTGTAAAATTGCACCTTTATCTGCGGAAGAAACAAGTTTTGCATAACGAGCAAGATAACCAGTTTTTACTTTTGGTTCTGGGCAAACCCATTTTGCTTTTCTTGCAGCAAGTTCTTCATCACTTACTTTAAGATCAATTTTATAATTATTAATATCAAGTTCGATTAAATCGCCTTCCTGAACTAAAGCAATTGGACCACCATCAGCTGCTTCTGGAGAACAATGACCTAAAGAAGCACCACGAGTTGCACCAGAGAAACGTCCGTCTGTAATAAGAGCAACATCTTTATCCAATCCCTGACCAGCAAGAGCGGCAGTAACAGCAAGCATTTCTCTCATTCCAGGACCACCTTTTGGACCTTCATAACGAATAACTACAACATCACCGGCATTAATCTGACGTTTTTGAACAGCAGCCATTGCTTCACTTTCATCATTAAATACTCTGGCTGGACCTGTATGATGCAGTAATTCTTTTGCACAGGCAGAACGTTTTACAACAGTTCCATTTGGTGCAAGATTTCCAAAAAGTATTGCAAGTCCACCGTTTTCACTGAAAGGATTTTCAATTGGACGAAGAACTTCTGGATTTCTATTTTTTACACCTTTAAGATTTTCTGCAATTGTTTTACCTGTTGCAGTAATAAGATTTGTATTAATAAGATTTTTCTTTGCAAGTTCAGCAAGAACAGCCTGAACACCACCAGCATCATCAAGTTCACACATAAATGTATGACCAGCAGGTGCAAGATGACAAAGATTTGGAGTTCTATTTGAAATATCATTTACTTCATGTAAATCAATTGTAAGACCAGCTTCGTGAGCAATTGCAGGAAGATGAAGCATTGTATTTGATGAACAACCAAGAGCCATATCAGCTGCAAGACCGTTTCTAAAGTTTTCTGCAGTCATCATCTGGCGGGCAGTAATTCCTTTTTTATAAAGATTCATTACAGCCATACCTGCATGTTTAGCAAGAGCAATTCTTTCTCCTGTTACAGCTGGAATTGTTCCGTTTCCTGGTAAACCAAGACCTAAAACTTCTGTTAAACAGTTCATTGAGTTTGCAGTAAACATTCCAGAACAAGCCCCGCAACCAGGACAAGCTTTATGTTCCATTTCTTTAAGCTGTTCTTCGTTGATTTTACCAACAGCAAGACCACCAACTGCTTCAAACATATCTGTTAATGAAAGATTTCTTCCAGAATATGGATTAGATGGATCGTTACCTGGTAAATGACCTGGCATCATTGGTCCGCCAGAAACAAATACAGTTGGAAGATCAAGACGTGCAGCAGCCATTAACATTCCAGGAACAATTTTGTCACAGTTTGGAATCATAACTAAAGCATCAAACTGATGAGCTTTTGTAACACATTCAATTGAATCTGCAATAAGTTCACGAGTTACTAAAGAATATTTCATTCCTTCGTGTCCCATTGCAATACCATCACAAACACCAATTGCAGGGAATTCTACAGGAGTACCACCTGCCATTCTAACACCAGCTTTTACAGCTTCTGAAATACGATCAAGTTCAATATGACCTGGAATAAGTTCATTTTTTGCACAAATAATACCAACCATTGGCTGTGCTAATTCTTCATCTGTATAACCAGATGCATAATATAATGATCTGTGAGGTGCTCTTTCTACACCTTTTTTTGCGTTATCGCTTTTCATTTTTATTTAACCTCTTTTTTATTCTTCGTATTTATCCTGAATAACAAGTTTTATTAAAGTATTGTTTTTTATACTGATTTTCTTACGCTGACTGATTAAATCATCACGATCAAGACTGATTCTTGATTCTTCGCAAACTGTTTTACCATATTCAGAAAGTTTTGCAGGACTTGAAGCTTCACAGGCAAATACAACATGTTTTTGTGCAATAAAGTGATGATAGAACTGCATAAATTCATCATTTTCAACAGGAAGTCCATTTAAGAGAATAATTCGTTTGAAATCCTGAATATGAGCAAATGTTCTGGCAGTTTTAACAAGCTTTGAAGAGAAAGCTGCTGAACCATCTGCACCTGTAACAGTTTTTTCTGCAATTACAAAAAGTTCTGGATCTGAAGGAAGTTCACCTTCTGGATTACATTCAATTACATTACTGAATGCAACAGAAGAAAGAAGAATCTGTGTTTTACTATCAACTTCATCTGCAGATTTCTGAACCTGAACAGCATCTTCTCCAGCAGGTTCTGTACTTTCGTTTTTAGAAAATAATCTGGCAAGTTCATCTTCTGTAACTCTACCTGTATTTTCTGATTCAGATTTTTCGTTCATTACATCCATCATTTCTGTCAAAATTTGAGTTTCTTTTTCATCAACAGCAACTGAAGTAGAAACATTTTCTGTTCTTGAACGTTCATCATTCATAATATCTGCCAGCATGCTGTCTACATTGTTTTCAATTACAGTATCCATAGAATTTTCAGTTTGTGCTTCAGGAATAAAACTATCGCTCATAATAGACTGCTCCTCCTCTTGAGACATTTGTATTTCATCATTATTTTCTTGAATCATATCTGCAGCAGGTTCCATAATTGGTTCTGAACCTAAAACAGCTGACATTTCTTCAGAATCAGCCTGTACTTCAGAACTGAAAGTTTCATCAATTTCAGATACTTCTTCATTTTCAAAGAAAGTTTCTTCTGGGAGAGCTTCTTCATTTTCTTCAAAGAAAGAAACTTCCTGCTTTTGAACCTGTGCAACTTTTATAATCAATTCATCCCCATTTGCTGTTCGTTCGTATAAACAATTATCTTTTGGGTCAATAAAATAAATTGCACTTTCACCTAAAAGTCTTACGCTTGTAATATTTGGACAATTTTCAAAAGCATCAGGGGAAATATCCATAATTGATGAAGGAATTATTACAGTTGAAAGAGATGTACAACCTGCAAAAGCATTCTTTCCTATATTTTTAATATAATCTGGAATTACAACAGACATTAATGCGCTACAGCCTGCAAAACAATTTTCAGGAATAGTTGAAATACCAGGACGTAAAACAATTTCTTTTAAAGAGGTACAATTATAGAAAAGACCTTCAGGATATTCTGAAAGCTGAGCAGGCATTGTTACTAATGATAAAGCTGTACATCCTGAAAAAAGATAAGCAGGAAGGGATTTTATATCATAAGGTAATTTTACTTTCTGAAGATTAGGAGAATTTTCAAAAAGACATTCACCTAAAACTTCCAGAGAATCAGGCAAAGATATAGATTCATATGGAGAGTTTGAAAAAACTTCCGATGTTATTGCATGAGCACCAAATGGAACTCGCCCAGTAAAAAGACCGGAAGCTTCATCTACTCCAATGATTGTTTTAAAATCATCTTTATATATAAGACCATTTTTTTTATTATTTGAAGAGGTACCAAAATCCATGCTTAATATTATATTCTAAAAATCTCAATATCTCAATTGAAAAATATAATATTATTTTTTGTAAATTGCGGCCAGTTCAGGATCTTGAAAACCTAATGTTCCAGTCTTTTTAAAGAAACTGTTGCAATCCCAGAGAATTGGACAGTAATTATATTCTTCTGATTTTTCTACAAGATTTCTCATCCATTTTTCGGTTCCATCTTTTTTGTCCCCGTCTTTTTTCATAGAAACCCCGTATTCACCAATAACAACTCCATATCCCTGTTCAACAAATTTCTGCATTTGAGCAAGATTTCTGTTCATTACGCCATAATCATCTTGAGTGCCCCAATCTTCTTTATTCTTTCCCCAGTCTGCATCCTGATTAAGAATACAGAAAGTTGAAGGAGTATAATAATGAACTGAAACAAGAAGTTTGTTTTTTGCTGAATCTTCTGGCATTTCGAAACGAACATCAACAGTTTGACGAATATCTGTATCAAATCCAGGAATCAAAAGAAAACGATAATAATTGTTTCCTCCAGTACTTCTTACAACATCAACAAAACACTGATTAATTTCATTTACAGCCTGAAAAAGATGGGTTTCTGTAAGTACACCTTTTGCACCGGCAGAAAAAACTGTATCATCATTAAGACGATTTCCCAGTTCTTCATTGGCACCTTCGAAAATCAATTTGTCTGAATAATTCTTAAATCTTGTTGCAATCTGAGTCCACATTGATTTGTAAAGCATAACTGCATTATGACGGGTTTCCATATTTTCAGAACCAAACATTCCCCACCATTGTCCATCCCAGTGATCATTTATAATTACGTATAAATCTGCATCAAGAGCATAATTAACAACAGTTTCTACTCTATCAAGATATTCATAACTGATTACATAATCGCCGTTTTCATAATCCATCATATTAGTCCAGGCAACAGGAATTCTTACAGTATCAAAACCAGCTTCTTTGTATGCAACAAATATTTCGGCTGTAGTTTCTGGCTGTCCCCAGGCTCTTTCATAAGATTCAGCATTTAATTTAGTACTATGAAACCATCCTCTATATGCTTCCATTGTGTTTCCAAGATTAATTCCGTTTCCCATTAATTTAGTAAGTTCAACTGCAGTAAGTTTTTTATTAATTTTTTCTGCTTTTGTTTTTATGTTACTTGAAGTGTCAGGTACAATTACTTCCAGTGTAAAATCATTATCATACGAGAAAGGTTTCTTGGTTTTTACAGTTTTCTTTGAACTGCATGAAAATAAACTAAAAACCAAAAGAAGACCTGTCATTATAAAAATAAATTTTTTCATAAATTCCTCCACTAAATAAAAAAGGGAAAAAGCATTTTACATACTTCTTCCCAATTATATCAGATGAATAGTTAATTTTAAAAGTATTTATAAATTAAATTTTATCTGCAACAAGCTGACCCATTTCTTTTGTACCAACCAGTTTTCCTGCTGCTTTTACAGCTTCAACATCACCGGCAATATCACCTGTTCTCCAGCCTTCGTTAAGAACAGTCTGAACTGCAGCTTCAATTGCTTTAGCTTCTGTTTCAAGTTTGAAATCATAACGTAAAAGCATTGCAGCAGAAAGAATTGTTGCCAATGGATTTGCAAGATTTTTACCTGCAATATCAGGAGCAGAACCGTGAATTGGTTCATAAAGTCCAGGTCCTTTTCCATTACCTAAAGATGCAGACGCAAGCATACCAATTGAACCTGTAATCTGAGAAGCTTCATCAGAAAGAATATCACCAAACATATTTGAAGTAGCAATAACATCAAACTGACGAGGATTACGAACCAACTGCATTGCAGCGTTATCTACATAAAGGAAGTTTAATTCAATATCAGGATATTCTGTATGAATTTCTTCAGCAACTTTACGCCATAAACGGCTTGTATTCAAAATGTTAGCTTTATCTACAACTGTTACTTTTTTCTGACGATTTTTTGCAGCTTCAAAAGCCATTCTTACAATACGTTCAATTTCTTCACGAGAATATTTTTCAGTATCCCATGCAGAATTTCCATCCTGAGAGAAACCTCTATCGCCAAAATAAATACCGCCAGTTAATTCACGAACGATCAAAATATCAAGACCCTGACCAATAATTTCATCTTTAAGAGGACAAGCTGCTTTTAACTGAGGGAAAATTACAGCAGGACGAAGATTAGCAAATACTTTCATTCCACCACGAAGAGCGAGCAAACCTTTTTCAGGTCTAATTGAAGGATCAACGTTATCCCATTTTGGACCACCAACAGCTCCAAGTAAAACAGAGTCTGCATGAAGACAAATATCAAGCTGTTCTTTTGGTAAAGGGTGCTTAAACATATCAATAGCTTTACCACCTGCGATTACGTCTTTATAAATCCATTTATGTCCATATTTATTTGCAACTGCATTTAAAACTTTTACAGCTTCTGCAATTACATCAGGACCGATTCCATCACCAGGAATAAGAGCAATAGTTTTTTCCATTACGATAACCTCTTTATACTATTATATACCTTTGTTGTTATATACTTTTTTTAAGTTTTTTTCAATTAATTATTCAGCGGATATATTTTCTTCATCAGTTTTGTTTATATATGGCGAAATATCTATCGGAGGATAAACAACCTGAACTCTTTCAAAACCGGCAGCAAGAAACATTTTTTCCAGAGTCAATTTTGCATGATCGGCAGCTTCCTTTAATAAACCATTTTGAACAGCTTCTTTTTCCAGCTGAAGTTTTTTTCTGTCCAGTTCTTCCATTGTTTCTTTAACCGTTAAAGCACTGAACCATCTTTGATATTCATCTAAAACTTCATACGAAGAAATTTCGTTTCCAAGGATTTCTAGTTCAGGTGTAAATATTTTAAGATTCTTTTTATCATCAGACATTTCAAAAGTACACTGATTCAAATCTTTAATTCCTGCTCGAAGAATTCCTGAATATTTTAATAAAACATAACTTGTCCAGGAAGAACTGGCACTATGTTTTATAAAATCCATCTGCTGATATCTGTATTTGTAACTTACAAGTTCCTGACAGGAAGTTAATGTAGATTCAACCCGCATTTCTACAGAATTGGAATTTTTCTGATTATGATTTTTACTGATTAGAACTGAACTTACAATTATAGTTACCAGAATACAAACAAGAATCAGGACAATAATAAGTTTAATCATAAAACTGTCTACAGGATTTTGTTCCCGCCGATTTTTTTCCTGTTCAATTTTTCTAATAAGTTTTAATTCATCCAGAGATTTACCATTGTAATCAAAAGAAGCCTGCAGCAGATTTTCCTGATCAGATTTTTTCTGATTCTTTTTAACAACTTTTTTATTTTCCATTTTTAAACTCTTCCCTGAATTTTATTATAACCCATATTTTTATTTTCTGTATTTTTTTTCCGTGATAATTTAAACTTGTATTTTCTATGTGTTTTTACTATCTTTAAAATATTATTATAATGCGGAGGTTAGCATGAGTGATGCAAATACTCAGAAGGCAAAAAGAAAAATTAATTTCTTAAAACCTTCTACCATAACATGGATTATTATTCTTGGAGTTTTGGTAATAGCTTCATTTTCAAGTTTTTACATTGTAGATGAAACAGAACAGGCTGTTATTACACGTTTTGGAAAATACGTTGGAACAGTTGATTCAGGACTTCATTTTAAGCTGCCATTTGGAATTGAAAAAAATCACAATGTTCCTGTAAAAGTTGTTCAGGAAGAAGAATTTGGATTTACAACAATTAAATCAGGCAGAAACAGCGAATATAGAAATAATATTACGGAAGAATCTTCTATGCTTACAGGAGATTTAAATATTGTTGATGTTGAATGGATTATTCAGTACAGAATTGAAGATCCTAAACAGTGGCTTTTTGGTGTTTACGAAAAAGAAGAAACAATCAGAGATATTTCCCGTTCGGCAATCAATACTTTAGTTGGAGACCGTGCTATTCTTGATGTAATGGGTTCTGAACGTCAGACAATTCAGGATCAGGCTCAGCAGATGATGAATGATTATTTCTCATCACTGGGATTAGGCATTTCTGTAATTGCAGTACAGCTTCAGAATATTGTTCCACCAGTTGGAGTTCAGGAAGCATTTGAAGATGTAAACAAAGCAATTCAGGATATGAACCGTTTAATCAACGAAGGTAAAGAAGCATACAACGCTCAGATTCCAAGAGCCCGTGGTGAAGCACAGCAGCAGTTACAGATTGCAGAAGGTTATGCAGCAGAACGTGTTAACAAAGCAGAAGGTGATGTAGCACGCTTTAATTCAGTTTACGAAGAATACAGAAGAGCTCCTAGAGTTACAAAAGAACGTATTTATCTTGAAACAATGAATGAAATTTTTGGTGCTGAAAAGAAACCTGAATTGATTGACAGTGAACTTAAAAATGTTCTTCCATTAAAACAGTTAGGACTTCAGTAATAGGGAGGTGAAAATATGTCTAGATCATTGAAAAAATTTCTTATCTGGTTGTCAGTAATTATTATTCTTTTGATTTTATTCCTTTTTACAGGTCCATTTTATGTTGTAAATGAAGGAAGTCAGGTTGTAGTAACTCGTTTTAGAACTATTGTTTCTACTCATACAGAAGCAGGTTTATACATTAAAATTCCATTCCTTGATCAGGTAACTACATATCCAAAAATGCTTCTTTCAATTGATGGAGATGCTCAGCGAATTCCAACAAAAGAAAAACAGTACATTGTTGTAGATACAACTGCAAGATGGAAGATTACAGATCCTGAAAAATTCTACCAGAGTTTCCAGACTCTTGATAATTCATATAATAAATTAAGCAGCATTATTGATACTGCTACAAGAACAATCATTACTCAGAACAGATTAAGTGAAATTGTTCGAAGTTCAAATATTATTAATGAAATCAAAACAGAAGAAGCAGTTGCTCAGGATGTTGATAACGAAGAAATTGGAGTTTTAGTAAACGGTGAAGCAAATAATGAAATTGTTTCAAAAGGCCGTGATCAGCTTTGTAAAGAAATGACAGTCGAAGCAAACAAACTTACTCCAGAATACGGAATTCAGGTAATTGATATTGTTCCTCGTCAGATTAAATATTCAGATGAACTTACAGAATCAGTTTACAGCCGTATGATTAAAGACCGAAATCAGGTTGCTCAGGCATTCCGTTCTTATGGTGAAGGTCAGAAGGCTTCATGGCTTGGTAAACTTGAAAGCGAAAAACGTGCAATTTCTTCAGAAGCATATAGAAAAGCAGAAGAAATAAAAGGTCAGGCAGATGCTCAGGCTGCAGCTATTTATTCAGATGCATACAACAAAGATCCAGAATTCTTTAATTTCTGGAAAAGCATGGAATCTTATAAAGAAACTTTAAAAGGTTATGATGCATTATACAGCACAAGTATGGATTATTTCGATTATCTTTACAGTGCTGATGGAAAACGCTAATAAAAAATTAATTTGAGGATAAAATGTCAGAAATTGTTACTATCACAGAAAAAGAAATCAGAATGAACTCCCAGATGGATGAATTGAGTTTTGGGAAAACCAGTTATAACACAATCGTAACTCAGAAAGGAGTTCTTGCAGTTGCAAAAATTACGGAAGACCGTAAATATAATTTTGAATTTTCGGATTGGACATTTTCTGACATAAAAGCCTACGACATTCCGGAAAAAAACTGTCCTATTGTATTTTATTGTGCAAAGAACACTTTTTCTCCAGAATTAAAAACCTATTTAACTATCGTAGAAAAGGGAGAAGCTGAAAATGCTTCTAAAACCGATAAAGACAATGCTTTTGAAGCAGGATTTGCATTGTGTTCTCTATTAACACAAGCAGCCCTTACAAAAAAAACATTGCCAATAAACGGAGCAGGCGGCATTCTTTTTGATAAAGTGGAAGATACTCTTTCAATTCTGATTCTTCCAGGAGATTTATTTAAATATTCTTCAGGTGGTCTTTCCAGCCGTCAGATTTCAGATGAACATTCCGGTTGGATAAACCCTACCCTTTACGATTTACCTGCCCTTTGTTTTAACAGAGCCGTAATTGCTTATAAAATGCTTTCTGGAAAATATCCTTATACTTCAACAGATACAGTTGAACGTAATGCAGATATGATGGACAGAAATTTTCTTCCTGTTGAATTATGTGTAAATGGAATTAATCCTGTTCTGGCAAAAGAAATAAACAGAGCCCTTAAATTAAACTCAAATGCAATTAATATTCCAGGAAAAAAACAAAAAGGAAAATCATCAGAAGATTTAACACCAACTGAAACATTTCCTCTGGAACTTTTATACGCAGAAAAAGATGCTGAACATAAAACAAAAATAACTGACGAAGAATTATCTCAGAAAGCTGAATCTTACATGAAGGCTAAACAGTCTAAAGTTAACACAAAAAGACGTCTTCGAAGAAATACAGCAGCAATTATTACAACTCTTATTGTTATTGCAATTGGAACCTTTATTACCTGGAACATGATTAAAACAAATCTTGATGAAGGTTGTTCAAAAGGATTAACAGCAACACAGACAATTGAAACTTTATTTAAAGCTGTAAATGATAAAGATTCTGTTTTAATGTCAAACATTTCTGATGGTGGTAACACTGAAAATTACATCAGAGCAATCAGTCATATTTATGTAATTGGAAAACAGAGACGAACCTATGATAACGATCAGGGATTTATGAGTCCTGAAGGTTATTTATATTTTGCAACTGATAATATTAAAAATCAGCATGCAGGAGTATATGGAGTAACAAATTTAACAATTCAAGGGCAGGTTTCTGATCTTCACCCACCAGTTGTTTTAAGAAGAGACAAAGTTGATCCAATAACAATGGAAAATGGAAAAGAAATTCAGAATGGTGATGTAGTAAAATACGATATTAATTACTATCTGCTTCATTCAGAAGATTTGGACAATAGAATTGAAGTTGAAAAAGTATTTGATACCATCACTTTGACCTACAAAAAAGACAGATGGATTATTACAGACCTTGAATCAAGTTCTTTTGTTATTGATGTAAACAGTCCTGTATTTAAGTCTGATTATTACACAGCATTAAGTCTGAATGATGGAGACGTAATTAAAGCAGTTGATTCTATTCGAGAAAAATACCAGTGGCTGCCTTCTAATACAGTTCTTGAATTTGAAAAACAGAGAATTATTGAATCCTTAAAAGATCCATTACTTCCTTTGTATTAATTTGAACTAAAAGTAAAAGCTGCCATTACAGTAAAAAGTTTAGATTGTTCTTCAACAGATAATTTTGAAGTATCAATATTATTTTCTTTTATATTAATGGCAGTTTGACGACGATTTGATCCGCAGATTTCTGTACAACAGGTACAATCTGAACAAACACCAATATTTTCCGATTTAACACCAGTTTTTTCTAAAACAGCAAGATTTGCCTTTTCCAAAGATAATCTGTATAGTTTTCCGCCACCATTATTCCATACAATTGGAAGCCCTCGTCCACCACAATAGCAGGTACCATTTTTTTCAAGTTCAACTACGCAATCTTTTGAAAAATTATTTCTAAAATATTCAGCTCGTTCTTCGTTTACAATATAACAGCAGTTTTTTATATGAGGACCAATTACAACTGAAAAATCTTCCGGTTTTGAACCATAATTTTTCTGTGCCAGTAAAATTGCTTCTCTAATAATTCCAGTTCCTTTCCAGCCGGAATGAACTACACCAAAAACCTTTGTAACAGAATCATAAAGATAAATTGGAACACAATCTGCAACTGTAATTACAGGCATTAATTCAGGATTTTTTGTAATCATACCATCAGCCTGCATTTTAAATGTGTCGTTTTTATTTTTAATATCAACAACAGTTTGAGAATGGATTAATTCCAGAGGAACTGGATTTTTTGAGATGGAAGTTAATAATTCTTTTCTAACAGGATTTTCTTCATTCCATCTGAATCTCATATTTCCTGCAGGAATTAAAGTTAATCCACATTTTACTTCACTTTCCAAAGATTTATTATTTTTAATAAAGGGAAAAGTAATATATTTAGTTGTTGAGTCAGCTTTTATTGAAAAATTAATCATTTTATTACTCTGTTACAGAATCAATTGGTTCAAGTTCTGAAATATAGAAAAGACACTTTCTTAGCAAATCACGAATATCCATTAAAGTCTGTCTAAACTGATGATTATCTCGACCTTTGATTGTAGACAAATTCTGAAGACTTTCATGAACTCCATCTTTACTTTCATCAAAAAATCCGTGAAAAACTCTTTCAATTGTACGAGCACCGCGACAGAACTGTTTTATACATTCTTTAATTCTTTCTTCAGTTTCCTGAATCATTGAATTAATCTGATTTTGAGCCTGGAATGTATGAACCTGATTATTTATATAATCTTCAAAAATCTTTCCGTATTCCCCTTTTGGTGAAAGTTTTTCAAGAATATAGCTCATATTGGTATTTGCGTTAATAAAATCATTTAATGCATCAGAATATTCTGATCTATTTTCACTTTTAATAAAAATGCCTTCCATTACAACTTCATTTAACGGTAAAGCTATTTCATCATATTTTTCGGTTACAAACCATGAAAGAAATCCACCGGTTAATTCGCATCCAAAAGTAACATTTGTCCATAATTTTAACCATGGACGATATTTCATTGCAGGAAATTCCTGAAGATTAAAATCCAATTTTAAATTTTCACTTAAATTTGCCTTTTTCTGTTCTCTCAGCCATTCATTCCAGCGAATATCAAAAATTACATGCCATTGATTTCTGAAAGTTGCAAACCATCCTTCTGCACCTTCCATATTTTCTGGTTCCCAATCGTACTTATTATTTACAATTCGTCCTAAACGCTTAATTGAAACATTTCCTGCAAAATCCTGAACTGTAGCAAGATGACTGGAAGCTTTTGACATAAATTCTCTTACAACTTTTTCAATATCTTTTTCCTGAACATTTTCATTAAGATTCTTACGCTGAGAAAAAAGATAAATTGCTTCAAGAATCTCATTTTCAATAGGCATAATTTTATCAAAAACAGAACATAAAATATTCAAATCATCTTTACAGTGATTGTAAGGTCCTGAATATGAATTATCTGCCACATTTGTAAATTGAGAAATAAAATGAATATAAGGAATTGAAATAAAATGATCCAACCAGTTTACAGCAGTAACTGCAAGATAGATTCGATTTTTTATTCCAGAATCCATATCTTTTAAAATAATATCAAGTTTTCGTAATAATTCCTGACGAATTTCAGGACCACCAACTTTTGAAAAAGGATTAACAAAAGGGTCTGCTTCAGAGTTAATTTTTTCAGATAAATCAGGAGCAACGAAAGTACTTAAAAAAACGTAAAAATCACCAGGCTTATCATTTATAAAACCAAAATAGGGTCTAAAAAAATCAGCCGCATCACGAATGGAAAGAAGTCTTTCATAAAAAATATAATCCAGAGCTTTTGCCTTATGATTTACAATTCCAGGATGATTATGATTCAATTTACGAGCCAGATTTGCAATTAAATCTTCATTATAAATTGTTTCAGTTGAATTTTTTGTAAACAAAGAACGGATCCATAAGTATAAACGGTACAACAAAGATTCACTTTGCAATTTAGAAGAGAGATTATCAAATTTTTCGCTGGTATCTATTTCTTCAGAAACAAGGGCAACAGTCTGAACACTTCCCTGATTAATTCTGTTCAGCATTGTAATACGATCCTGAGCATCAAGACCTGCTACCAGTCTGTCAAAAGAACTCTTGCTTTCGCTTTCCACCATTAAATCCTTTATTTAAAGAAAGTCTATTATATTATCGGATGAATTCACATTTTTTTCCACTATGTATAACAAGATATTTATAAATGAATTGATTATTTTCCTTAATAAATTTATTCTAAAAACATGGAAAATAAAAAAGAAAAAAAATCATTGCTTCGTTCTGGTATAATTTTATCCATAATGACTTTAGCATCCAGAATCATGGGCTTAATCAGGGAAATGACAAAAGCAACATTCCTTGGAACTTCAATGCATGCAGATGCATTTACAACAGCTTTTATGATTCCAAACTTGCTTAGACGTTTGTTTGCAGAAAATGCAATTTCCGTAGCATTTATCCCAACTTTTAAATCATATCTTGCAAAAGATCCAACTGATGAAAATAAAAAAGAAACTCAACAGTTCATCTCTTCAACTTTTACATTGATTTCCTTTTTAACAGTTTGTGTTGTAATAATCGGTATTTTTTTTACACCATTTATTACTCCATTATTCTGTAAAGCACCAGCTGATCCAAACAGTACAGGTTATTTTCAGCAGGTTGAAATGTATCTGTTAAAATCACAGGAAATTACTCTTCTTACCAGAGTTATGTTTCCTTATTTGTGTATTATTTCCATTGCGGCTTTCTTTCAGGGAATCTTAAATGGTTGTAATATATTTGCTCCATCTGGATTCACACCTGTTTTATTTAATGGACTTGTAATTCTTGGAACTTACATTTTAGCACCATATACAGGAGATCCTGCCCTTGCAATGTCTATTGGTGTAATAATTGGTGGAACTGTTCAGGCTTTGTTCCAATGGCCATTTATTAGAAAAACCGGCTGGAAAATCTGTTTTACAACTTTAAGAAAAACTTTTTCAAATCCTGGAACCAGAAAAGTAATTGCTTTGATTGTACCAACAATTATTGGTATGGCTGCTTACCAGTTAAATGATGTTGTTTCCACTGCACTGGCAAACCGAACTGGGGAAGGAATTGCTGCAAGTTTGCAATACTCATTACGCCTTCAGGAATTGATTCTTGGTATTTTTGCAGTTTCAATTGGAACTGTAATTCTTCCAGATATGTCTTCTATGGCAAACAAACAGCAGTGGGAAGATTTTAATAAACTTTTGATTCAGGCTATTAAAATAATGATTGTAATTTCACTTCCAGTTACTGCTTATGCTTTAGTTCATGGTCAGGAATTAATTACTTTGTTATATAAATCAAAAAGTTTTGATGATGCATCTGTTCAACTTACTTTAGGAGAATTCAGATGGCACATTGTAGGGCTTTTATTTATTGCATTAAACCGTGTTATTTCGCCAGCTTTCTACGCTCAGGGAAATACAAAAACTCCTACACTGGCAGGTATTATCAGTTTTGTTGCAAATATTATTTTTGCTCTGGCATTAGTTCTTCCAATGAAAGGTGATGGAATTGCCCTTGCCTTAACTCTTGCAAGTCTTATAAATACAATTTTCCTTTTTGTATTTATGAAAAAAATGAACTCTATTCAGGTAAAAACAGTAGTTCTAAAAACTCTGGTTTATACTTTGAAAATTACAATTTATTCTGTAATTGCAGCAGTTCCAATTTTCTTCCTGCGACCAATCTTATTAAATACTTTTGCAAACAGTTCAAGAATCATTTCCCAGGGAATGCCACTTCTTATTGATTTGTTGATTTTTGGAGCGATTGGAATTCTTGAATTGATTATTACAAAAGATGATACAATGATGGTAATAATCAGAAAATTAAAAAGAAAATAAAAAAATCCTGGTTAAATAAAAAAACTGTCTGTTACAAATAAATGTTTCAGACAGTTTTTTTTTACCAGGCAATTCCAACACCAATTGAAATTTTATGACCTGTTGAGAAAGGAATTGATTTCTTTTCTTCCTCTGTCATCATAGAAGTATCAACGTCAGGATTTAACAGATTATTAAAATCATAATTCCATTTGTAATTATATCCAAGATTCAAAAGAATTCTTTTTCCTAAAATAATATCTAATCCCCCACCAGCTTTAAGAATACCATTGTATTTTGTATCAACAACAGCAGAAGCCTGAATATAAGGTCTAAAATGATTTGTAATCATGAAATTAAATCCAAAATTAAATCCAAACTGGAAATTAATATTACCTGGTTCAACTGGAAGATAAACACCAGAAGAAAGTCCCCAGAATCCAAAATTTGTTAATGGGAAATCCAGTTCCATTGATACTAAATCTGGAATCAAAGCTTCTGGATCAAAAGCATTTATAAGACCATCTATATAATTTCCGTCAATATATTTTGCCGCAGAAATAATAAATGCTCCTCTACCCTTTTGAATTACAGGTTCTTTTGAATTGGCAGTTCTGGCATTTTCAAAATTATTTGTATATTCTCTGTAAAGTCGGTCTGCTTCTGATTCACTTTCTTTTGCTTCTTTTGCAATGATTTTTGTTGCATTTACAGCATCTGCTGAAATTTCAGCTTTAGTACGAACTTCTTTTGGAGGATTCATAACAAAAATTCTAGGTGAAAGATTTTTTTCCTGTTTTGCAACAATTTTATTTTTATTTGGAAGATAAGAAACTTCTAAAGACACAGGCACCATTCTATATTCAGAAGCAAGTTTCCATCTGTAAACAACATAATCTAATTTTCCAAAGAAAACTTCTGGCAATTCTTTAAATAATTGGGAATAAATATAGAGATTTTCCTGAAATTCATTAAATTCAGCATCATTCATTTTATCTATGCTGATAAATTTCTTGCCTGTAATTTCCTGATATGGAATTTTAACAGTTGTATTTAAGGTTTCTTCGATTCCAGGCATTCTATATCTGAAATTAATATACCAGCATCCATCATCAACATTAAAATCTTCAATAGTATGACTAAAACCTTCTGAAAGTGAATTTACCGAATATGTACGTCCTTCCAGATCTTTGTAATAAGATGCCAGTAATCCAAGTTCTTTTTTTTCATTAGAACCTAAATCTGATTGAATTTTATCAAGATAAGCTTTCTTTTTTGCAGCAGCATCTTTTTCCAGTTCATTTATTTTACTTTGTCTTCTGATTCTGGCTGCATCTGAAAGTTCTCCCATTCCATTTGATTCAGCAAGAAGAACTGGAGCATTTAAAATTTCACTTTTATCTTTTTCCAGCTGTTCATCAATCTGATAATTATAAATTGCGGTCTGACTCTTAATAAGATCTCTGACGCTAAGAATATCTGATTTTTTATTTTCAATTAATTTTATAATTTCAACAGAATCGTTAGGTTTTGATAATGAATTTCTATATGCAAGAACAATTCCTGTATCATCAAGCAATAATTGCTGTACAATAGCATTTAGATCCTTTTTTTCAATTTCAGATTCTGCAACAACAGGCTCGGTGGCAACTGGTTCAGTTTTATTTTCTGTTACAACTTCAGTTTCTTTTACTGCCTCAACAGGTTCAGAATTCTCTTCTGCAATTGTTATTTTTTCTTCAGCTTCAACTAATGGGATTTCTTCAACTAAAGAATTTTCAATATTTGTATTAACTTCCGGAAGTGATAGAATTTCAACAGTTTCATATTCCTGTGAAAAAACTGGTGCTAAAAAAATTGAAAAACATAAAACAGAAATAAACTTTTTCAAAACAAAATCCTCCGATACAAAGAATATAATATCAAAAAAATCCTTCTTCGTCTTTATTCTGTAAAATAATTTTACAATAAATTTGTTACCTTAAATTCTGCTTTTTAGAAAAAATAATTTAAAATCAAAAAGAAACTTCCACCTGCCAAAGGTATAATCAGATTATCAAAATTACCAATAGAAAAAAACTCAATTAACGTAACAAACAAAGCTTCCAGTAAACTTAAAACCGGTCTTTTAGAAACAAGAAATGAAGAAATAAAAACTGCTGTAAAACAAGCCAAGGAACCTTCTAAAGTCTTAGAACTGCTTTTAATGATTTTATGTTTGCCAATCCATTTTCCAAATAAACTGGCACATCCATCTCCAAAAGCAAGAGCAAATATTCCAATTGCCCCGTACATTTCTGGTAAAATTAATGCTGCCAGAAGAATACCAAGAACTAAAAATACCGGACCTAAAACAATTTTTCCTTTATCCCGGTCTCTGGATGCAGTTTCTGTTATAAATGTAATTAAAGGAACCCTTTTACCTTTTAAGCGTAAAATTTCTGTCAGAATATAAAATAAAACTGCAAAAATTAAAAGACCGATTGTAAGCCAGTAGAAAAAATGAAGCAATAAAGGAACAAAAGCACTGCAAATATGAATTGATTTACGGAACAATTCTTTCTTTAAATTATTCATACTACCTGTAATTAGTTCAAACCTTCGTTTTCTGTTAATGTTTTTGGAATTTCAAGATAAATTGAAGGTTCAAATTCAGATTCCGGATGAGTAACATATCTGATATTTTCTTCAGCAAGATTGCTGCCTGGTAAACGAACCATTGTTTTCTGATTTCGAGTTAATGCATCCCAGGCTCTTTCTGACTGCTGGAACTGTACAATTGCTTCTGCATTTCTTGAACTATCACCGGTTCTTGCTGCAAGACGATGTAAAGTTACACCATAGTTGTTTGAAGCGTAGAGATAAGTTGTCATAATATCATATTCAGCTTTATCAGACTGAGGGAATACAGTTCCACCTCTGTTTAAGATTTCTGTATTAAGTCTATTTATCAACTGATCGTAATATCCTTCTGCAGCATAATCATCTTCACGCAAAGAATGAGTATTTCCTAAAGCAAGAAGCAGATTTAATTCTTTTTCTACACCTTCACCTGATTTTATAAACGAACCAAGTGCTTTACGATAATCCTTGTTTTTATACTGCATATAACCCATTCGGTAACGGATATTAGAATTATCATAACCTAATTCAATTCCAGACTGATAATTCATTTCTGCATTTGCATAATCGCCAGCTGAGAAGTAGTTTATATCGGCTAAATCTGCATATAAATGACCAATATCTTCATTTCCTTTAAAATCAGAAGCTTCTTTTTCTGCATTATAAAGAGTTATACCATCAGAATATGCTTCCTGAGCCTGAAGAATATCGTTAGTTTTAATATAATTTTCACCAAGAAGACGATATGAATCTATGTATTTATAAATATCTCTGTTTTTAAGATGAGGTGCTTTATTAAAACAATCAATTGCATCTTTTAATGACTGTTCTACATACATTATTTCATTTGTCTTAATGTAATAGTTACCAATATTGTAAAGAGCAACCGGATTTTCAGGATTCATTGAAACTGCTCTAAGAAGAAGCTTTCTTAAACCTTCAATTTTCGAACGCAGATATTCTTCAGAAGGAGCCATTGGTCCATAAAGTTTCTTTAACAAATAGCCGCTTAATTCTGTCCAGTCATCAGCACTAAGATTGCTTTCTTTAGGTTCAAACATATCTTTATATGGAAGAACATTAGCAAGTTTATCAGTTCTGATATAATATCTCATCATTCTGGAATTATAGAGATTTACGAGTTTAGAATTATTTGTTGAATCAAGAAGATTCATATACTGATTTTTTGCAAGTTCAAGTTTTTCTGGATCTTTTTCAGTTCCCCATTCAAGGAAAATATCACCAAGCAACAATTTTGCATCAGGATCATCTGCATGATAATCCAGAATTTCTCGGCGTACAATATTTTCTGCACCTGCATAATCAGCCAGATCATTTAAAGCCATATCTGCATATTCAAGACCGGCTTCTTTATCGTGATTAAAATAATGAAGTGTATTCTTGTACATCTTTTCTGCACGCTGATACTGTTTTCTTTCTCTATATCCACGGGCATACTTAAAGAACCATTTTTTCTTCATCTTCTTTTTAGCGGCTTCATTAAACTTAATTTCCGATTGAGGATATTCATCAGCCTCTAACAAAGCATAACCCTGTTTATAAAGAGATTCAGCCTGAGCAGGAATTACAATTACATATTTTGTAAAATTAAAGATTCCCCAGAACAAAAGAAGTGCAATCATTCCAATTAATGCAAAAGGAATAATTCGGTTTCTTAACTGATATGAAAGAGATTTTTTATAGGCTTCATATTCAGCTGCTGTACGATGTTCATAATCTCTTGGAACTGGAATAGAAATATCCAGCATTTTTTCAAGATGAGCGGCAACCTGTCTTGCAGGAGCTTTATTCAGAATCTTTTCTATAATTTCAAATTCTGCATCATCAGTAAATTCATCCTGAACAATGAAGTTTTCAAAAGCAAGACGAACATTTAATGGATATTCATTAAAATTCTTTATGAAAGTTTTGTATTGTTCATCGCTAAGAGTATTTGGAGGAAGTTCTTTCCCCTGCATTGCACCATTAAAGTCTGGTGTATCAAGATTTGGAACTTTTTTAGCTTTTACAGAAGTATCTGCAGAAGAAACATCTGAAAATCCAGGAATTTCAAAATCATTACCATCAAAGCCAAAATCGTCAGAATCTCCGTTTAATTGAGAATCTGTTTCCTGAATTTCAAAATCCTCCATACCTTCTGTGGAGAACTGTTCAACAGGACCTTCTTCTGCTTCAAAAGAATCTTCACTGTCAAAATCATAATCAGAAGAATCTGGAATAGAATCAGAAAAATCGACACCTTCAGATGAATCTGAAGAAATACCAAAGTCATCGGAAGATGATTCAAAAGAATCTGATGTATCACCTTCAGTTTCGCCAAATGAATCTGAACTTTCTTCAAAATCAAAACTTGTATCTGTTAAACCAAAACTATCTGAACTCTCGTCGGATGAGTCAAAAGAGAATCCGTCGTTTTCTGATGATGAATCTGAACTTTCTTCAATACTAAAATCTGTGTCTGGTAAATCAAAACTGTCAGAAGTTTCAGATGAGTCAAAAGAAAATCCGTCACTTTCTGAAGATGAGTCCGTACTTTCTTCAATATTAAAATCTGTATCTGGTAAATCAAAACTGTCTGTAGTTTCGGAAGCTGTGTCAAAAGATAAATCGCTGCTTTCTGATGATGAATCTGAAGTTTTACCAAAATCAGGTAAATCTAAATCAGATAAATCTCCAAGGCTGTCTAAAGAAAAATCGGAAGCATCGGAAGAAGAATCTGCAGTTTCTGAAGAAAAATCTGAAACGTCACCAAAATCTGTTAATCCAAAATCATCGGAAGAGGTTTCAGGAGAATCAAAAGAAAAATTATCCGATTCTGCAGTTTCAGTTTCTTCTTTATCTTCTGCCTGAACAGGAATATCTCCCATAGCAAAACCATCATCATCTTCTATATCAGAAAATGCGAAAGGATTAGTCTGACCGTCAAAAGTAAAATCAGAAGAACCAAAATCTAAAGTATCATCTGGAGAAAGTGGCAAATCCTCTTGTGCAGCAGCATCAGAAAAATCTGAATCACTATCTAAAATAATGTCAGAAGACAAATCTGAAGAAAAATCATCTTCTGAAGAAGTATTTGAACCTGTATCAAATAAACCGTCAATATCAGGAATATCACTGATTTCTTCAACAACCTGAGGCTCTGGTTCTGGAATATCTTCTACAACTGGTTCAGTTTTTCTAGGGACTGGTGGTTTTACAGAGAATAAATCATCAATATCTAAAGGAGCACCTGGACCACGGAAAGAAGGAATTGGTTTTCTAACAGGTTCCGGCTTTTTTTCAGGAACAGGCTCTGGTTCAGGTTCAATCTCATCTACTTCATCAAAATCATCGTAATAATCACCTGAAGATTTAACAGGAGAATCTTCCATATCAGAAACTTCAGAACCATCAAATCCTGCCCCGGACAAAAGTGCTTCCAGGCCCATATCTGCAATAGAAATTTCTTTAGGAGCTTCTTCTACAACTTCCTGAACTTCTTCTTCTGCAGGAGATGGAGCGTCCATAAACATAGACAAATCTGGCATTCCCATATCGCCGGCATCTGGCATAATTGGATTAAGAAGAGAAGACATATCTGGTGCTTCAAAAGATGCTGATTGATCAGATTCACCAGAAGAGGTATTGGAAGGAGAAATTCCTGTAATATCAGAAAGATCATCGTCAACTGCCGAATTATCTACAGGAGCGGCAATTTCCGGCATACCAAGTTCAAAATCAGGAGTATCATCTCTATCTTCAACTGTACGAGGAATAGGAACACGTACAGGCTTTTCACCACGACTGGCACGGATGGTAATTTCATCACCGAGAGACTGAATATCTTTATTAAATTGTTTAAGCTGACTTAAGCCTGGCATATCTCTTTAATTTTACTTACAATACCTCGAAATTACAAGTATTGCGTTATTATTTTATAAAACATCTTTGTATAAATCAGAATTTTCTTCTATATAAATTTGAAAATATTGTAGTATAATTAATATTGTGAAAAAGAAAATTGCCCTTTTAACATCTCCATGGTCTCCAGATTACGTTATTTCAATCATTAATGGCATTAAATCAGCCTGCGACAAGAATAATCTGGATTTATATGTTTTTGCCTGCTATAAATTTTCTGAACCAGATGGAACGCAGAATACAACAGGTTTTGCAATTTTTGATTTAATTAATTACAAAGATTTTGACGGAATTCTTATAACTCCCCACCTTTTAAATGATTATGAAGTTGCACAAAGAGAAGCAAAAAGAATTCTTGAATCTAAAGTTCCTGCTGTTTCAATTGCCCACCCTATAGAAGGTATGCACTCTGTAAACAGTGGAAATTACGATTTATATAAAGATTTAATCAGACATTTAATAAACGATCATAATGCTAAAAAATTTGCCTTTGTTGGTGGTCCTGAAAATGATGTAGGAGCTGATTCAAATTTCAGAGCATTTAGAGAAGTTTTAGAAGGATACAATATTCTATTAATTCAGGATTTTATTTTTCTGGATGGAGACTGGACTACAAAAACAGCCTATGAACAGGCAAAAAAACTTTTTGAATTAAAAGACCGGCCAGATGCTGTAGTTTGCGTTAATGATTTTACAGCAATGGCAGTAACAAAAGCTGCAATTGAACATGATATAAAAATTCCAGAAGAATTAAAGGTTGTTGGTTTTGATGATATTTCTCTATCAAAGCAAATTATTCCTTCTATTACCACAATTTCTGTTAATGCAGAAAAAATGGCTTATGAAGCAGTAAATATTATTTTGAATAATCCAAAAACACCTGAATCAAAAACAATTCCTGCAACTATGATAAAACGACAAAGCTGCGGATGTTGCAATAATATTACAAAAGAACAAATATTGTTTGCACAAAACTATTATCAGAGGATGGATGAAGCTCAAAGATTTACAAGCCAGCTCCGTCATCTGGAAGATGTTTTTATTAAACACGAAACTGTAAAAAAATTAACTGAAAACCTTCAGCTTTTCTTTGAAAAACGACATGCATTTGAAGGTCCAGATTTTGCGATTCTTCTAAAAGATGAAGTAGTTAAAACATTAAACAGCGAACAGACTTCAGATGAAAACAGCCGTACATATGGGAAAGAAGTTCAGGTTATTACAAATATAGAAAATGGCATTCCTGCTCCCGTTGAAAAAATAAAAACAAAATCTCTGATTCCAGACAATATGAAATCAGATAAACCTTCCGTATTTTTATTTTTACCGATTTTTAATCAGCGTTATCTCCACGGATATTTTGTATCTAAAAACGACACTCGCCTCCTGGAAGAAAAAAATGGTTATAACTGGACAAGATCAGTTGGTACCATCATTGAAAAATTCCGACAGACTTTAATTTACCGAACAATGAGTGAACAGCATAGAAAACTTTCTACTCGAGATGCTCTTTCTGATTTATTAAACAGAGCAGGTTTAGACAGTTTTGGTATTGAAATGTTTAATAAAAATAACAGAGAAAAAACAAACACTGAAATTATTTTTATTGATATAAACAACATGAAAGTAATTAATGATAAGCATGGACATCTTCATGGAGACCTGGCAGTAAAAACTGTTGCTGAAGCAATACGAACTACCATTCCTAAAAATTATCTGGGCTTCCGTTATGGTGGAGATGAATTTGTTGTTATGGGACCATGCAAGAAAAGCAGTACAGTTCTTCAGAAAATTGAAAATCAATTAAAACAAAAAGCTAATTCTCTTTCTCTTCCATATCAGATAACAGCAAGTTTTGGTTCAAAAATATTTGAGGCTAATGAAAAAGAAAATCTTTTTGACGCAATTAAAGAAGCTGATGAAGTTATGTATGTAAAAAAAGAAGAATTCCACAAAACAGTAAAATCAAGAAACTAGAAATTGAAGATTTTTCTTAATTCTTTATAAACTAAATCTGCAACTTTTAATTTGTAATACAATCTGCAGTTTTCAGCTTCAATTGAATAAACATAAGATGAAACGGAAGTTTTAGTAGCAATGGCAAAATAAACTTCCCCGGGAACAGAAGATTCAATATTGGCAGGATCTACATTACCCATTGTTCCGGAAACTCCAATTCCAACATCAGCATTGTAAGTTTTTCTGCAAACTTCAGCCATTTTTGTAACAGTTTCTTTAGAATAAACAGAATATTTTTCAATAATTTCTGCAGGAACTCCATTCATAATTTTTGCTTCATTTGAATAAGTAATAAAAGCCCCTTTGAAAATTTTTGATGCACCCTCAGTATCAGTAATAAGAGAAGCAATCTGACCAGAAGTAGCACTTTCCATTGTAGTTATTGAAATATTATTTTTAATTAAAAAATTTGTAAGATTTTTATATTCATCCCGAATTAACTGTTCATTCATAAAAAACATATTATCACAATTCTCAAAACTAATATTCAATTTTTTCAAGATTTTTTTCAATAAATCATTTTTCCGTGATAGAATTATGACATCAATAAAAAACAGGTGGATAAAATGATTCAAAGTATTTATCAGGTTCAGGATTATGACCAGCAGAAAATAAATGCAGCAGTTGCAAAAATAATGGAAGATCAGGAAATTGAAAAAGAACTGACTCCAGAAATGAAGATTGTTATAAAACCAAATCTGATTATGGCAAAACCAACTTCAATTCCAGCAACAACACATCCATCTGTAGTTCGGGCAGTTGCATTGTGGCTTAAGGAAAAAGGATTTACAAATATCACTCTGGCAGAAAGTTCAGGCGGTCCTTATCTGGCTGAATATATGAAAAATATATATAAAGTCTGCGGAATGAATGATTTAACAGATGTTCTTACATTAAACAACGATTTTTCTTCAAAACCTGTAGTTTGTCCCGATGGATTTAAAAATCATACATTTAATATGATTACACCAATTATTGAAGCTGATTATATAATTGATATCTGTAAACTTAAAACTCATGCTATGACAGGTTTAAGTGGAGGAATTAAGAATCTTTTTGGAGTTATTCCGGGGCTGGAAAAACCACAGCTTCATTACCTTTGGCCTGATATTGAAGATTTTTCCAATATGCTTTTGGAAATTGCTCAGATTGTAAAACCTCAGCTTACAATTATTGATGCAATTGATGCTATGGAAGGAAACGGTCCAACTGGAGGAACTTCTCATCCTTTAGGACTTTTATTCGGAGCAAAAGATTTTTACACTCAGGATTATTTTGCTGCAACTGTAATGAAACTGGATCCAATGAAAATTGTAATGGTTCGTCAGGCAGTAGAAAAAGGTTTGGCAAAACCAGAAGAAATTACACTTAAAGGTGATTCTTTACCAGAAAATCTGACTCAATTCAAAATTCCAGATTCAATTTCTCTGGATTTTTCTGACATGCTTCCAGGGGTTTTCGGAAAGATTTTTGCTAAATTTGCAGGAAAACTTTTAAAATCTTATCCTAAAGTTGAAAAAAGCAAATGTGCAGGATGTGGAAAATGTGCAGAAAGTTGTCCTCAACATATAATTAAATTTAAAAACAAAAAGGCCGTATTCAAAAAACGAGGCTGTATTTCCTGCTTCTGTTGTCAGGAAATGTGTCCTTTAAAAGCAATATCAGTAAAAAAAGCTTTTTAAAAGAAATACATCATGAAATACGAAAAAATAATCTCTGGAATTTTTCTTGAGCGACCAAATCGTTTTATTGCCTATGTAGAAATTCAGGGTAAAAGAGAAACTGTACATGTAAAAAATACAGGACGATGCAGAGAACTTCTTGTTCCAGGTTGCACAGTTATAATGGAAGATTTCAGGGACAGACCTGGATTTGAAAATCGTAAAACAAAATTTGATTTAATTGCGGTTTACAAAAAAATTGATAAAAATCATCCTCTTTACAATCAATCAACCCAATCAGAAAGTCTGCTCATAAATATGGACAGTCAGGCACCTAATAAAGTTGTTCTTGAATGGTTGAATTCTCTTTCTGGAATTCAGGCTTATGATTATATAAAACCCGAATATACTTTTGGAAATTCCCGAGTTGATTTTTACATGGAAAAAAATAATCAGAAGTATTTGATGGAAGTAAAAGGCTGTACATTAGAAAAAAACGGTCAGGGATTTTTTCCAGATGCTCCAACAGAAAGAGGCGTAAAACATTTAAAAGAACTGGCGGCTGCATCAAAACGAGGAATAAAATGTTTTCTTGCCTTTGTGATTCAAATTCCTGGAGTAAAAGAAGTATTTCCAAATATAGAAACTCACCCAGAATTTGAGACAGCCTTAAAAGAAGCAAAAGCAGCCGGTGTTGAAGTATTGTTTTTACAGTGCCAGGTTCAGGAAGATAAACTGATTATTAAAAAATAATATTTTAATTAACAATCAAATTCTATATACTGAAATTCAGTTATTATGAAATATATTGTTATTTTTGAAAAAGAAATTGTACTGAATAAAATTACAAACTCTATTTCCAGCTCAGAATTTGAAAGTCTTAAAAGGCTTTATAAAATTGATGAAAATGCTTCAAACAATTATTTTTCTGAAGCAACATTTAATTTTTCCTGTATAAAGTTACCTTCGATAGAAAATCTTCCAGAAAATTTCTATACAATTCCTTTACGTCAGTTTTTTGCTGAAAATAACGATGAGAATAATTTTATTGCATTCAGAGCAAAAGGACTTCTGGAATGGAGAAATTTAACAAAATTCTGCTGTAATTGCGGAGAAAAACTGGCAGATCATGAAAAACTTACAGCAAGACAATGTCCTGAATGTAAAAATATTTTTTTTCCAAGAATTTCACCCTGCATTATTGTAGTTGTTCATAAAGATAATAAAGTTTTACTTGCCCGTCACACTTATCGAAATCAGGATATTTATGCTTGTATTGCAGGTTTTATGGAAACAGGAGAAAGCGCAGAACAAGCAGTAGCAAGAGAAGTGATGGAAGAAACCGGTCTTAAAATAAAAAATATTACTTATAGAGGAAGTCAAAGCTGGCCTTTTCCAGATCAATTGATGTTAGGATTTACCGCAGATTATGACAGCGGAGAACTTAATCTGCAGGAAGAAGAAATTGCAGATGCACAATGGTTCGATCCAGAAAATTGTCCAGCCTCACCAAAACCAGGTTCAATTGCATACAGATTAATTCACGGATTGTATTAATAAGTGATAGGAGATTTACATGTCAGAAAAATTAATTCAGGGTTTAGAAAAATTGAACATAGAATTTTCACAACAGCAAATTTCACAAGTAGAAACATATATATCAGAAGTTCTGGAGTTTAACAAAGGCTACAATTTAATGAAAGCTGAAAATGCCGACGAAATGGCAGTAAACCATATTCTAGACAGTCTGGTTGCAATTCCTCATTTGAAGAAAATAATTAGTGAATTACAGAGTCAAACAAAAAAAGAAATTTTAGACATTGCAGATATTGGCTCAGGTGGAGGCTGCCCTGGAATTCCTCTGGCAATAGCATTTCCTGAACATAATTTTTTCCTTGTAGAAAGAATGGAAAAACGCTGCGACTTTTTATCTTCCGTTATCAAAAAACTTAATCTTCAAAATGTCAAAGTTGAATGCAAAGCAGTAGATACTGTTGAAATTAACAGTTTTGATCTGGAAGTTTTTAGAGCCTTCCATCCATTTGACTTAAAAATTATTAACCTTTTGTTTAGAATGCTTAGAAAAGGCGGATATTTAGCAGCATATAAAGCTCGTGAAGAAAAAATACTTGCAGAAATGGAAGAAATAAAAACTATGGTAAAAAATTATGAAAAAATTAAACTTACAGTTCCATTTTTAGAAGATCACGAAAGAAATCTTGTAGTTATAAAAAAATAGGTGACTGTATAAATAACTTTCTTACCTTCAGCAATATTAGTCTACCTTCGCATAATTAAAACTGACCTTGAATTTACTCCGGGAACATTGTTTTTGCTATATTTTCAGCAAACTGCTCATACATTGCTCCAATTGCATCATTTCTTCAGCAGACAACTTGCACACCAATTCATCAAGCTGATTCTTATCTACAGAAGTAATTAATGGAACACAAGCAACACTGTCCTTAGGAAGTTTAGTTATTTTTTTGGAAAGAAATAAATTGTCCTTATGCTCTGCTAAAGATAAATTTGTAGACAAAGGAACTACTACAGTTGTATATATTCTGCTGGCATTATAATTATCGTTTTGAACAACAATTGCAGGATGCCTGTAACCAGCCTCGCTGCCATTTAGAACGCCAAAATCAACCCACCAGATTTCACCACGTGTCATTTTTTAAGGCCTCACATACATTTTTTGAACCTGCTTGTACAAATCTCAGTTGTTCCTCTTTCGAAATTTTGTCATAAACTGCATTTATTTTTTCGACTTCATCTGGATCTATAGGATTTGACATTAATTTTCTATATTTGCTCTTAGAATTTTCTGCTGTTTCCTCATTCAGAAGTTTCATATAAGCCAAAACTGAAATAATCTGAAAATCAGAAAGCTCTTTTATTTGATTTATTGCCTTTGATTGCAAGGCTGAATATGATTTATTTACACCATAATAAACTGCCGGAGAAGCAACATAACATTCCCCTGAGCTTTTAGAAGCATGCCCCCCTTTTGATTCATCAGATTTATCTTGTATAAAATCCTGCTCACCAAGAATTGTGGTATAACTTACTTTATATAAGTGACATAAATCTGTTACAACCTTTACAGATGGCTCTACTTCACCGCTTTCATATTTGATATACATCTGCCGAGAAATCTTAAGATATTCCGCCACATAAGACTGAGAATAATTATGCAAAGTACGTAATTTTTTTAGAATTTCGTTCATAAAAATAATATAACATCAAATTAGTATATAGTCAAAAATATTATACCTAGTATATTTTATTTGACATAATATTAAAAATCTGAAACTTGTTTTCAATAAGACGAGTTATTCCTGCCTTAGGTAACTTCCACCCAACACAAACCGGAATCGCCCATAAAAAAACGCCCGCCCTCAAAACGAGAACGAGCGTTTTCCTTTTACGCAGCCATTTCATAATCAGCAACTGCAATCTCAGTCATTTGTTGCTTTAATGTTTCTACCATTCTGTTGATTTTCTCAATAACATCACCAGTATAAACAACTTCATTACATTCAGTACACTTAAAACAAGGAACATTACGGATAATAATTATGCACTTGCCTAAATCCCGAACATAAGTCGTTGTAGATTTTTCAGCTTTTGCACCACAATTCATACAAATCATAATTACCTCCCATAAAAAGTCGATGAGGAAATATCAATTTCCGAATTGACTTTTTAAGCACATCCGCAATGAAATGAGAATGTGCAGTCGATAAAAAAGTTTGCAACGCAAACTTTGAGTAGATAAAAACTGCGCCATTTCAGCAGTTTTTATCTTACATTCCTTCGTGTTTTGTAATCTTCTTCCCACTGATCCAATGATGGATAGTAGGCTGTGATTAAATAAATATATTCATCATCAGTACTTACAACTACATGTAAATATTTATTATGTATTGTCATCCCTAAAATTAAACAACTAGGTAAAGGTTTATCTTCTTCATACTGCTGAATAATTTCACCTTCATCAATAACTTTTATAACATCTGATAAACTTATTTTACGCTCTTCAAGCCTCTGTTGTGCGTGAGCCGTAATTGCAATTCTTTCAGACAAGTTTATTTGTCTAAGCTGATTAATATCAATCACAGTTTAAATATAACATTAAAAAAATATATCGTCCATAAAAAACGCCCGCCCTCAAAACGAGAACGAGCGTATGTTACAACCTGCGGTTGCTTACCGAGTTTTATGCATCCTTCGACTGTATAAAACTCGCCCATGTCAACGTTAGGATAGTTCAATCGGATGTGACCATATTTTCCTGATTCAATAGAATAGAGGGCGTTCCCTTTTAAAATAGTAAATGCTAAAAAATTGCTCCAGGTTTTCGCAATTTTTCTTAACGCATTTTCTATTTTAAAAGGTCGGGCTTTGCGGGGTTCCGCTATCGCTTCATTCCTCCGCTGCGCTGCGGAACAGCTTCGCTGCCCCTACAATCCCTAACGCGATGATAGTGTTCATAACAATTTACAAACTTCCTTTACATCTTTTTCAATGCGGGACATCAGTTCATCCTCAATTGTTTTACCGTATTTTTCTACAAATCCATTTTTTAGATTTTCTGGGCTATTATTCTCTTCAAAAAGTGCAGACGATGAAATCCCTAAAGCCATGGCAATTTTATCTACCATTTCTGGCTGTGGCCACGTGTCTTTGTTTTCTATTTGATTTATATAAGCAATGCTTTTTCCAACGGCGTAAGACAGTTTTTCCTGTGAAATACCCTTTTGTTTTCTATAAAATTTGAGATTGTTTACAAATGTTTCCCTTATTGAATTCATGAAAAAAGAATGCACTTTTTCTGGAAATATAATTACAGAATAATACTAAGATTCTTCTAAAATAATTTGTTATTATTAGTTTTATAATGTATAATAACATTACAATACTAAAACTAAAAGGTTTTATATTGATATATTAATGTAAAAAAGGAGGTATTGATGCGAGACGAAATTAGTTCGATTAAATATCAGATTAGTTTTGCGGAAACATGTTTGAAGAAAGCTGATAGGGAATGGGCCTACTATAAAAATGGCAACAGTAACAGTAAGTACAAATTGTTCTCGTAAATAGTGATGTATACTTATATTAGAACTTATTATTGGAGGTTTTATAATGAGTGAAAAAAAATGGGAGTTTTTTCTCCCTCCTGGAAAAATGTTTTCTCCAACGAAACTCGTGTCGATTGAAGAAGAAAAATTAGTAATCGAAGATCCACCTATTAAGAAGGGAAAAGAGGAGATTCAGAAAATTGAATTAACGAAACTGAACAAATTATCTATTTCTGATAAAATAGATAGAACAAATACAACTATATTAATTGTTTGTTCTTTATTGACTGCAATTATGCCATTCATACCACGGGCCTTGGTATTCGCTATTTGTGTTGTGTGTGGTATTTTTAGATTCTTTTGGGGTGGCGGAAAAGAATATAAGTTTTCTCTTTCAACCGAAGATGGAACTTTCGATTTTATAGATCGCCCTGTTCGTAAATATTCACAAACAAATATACATATTGGATATTTAAAAACTGAGTTAATAAAAATAAAATCTGAAACTCCAGAAAAATGCCATATAGAAATTGAAGAAGATGATTCACCATTCAAGAAAGCAAAGAAAATATACATCTTTGTTCAACTTGGTATACTAATCCTTGGTATGCTTATGCCACACATGTCTATAGAAGAACTTACAAATATATTGTAATTAATGATGGGGTTGTCTCATACTTTTGGGACAACCCCACGTTATCGATTTGGAGGGCGCCGCAGGCGTTGCGAAGCAATGGAGCGAATGCGGAACCCGGAAAGTAGCGACCGGCTTTAGCCGGGAACGCCCTAGAAACTACTTTAAGTTAATCATACTCTTATCATAATCTGTAGGTGGAACAAATGTCGCACGCAAGCGTGCTTCCCGAGTTTTGCTTTGGTCGCAAGGCTCCCATTTTTGCATTCGCAAAAACCAGCAAAACTCGCCCTACATCTATTTCAAATTCAACATCGACTTATCGTAATCTGTTGGTGGAACGAAGCCCATCAGCTGCATCAATGTGCTTGGCCAAGAAGAGATTCCCAAACCTGAATTCAATTCCAATTCATATTCCCCCTTGTATTCAGGGTCATAAATAATACCTGGAACTGGGTTCAAAGAGTGAGATGTCTTT